>NZ_JBSGVG010000024.1:0-110980 GCF_053608345.1 Nocardia sp. NPDC055050
CCCCGGTGCCTGACCGGCGGCCCCTCAGGGCCGCGGACACGCGCGCGCCAGCGCGCCAACAAACACAGCGTCAAACCGTCCTGGGACTACCGAACCCAGGTCATCCCAGGAGGTCAACGATGACAAACACCCACTCCACCACCGGCGCCCGCGCCCACGCACGCGCCCAAGCCGCAGCAGCGACCATCACCACCCCCGACACACCCCCTGACATAGACCCCACAAAAATCGTTGCCGCACAACGCATCCCCCCAGGCGGCTACGCGAACATCGCGCTCGGCCGAGGCACTCGAGTGCGCCTCAGCGACCCCACCGGCACCACCTGCGCCCACCTGTTCCTACTACGGACCGAATCCCCCTGGGAACGGCTGAATGTCGCCGACACCGTGAAAGTCCCGTGGCAGGCCTACCTCAGCGCAGGCCATCCACTGCTCTCCGACCAAGGCCGGGTCCTGGCCACCGTCCTCGCCGACTCCGACGGCCACCACGACACCCTCTGCGGCCCCACCACCGAGGGCCGCCACCAACTCCACCTGGCAGGTGCCAAACAAGGTCTGGAGCCGCGCGATATCGGCCCCTCGATCGCCGTGTTCCGCGGAGCCGTGGTCGCGGTGGACGGCGCGATCGAGCCCACCGGCAACGGCCCGGCAGGCGCCACCCTCGACCTCATCGTCCACCTCCCCCTGACCCTCCTGGTCGCCAACGCCCCGCACCCCCTCGACGACCGCCCCACCGGCGACCTCGACCTTCTCGCCTGGTCCTCCCCCGCGGATCTGGACACCCGCAACGACGACCCCGAATACCGCCGGGCCGTGGAGAACACCGAAGCCGCCTGGACGGCCGCACTGAACACGGAGGTTCCGGCATGACCGCCACCCGCACCGTCGTCCTCGACGAGACCGTCCCCGCCCGGGCGCCGTGGTCGGCCGTCGTCCGCGCGGGCGACCACCTCGACATCATCGACCTGCACGGCAATCAGGCCGTCGACTGCCTGCTCTACTCCGCCGCCGATCGCACCGACCGCTACAGCGCCCAGGCCACCATCGCCGCCCAGCGCAACATCTTCCTCACCACCGGCAGCGTCCTGCGGACCGAAGGCGGCACCCCGCTGATGACGGTGGTCGCCGACGAGGTCGGCAACCACGACACCATCGCCGGCGCCTGCTCCCAGGAATCCAACACGCTGCGCTACGGCCACCACACCCGCCACCAGCACGCGTGCGTGGAGAACTTCCTGACCGCCGCTCTCGAATGGGGCCTGGGCAAACGCGACCTGGTCTCCAACATCAACTGGTTCATGAACGTCCCCGTCGAACCCGACGGCACGCTCGGCATCGTCGACGGCCTGTCCGCCCCCGGCAAGAAGCTCACCCTCCGGGCCGAGATCGACACTCTGGTCCTGGTTTCCAACTGCCCCCAGATCAACAACCCCTGCAACGGTTTCGACCCCACCCCGGTCCGCATGGTGGTGACCCGATGAGCCTCACCGACACCCCCATCGATCCCGCTGCCGACCTGGCCCCGACGAAGCTCCCCGCGCCCAGTGGTGTCATCGACTCGACCACGAAGCAGGCGGTCGGCCCGGCCGAGTCGCGCGCCGCGAGCACGGTCGACCCGACAGGCACCAGTGCGACCGAGCCGACTTCGGACACCCCGGCGGCGCCTGCGCCCAGTCGGCGGCGCCTCGATGTCGTCCGTCCCGGAATGCAGACCACCGTGCAGGACTGGCCGGGACGAATCGGGTACTGGCACATCGGAGTTCCGCCGTCGGGGCCGATGGATGACCTGTCGTTCCGCCTGGGCAATCGCGTGCTCGGCAACCTCGAGGGCGCGGCCGGGCTGGAGTGCACGCTGGGCGGACCGGCGTTGCGGTTCGCCGAGCCGACGTGGGTGTGTGTGACCGGCGCGGTCGCCGATGTCCGGGTGGACGGCGTCCCGGTCGAGCAGTGGCGGACCGTCGAGGTCCCGGCGGGCGGCGTGCTCGATGTCGGCGCGATCCGGGGCCCCGGCATGCGCACCTACATCCTGATCGCGGGCGGTATCGATGTCGACGAGTTCCTGGGCAGCGCAGCGACATTCACACTCGGCAAGTTCGGTGGCGGAACGGGTGCCGCGTTGCGCGCCGACGATTCGCTCACGCTGGGCGCGCCGTCGACCCGCCGCGCCCCCGCCGTCCCGATGGCCGACCAGCCCGCCTTCGCGCATCGTTGGGAACTCGCCGTCACCGAGGGCCCCCACGGCGCACCGGAGTTCTTCACCCGCGACGACTTCGACACCATCATCGGAACCGACTACGAAGTCCACTTCAACTCCGATCGCACCGGCGTCCGCCTCATCGGCCCGAAGCCCGAGTGGGCCCGCACCGACGGCGGCGAAGCGGGCTTGCATCCGTCGAACATCCACGACAACGCGTACACCGTCGGCGCCCTCGACTTCACCGGCGATACTCCGATCCTGCTCGGCCCGGACGGCCCCAGCCTGGGTGGATTCGTCTGCCCGGTCACCGTCGTCGCCGCCGATCGCTGGAAACTCGGCCAACTCACGCCGGGCGACAAGGTCCGCTTCGTCCCCATCCGTTCCGAACACGCCGCCCCCGCGGCGGAACTCGGCGCTCGTCGACGCGCTTGCTTCGGCACCGTCCTTTCGGCAGGTCGCGACGGCGACGACGGCATCCTGCGCCGCACCGAAGTCGACGACGAGACCGGCGTGACCTACCGCCGCCAAGGCGACGACGGCGTGCTCGTCGAATACGGCACGCTCACCCTGGATCTCGGACTTCGGGCCCGCGTCCACGCCCTGCACCAGCACCTCATCGCGATCGGGTTGCGTGGCGTCATCGAGCTCACCCCGGGGATTCGCTCACTCCAGATCAGGGTCGACCCCGCTGTCCTGCCGATCCCCCGCCTGCTCGACCTCCTCGCCGAGGCCGAGGCGCAGCTGCCGAATTCCGATCAGCTGGTCGTCCCGAGTCGCACGGTCCATCTCCCGCTGTCCTGGGACGACCCCTCCACCAGGGAAGCGATCACCCGCTACATGCACGGCGTGCGCGCCGACGCCCCCTGGTGCCCGTGGAACATCGAGTTCATCCGACGCATGAACGGCCTGCCTTCCGTCGAGGATGTCTACAACACGGTCTTCGATGCCGAATACCTGGTCCTCGGCTTGGGCGATGTCTACCTCGGCGCCCCCGTGGCCACCCCGACCGACCCCCGCCACCGCCTCGTCACCACCAAATACAACCCGGCCCGCACCTGGACCCCGGAGAACGCGGTCGGCATCGGCGGCGCCTACCTGTGCATCTACGGCATGGAAGGCCCGGGCGGCTACCAATTCGTGGGGCGCACCACCCAGGTCTGGAACCACCGGGCACGCCCGAGCGGCACTGCGGGCCCCGGCGTCGACCGCTTTTCCACCGACCCCGAAACCCCGTGGCTTCTGCGTTATTTCGACCGCATCCGCTGGCACCCGGTCGAGGCGGACGAGCTACTCGACCTTCGCGCGGATTTCGCGGCGGGCAAGGTGGACATCACCACCGAGAACGGCGACTTCCGCCTGGCCGACTATCGCACGTTCCTGGCGGACAACGCCGACTCCATCACCGACTTCCGCGCCCTGCAGGCGGGAGCCTTCGCCGAGGAACGCCAATCCTGGCGCACCGCAGGAGAACTCACCGACTGAGCGAGGTCAGGCAATGAGAACAGTTTTCCCCGACGCGTGCCCTTGCTCGAACGCGGCCATGGCAAGGGCCGTGTCGGACAAGGGGAACCGCCGCTCGATCACCGGCCGCAACTTTCCGGAGACGGCCAATTCGGCCAGGTATCGCAGGTCGGCGGTGGCGGGTCGCATGAGCAGTGCCTTCAGGGTCTGTCGCGCGAACAGGTCGGTGAGTGCCACCTGACCGAGCCATCGGATCGGGCCGAACCAATTGTTGCCCGGCGCGGCGGCGGAGGAGATGAACACACCGTCCACGGCCAGCGCGCGACGGATTTCGCGCAGTTCACGGTTGCCCGCGAGGTCGAAGATCACGTCGTAAGGCACGTCTGTCAGAGTGAAATCGTCTGTGGTGTAATCGATTACGACATCGGCACCGATATCGCGCACCATGTCGACATGCCGGGTGCTACACACCGCCGTCACGTGCGCGCCGAGCACCTTCGCGATCTGCACCGCGAAACTGCCCACCCCACCGGACGCACCGTTCACGAGCACCCGTTGCCCCGGCCCGACCTTGCCGATGTCGCGCAGCCCCTGCAAGGCCGTCATTCCCGAATCCGGTATCGCCGCGGCGTCTTCCAGGCTCAACCCAGCGGGGACAGCGGCGAACGAACCCGCGTCCGCGCACACGTACTGGGCGAACCCGCCGCTGGGGACCGCACCGAAAACCTGATCGCCCACCCGGAATTCAGCGACCGAGGCACCCACCGCGACGACCTCGCCCGCCGAGTTCTGCCCGATCATCCGACGCTTGGGCCTGCGCAACCCGAACCCGAGCCGCAGCAGGTACGGCGTCCCGGTGAGCAGATGCAGGTCCCCGCTGCACAGCGACGCCGCCCGCACCCGGACCACCACTTCCCGGTCCCCCGGCGTCGGCCTCGGCACGATCTCGGTCCGCAACACCTCGCCCCCGCCGTATCGGGGCGCGATCCAGGCGGTCATCGAGGCGGTATCGACATCGGTCATGAGAACTGTCCCTCCTCTCGCACTTACAGCGTAAGTCTCTGAGATGAGACGGTACGCTTACGCCGTAAGTAGGTCAAGGAGAGGACGCCCATGCCGACGCGCACCCCACTCACCAGGGAACGCGTCCTACGCGCCGCCATCGACCTCGCCGACCGGCAGGGCCTTGCCGCCCTGTCGATGCGCAACCTCGCCAAGACCGTCGGCGTGGAGGCGATGTCGCTGTACAACCACGTCGCCAACAAGGACGACCTCTACGACAGCATCATCGACCTGGTGGTCGCGGAGATCTACGTCCCCCGTGCGGGCGGCGACTGGCAGGCCGAACTCCGCCGCCGCGCCGCCTCTGCCCACGAGGTCCTGCTGAGCCACCGCTGGGCCACCGGCCTGCTCGGCTCCCGCATCAACGTCGGCCCCGCCATGCTGCGTTACGTCGACGCCACCCTCGGCTGCCTGATCACCGCGGGCTTCACCTACGAACAGGCCGACCGAGCCTGGAATGCCCTGGACAGCCACATCTACGGCTTCACCGTCCAGGCCATCAACTTCCCTCTCGACCCCTCCGAATACGCTTCGGCGGCACAACAATTCCTTCCGCTCGTTCCCGCCGAAACCCATCCCCACATGCACGCGCTGGCCGCGCGCGTCATCGCCGGAACCCACTCCGGCGCGGCTGATTTCACCTTCGGCCTCGAGCTACTTCTCGAGGGGTTGGCCGGTCTGCTCCCCCGCTGACAACGGCGTGGTGATCAGATACAGATCTCCACGCTGCCCAACGGGAAGCACAATGCCACCGATCCGACTTCCGATGCTGTGGGAGGCGCGGGCACGGCAGCCGAGGCCGCGGGAGCGGCGACAGCGCCAAGAGCCAGAACGATGGCGGCAGCGGCGGCCGCCTTGCTGATCTTCGCGGACATGGGGAGTCCTTTCTCTCGGGTGAACTCGGTTGGTTGGTTCCTAGCTGCGCGCTCCCTCAGTCTTCGCTGTGACGAGGGCAAACTCCAGGCAAGAAAGCATTACGTCAGACGCAGTGGCATCGCGGAACTGTCACTTCCGGGCTTCGACGGTCGCCCGCGAAACGTCCCCTGCCGCGGAAGCCGGCGGTTTTCCCGGCGTGATACCGCGAAAACGAATGTTACCGACCCGTGACCTTCGTGCCACCGAATACACCGTTCCGGAATGTGGCCAGAGGTTGTCCACCGATCGGTGGACACGAAGTTCGACCGGTCGATGCTGTCTACGGCACCGGCCACCCGAGCAGCATCGACGACATGCGAAATCGCTTGGTATTGATCGCCGTTGCCAGCGCGCGCCATCCGTGGCGGGCCATTGTGGGCTGGTTCGTCTTCGTGGCGTTGTGCGTCGGAATCGGGGTCGGCATCGGCGGGAAACCCGCAGCCACCGAGGACTTCTGGATCGGCGAGGCGGGCCGCGGTGAGGCGCTCGCGACCTCGGGCGGATTGCAGCAGGCGCCGATGGAACGGGTGCTGATCACCGGCGGCGGAACTGCCGCGCACAACGCCGCTCAGGATGTCATCGACCGAATGCTGACACTGCCCGAGGTCAGATCCGTTGATGCTGCGGTGTATTCACCGGATGGGACGGTGCTGCGCGTCGACGTGACCATGGCGGGCGCCGAACTCGATGCCAAGAAGCACGTGGCCGCGCTGCGTGCGCAAACCGATCAGGTACAGCGGGCATACCCGGACCTACAGGTCGAGCAGACCGGCGGTCCCTCCATCAGCAGCGGCGTCGAAGTCTTGCGCGGGCGCGATCTGGCGAGAACCGAGATGATCGCGCTGCCGATCACCCTGCTCACCCTGCTCGTTGTGTTCCGTTCGGCGGCAATGGCTCTGGTGCCGTTGTTGCTGGCGATATCGTCGATCGTCGCGGCAATCGGGCTGTCGCTGCCCGCCTCACACCTGTTCCCCGACAACGGTGTCGGCACGAACATCATTCTGCTGATCGGGATGGCGGTCGGCGTCGACTACACCCTGTTCTATCTGAAGCGGGCGCGCGAGGAGCGGGCCCGCGCGGGCGGCGCGCTCAGTTCACGGGCGCTGGTGGAACTGGCCGCGGCGACCTCCGGGCGCGCGGTGGTGGTTTCCGGGATCGCCGTCGCGGTCTCCAGCGCGACGATGTATCTCGCCGACGACGTGGTCTTCTCCTCGATCGCGACCGCCGCGATTCTGGTCACCCTGGTCGCGGTGGCCAGCTCGCTCACCGCACTGCCCGCCCTGCTGACAGTGCTGACCGATCGAGCCGAGCGGCGCGCGGCCCGCAAGCCCTCGGCACCGGAGCGAGAGAGCACCGGCCGACTCACCGGTTCCCTGCTGCGACTGACCGCCGCACGCCCGGTAGCCGCACTGACCGTCGCGGTGCTGGCCATGCTCACGCTCACCGTGCCACTGCTCGGCCTCGACCTCACCGACATGGGCCGCGAGACCCATCCGCGCTCCATCCCCGCCATGCAAACGTTCGATCGGCTCACTACCGCGTTCCCTCAGCTGAAGTCGATGCACCAGGTCGTGGTGGCGGCCGAGCCGCAGCGAGCCGACGAGGTCACCGACGCGCTGCGCGCACTGGCCCGACGAGCCGAGTCCGATCCCGCCCTCGCGGGCGAAACCGAACTGCGCACCTCCCCCGACGGCCGGGTCAGCCTGCTGGAACTGCCCGTCCAGCACCACGTCAGCGACGATGCGGCCCAACAGTCACTCGAACGCCTGCGCACGGACTACCTACCGGCAACCGTCGGCACCCTCTCCGGCGTGGACTCCGCGGTGACCGGTGATGTCGCTCGCTATGCCGACTACCCGCGCCACCAGGAACAGAAGCTGCCCCTGATCATCGCGACGTTGCTGCTGGTGACGTTCGTCCTCACCGTCGTGACGTTCCGCTCCGTGGTCCTCGGATCGATCGGTGTCGTGCTGAATCTGCTCTCGGCGGGCGCATCGCTGGGCCTGTTGACCGCGGTCTTCCAGAACACCTGGGCCGAGGGCCTGCTCGACTTCCATTCGACCGGCTCGATCGGCTCCCGAGTCCCCCTGCTGCTGTTGGTGATCCTGTTCGGACTGTCGATGGACTACCAGATTTTCGTGCTCAGCCGCATCAGCGAGCTCGCACGCGCCGGGGTGCCGACCCGCCGGGCCGTACTCGCCGGCGTCGGCGGTTCGGCGAGCGCGGTGACCAGCGCCGCGTTCGTCATGGTCACAGTGTTCGCGAGCTTCGTTCCGCTGCACATCATGGAGATGAAGCAGATGGGCTTCGCCCTCGCGGCGGCGGTCCTGCTCGACGCGTTCGTGATCCGGATCGTGATCCTGCCCGCGATGTTGCTGCTGCTGGGTGATCGCACCTGGTGGCCCGCCCGCTCCGCCCGCACCGCCGAGCCGGTGAAAGTAGGCTGAGCGAAATGGAGGAGAGGCCGACCCGGATGCGGATTCTGCGCCGGTGGTACGCCGGATGCTGGGTGCTGTTCGGCCTCGGCCCGCCCGTGATCGCCGTGCACGATCGCACCGATGTGACGAAGTACTCGACGTGGATCCTGATCACGGCGCTGGCCGCGAGTTATCTGGCGCTGACGACCTTTCCGCGTCACCGCGTCGTCGGCACCACCGGCTTTCTGTGCCTGCTGGTCGCCGTCCTCGGCATGACAGCGATCTTGCTCGAGGGCGGTGCGGCCTTCTTCATCGTCTCCATTCCGCTGTTCTGGATCTACACTCCGACACCGCGCCGCGCGGTCGGTTACCTCAGCGCGGCGGCGGTAGCCACCCTCATCGGGAATCTCACCGGACCGATCTTCTCCCCCGGCAATGCCACTTTCACCCTGCTCGGATACGCGGGCGGCGTCCTGCTCGGGCTGTGGATGGACCAGGTGATCAGGCAGGGCGCGGAACGTACTCGCGCCCTCGGCGCCGAGCTGGAACGCACCCAATCGGATCTGGCCGCCGCCCACCAGCGGCAGGGCGCGGCCGAGGAACGCGAACGGATCGCCCGCGAAATCCACGACACGCTCGCCCAGGGCTTCGCTTCCATCGTCGTGCTGGCCGAGGCGGCCCGCGACGGCATCGGCACCGATCCGGCGGCCACCGCCAAACAGCTGTTGTCGATCGAGCGCACCGCCCGCGAGAACCTCACCGAGGCAAGGGTGCTGGTCGGCGGAACTCCCGCGGACAGCACCGGGATCGCCCAGACGCTGCGCCGGGTCCTCGATAGCTTCGTCGAAGACACCGGGCTGACCGTGCACGCCGAACTGGCGGACGTCGTCTGCGACCAACCCACCAGAATCGGCCTGCTGCGCTGCACGCAGGAGTCACTGGCCAACGTGAGCAAGCACGCGAAGGCGAGCACTGTGAGCGTGGTTCTCTCCCACACCGATGCCGGACCCGAACTCGAGATCACCGATGACGGAATCGGTTTCGCACCGCACGAGGCTCGTGGATTCGGCCTGAACGGGATGCGTAACCGGCTGGCCGAACTCGGTGGCGAATTCGCCGTCACCAGCTCGCCCGGCGAGGGCACCAGGATCTTCGCCCTTCTCCCCGCGACCGGACCGACGTGACCGAGCCCCTGCGCCTGATCCTCGCCGACGATCACCTCGTGATGCGGGCGGGTCTCGTCGCGCTGTTGCAGGCCGAACCGTCCATCCGGATCGTCGGCGAGGCGGCCGACGGCGCGGAAGCCATCGATCTCGCCGAACGGCTGTGCCCCGATGTTGCGCTGCTCGATCTACGAATGCCGGTTCTGGACGGCGTCGCCGCGACCCGCGACATCGTGCGCCGCACCGGAACCCGCGTCCTGATCCTCACCACCTACGACACCGATGCCGAGATCGAACGCGCCATCGAAGCGGGCGCCATCGGCTACCTCCTCAAGGACACCACCCGCGATCAACTCGTCGACGCCATCCACGCCGCCGCCCGCGGCCAGACCGTCCTGGCGCCCCGGGTCGCCGAACGCCTGGTCGCCCGCATCCGCCGCCCCGAGCCGGTCACCCTGACACCGCGAGAAATCGACGTCCTGCGCGCGGTCGCCGACGGCCTGTCCAACCCCGAGATCGGCCGGCGCCTCGTCATCGCCGAAGCCACCGTCAAAACCCATCTACTGCGCGTCTTCGCCAAACTCGACGTCAACGACCGCACCCACGCGGTCATCGTCGCGATGAAGCGGGGCCTGTTCACCACCGGCGAGTGACCGACTCCGGCAGCCGATCAACCGGGCACCAGGTCCGCGCTCCTGCGCACGGCACCGGGGAACTGACCGTCCGATTGCGGCGCGACCTCCATCACCGCTTCCGCCACGGCGAGGCAGGCGCCGAGCCGCGGCAGTCGGCGCAATCCCGAATCCCCTTGCAGCAGGAGCCGAACCGCGGCCCATGGCAGGTTCACATCAGCGAACGACGTGTGGAACAGGCCCGCCGAGGGGCGTGGATTCGCCTCGAGCAGCACCGGTTCGCCACCGCGATAACGCAATTGAACATTCGTCAGATAGGCCAGTTCGAAATGCCGTACGAGTCGGCGCGCGATGTCGACCAGCGCGGGATCGTCGAGCAGGATGCGGAAACGTCCCTGCTTGGCCCGCGGAATACCCATCAGCAGTTCGCCTCCCGACGCGGAGAGGCAGTCGATGCTGATCTCCGGTCCTTCGAGGAACGGCATCACGAGCAGCGGCGGCACCGCTTCGCCCTCTTCCGCCGCCCGCCGCATCGCCCCCGCGACCGCCTCGACCGAGGCCACCGGCCGGGGCGCGACCCGCAGGTTCGCCATGGTCAGCGGGCGGTCGTCGAGGATGCGGAAGCCGAACGCCGAGTACTCACCGCTGGGCTTGATGCACAGCGTCTCCCCGGTGAGCGAAAGCTCGTCGACAGCCGCGTAGAACTCATCGACGTCGGCCGCCTCGCGCCACGGCGGTACGGGAATTCCCGCGGCACCGGCTATCTCGTAGGTGAGAACCTTGCTGGTCAGCGCCGTCACCGCGGACAGCGGCGAACACATCAGACTGGTACCGACCGCGGCGAAGTCCGCCGCGCGGCCCGCCAGTGCGTCGAGCCGTCGCGGCGGAATGAGCACGTCGATGCGATGTGTCCGACAGAAATCGAGCGCGAACTGCGCATACTCCTCGTTGCTGACATACCGAGGTTCGATCGCCGACACATCACACGCCGAGAGAGCTGCCGCACTCGGATCCACATTGCTGGCGAAAACAGTGACCTCGACCCCATCAGGGTTCTCCCGTAGCAACCGCATGACCTGAACGCTGGCCGCACCCGCACTGCTCAGCCAAATCCGAAGCGTTATGGCAACCGCTCCCTTCCTTTTCCCGAAGCGAACCCGGACCTTATCCCGGTTCTGCTTCGAGCACATTTCGGAAAGAAGGACCCCACGTCACATCGGGGGGAACTACATCACATGCCGTACTTGCGGACGAATTCCTCGGTGAGGTCGATCGCGGGGAGTCCGAGATCGGTGGCTTGGGTGTTGGCCGGGGTTTCCTCGATCCACTCCGCGGGAGCGGGCGGAAGCTGTCGCCACTGCGCTCGTGGATCGGTCTGGTCGTCGTGCTGATCGGTCATAGGCCCTCCCCTTGTTCCTGCACCCAGGATAGGGCCGACGAGGGCACCTGCGCCACAACTACTCGCCTACCGAGCGCTCCGGTAGGCGAGTAGCGGCGGACTATTCGGCGACGATCACCGTCACTTCACC
Source organism: Nocardia sp. NPDC055050 (assembly GCF_053608345.1). Classification (NCBI taxonomy): domain Bacteria; kingdom Bacillati; phylum Actinomycetota; class Actinomycetes; order Mycobacteriales; family Nocardiaceae; genus Nocardia; species Nocardia sp. NPDC055050. The sequence continues at coordinate 11,376 of NZ_JBSGVG010000024.1, forward strand.
CTCGGCCGCATCGGTCGGATCGCCTGCCACGACGAACCAGTGGGTGACCTCGCCCTCGGCCAGGTCGTCTTCGACCGAGGCGTCGGGCAGGACCGACAGGGCGCCCGCGGTGGACGAGGCCAGGAATTCCTGGACCGCGGCGGGGCCGGAGGCGTGGGTGGTGTAGGTGGTGCCTTCGTAGTCGATGGCGTGTTCATCGCGCAGGCGCTCGGCGAGGGCCACCGCGTCGGACTGGGCGAGGGCCGTGGTGTTCTCGCCCGAGACCAGCACGAAGGCCGGGTGGTCCTCGGCCAGGGGACGGACGCGGTCGGCGTAGGAGACGGGATGGGCCGCGGCCGCGGCGATCTCGTCCTCGACGTCGCCCAGGATCAGCCACTGACCCGCCACCCCGGCGACCGGCGACGCGCTGATCCCGAAAAGAGCTCCCGCGGCGGCGATCTCGACGCCGGAGAGCTCGCCCGCGAACAGCACCGCGGCACCCGCCTTCTGGACCGCCCAGGCGGCCAGGACCGAATCCACGCTGCGCGGCAGCGAGATCGCGACCACGTCGCCGGGACCCGCACCGCGCGTGATGAGCACCCGGGCCAGCTGGGAGGACTTGCGATCCAGTGCGCTGTAGGCGATTTCGCTGTCACCGCGCAGCAACGCCGGAGCCTGCGGATCGGCTTCGACGACCTCGGCGAGGATCTTGGCCACCGTCTGCGCGCCGACACCGGAAACAACCGGAGCCGAAACAGCGGCTGTCACACCGGAATCGGCGAGCAGCTGAGCGCGTTCGCTCGCATCGAGGATGTCGATGTCGCCGACCAGACCGGACGGGTTGTCGAGCAGCTCGTCGAGCACCCGCAGCAGGCGCTGCGACAGCGTGCGGACCTCGTCGGCGGTGAAGGTACTGGTCAGGTACTTCATCGTGATCTCGATGGTCGACTCGGCCATCACCACCAGGGTGAGCGGGTAGTGGGTCGCGTCGTCGAGGCCCACACCGGTGACCTGCATGCCGTCGATCGAGCTCGCCGCGGTGACGGCGTCCTTGTCCATCGGGTAGGACTCGAACACCACCAGCGTGTCGAACTGCGAGCCCATGCCCGCCACCCGCTGGATGTCGGACAGACCGACGAAGTGGTGGCTGAGCAGCTCGGCTTGCTCGGACTGCACTCGCTGGGTCAGCTTCTCCGCGGTCATCCGGTCGTCGATCTGGATGCGCACGGGCAGGGTGTTGATGAACAGGCCGACCATCGACTCGACGCCGGGCAGTTCCGCCGGGCGACCCGAGACGGTCGCGCCGAACACCACGTCGTCGCGCCCGGTGAGGCGACCGACGACGATGCCCCACGCGGTCTGCAGCATCGTGTTCACGGTGACCCCGAGCTCGCCGGCGAACTTGCCGAGCGCCCTGGTGCGGTCGTTGTCGATCTCGACGATGACCTTGCCGAGCTCGTAGCGTTCCTCGGTGCGCGGCGCGGGCGCGAGCTGGGTGGGGCCTTCGACCCCGGCCAGCGCGTCGGCCCACACCTGCAGCGACACTTCGCGATCCCAGCCCGAGAGCCAGGACAGGAAGTTGCGGTAGGACGCCACGCGCGGGAGCGCGGTGAGGTCACCGTGCACCGCGTAGAGCACGAGCAGGTCGCGCATGAGCAGCGGCATGGACCAGCCGTCGACCAGGATGTGGTGCACGGTGATCGCCAGGTGCGAGTGCTCCTCGTCGATCTTGTAGAGACCGAAGCGGATCAGCGGCGCGGTGGCCATGTCGAACTGGTTCGCCTGGTCGGCTTGCAGCAGTTGGCGCATGCGCGGCATCCGCTCGTCTTCGGGCAGGTCGGTGAGGTCGACCTCACGCCACGGCACCTCGAGCTCGGAGAGCACCACCTGTACCGGCTGACCGGCCGAATCGGTGACGAACGCGGTCCGCAGGTTCGGGTACCGGTCGAGCACGGCCTGGGCGGCGCCGCGCAGGCGCTCGGTGTCGAGGGTGCCGGTGAGGTCGAGGACGGCCTGCACGGTGTAGACGTCGACGGTCGCCGAGCTGAGCATGGCGTGGAACATCAGGCCCGCCTGCAGCGGCGAGAGCGGCCACACCTCCGACAGCGCCGGGTAGTCGCGCTCCCACAGCTCGAGATCGGACTGGCCGACCCGGACCAGGGACATGTCGGACGGGGTGAAGCCACCCGCGTCGACCCGCTGGGCGTGCGTGGCGAGCGCGGTGAGCGCGGCCACGAACAGATCAGCGAACTCCTGTGCCTGGTCGGCGGTGAGCAGACCCTTCGGGAAGGCGATGTTCGCGCCGAGCTGCGGGCCCTCGTCGCCGTCGTTGACGATGGCGTTGATGTCGAGGGTCGCGTTGGCGGGCATGTCGAGGTCCATCTCGGCGTCGAGTTGGCCCAGATCCGCCACCGGCACCCAGCCGAGTTCGGCGAGTTCGGCCGGGATCTCACCGGCGCTCGCGCGACCGAGGTAGTTGAAGCTGATCTGGCCCACGCTCGGCAGATCGGCACCGTCGAGGTACTTCAGCATGCCGAAGCCGATGCCCTTGTCCGGCACCGCGAGCATCTGCTCCTTGACCGACTTGATGACGTCACCGAGCGCGGCGCCACCGGCGAACGCGTCGTCGAGGTCGGCACCGCCCAGGTCCAGCCGGACCGGGAACGCGGTGGTGAACCAGCCGACGGTGCGCGACAGATCCGCACCGGCCACGATCTCTTCCTGGCGGCCGTGGCCTTCCAGCTTGATCAGGGCCGCGGTGCCGGATTCGTCTCCACGCCAACGGGATACGGCCAGCGCGAGCGCGGTGAGCAGACCGTCGTTGACGCCGCCGTGGTAGAGGCCCGGGATCGCGGTGAGGACCGCGTCGGTGACCTCGGGCGAGAGGGTGACCTGTACCCGGTCGACGGTGGCGAAGGTGTCGACCTGCGGGTCGAAGGCCCGCGCGCCGAGCTGCGGATCGACGGTGGCCGACACCTCGCGCCAGAACGGCAGTTCCGCGCGACGATCGGTCGACTGCTCGACCAGGCTGTGCGCCCAGCGACGCATCGAGGTGCCGTTGACCGGCAGCGTCACCTGCTGGCCCGCCGCGATCTGCCCCCAGGCCATGCCGAGATCCGGGATCAGGATGCGCCAGGAGACGCCGTCGATCACGAAGTGGTGGCCGACGATGAGCAGGGCGTCGCGCCGGCGCGGACCTTCGGCGGGCTCACCGAAGGCGAACCAGACGAACTGCACCATGGCGGCGTTCGCGGGGTCGAGACGGCCCATGGCCTCGTCGTATTCGACGCTGGCCAGCTTGGACAGCTGATCGTCGGCGATGTCACCGGCGACCTCGACCCGGCGCACGAGCGTGGTCACGTCGACCTCGCCCGGTGCCAGAGCCTCGAAGATCCACCCGTTCGCGGCGTCCTTCGCCACTCGCGAGCGCAGCACATCGTGGTGGTCGAAGACCGCGCCGATCGTGGCGTGCAGGACAACGGCGGTGATGTTGTCGGGCAGACGCAGCACCATCGACTGGGAGAACCGGTCGTAGGTGGAACCGCTCGCCAGAATCTGGCGCATGATCGGCAGCATCGGGATATCGCCGACACCGCCGCCCGGCAGTTCCTCGAGCACGATCTGTTCGGCGTCGCCCGCGAGCACGGCGATCTCGGCAAGCCCTGCCACGCTGCGCTTGTCGAACACATCACGCGGCTTGAACAGCACGCCGCGATCCTTGGCCCGCGAGACCAGCTGGATGGACAGGATCGAGTCGCCGCCGAGGGCGAAGAACGAATCGTCCAGGCCCACGGCGTCCACGCCGAGCACTTCGGCGAAGACGGTGGCGATGATCGCCTCGATTTCGCTGGTCGGCGAGCGGAACTCGCGCGGAGCGAGGACCGGCTCCGGCAGTGCGCGCCGGTCGAGCTTGCCCGCGGGGGTCAGCGGGATCTCGTCGAGGACCATCACGGCGGCGGGCACCATGTGCGCGGGCAGGTGCTGCGCCGCGTACTCGACCAGGGCGGCCGGATCCACGTTGCCGCGGACGTAGGACACCAGGATGGTGGCGCCCGCGTCGGTCTTGCGGCCGATGGTGGCGGCGAACTCGACGTTGTCGTGCGCGGTGAGGACCGCGTCGATCTCGCCCAGTTCGATGCGGAAACCGCGGATCTTCACCTGGAAGTCGTTGCGGCCCACGTATTCCACGACCGGCTTGCCGTGCACCGTGCGCCAGGCGACGACGTCACCGGTGCGGTAGAGGCGCTCGCCTGCCACGTACGGGCTGGCCACGAAACGTTCGGCGGTGAGGCCGTGGCGCGCGTGGTAGCCGCGCGCCAGCGGGACACCGCCGAGGTACAGCTCACCGGCCACGCCCTCGGGGACCGGGCGCAGGCGGCTGTCGAGCACGTACACGGTCGCGCCCGCGATCGGGCCACCGATGTTCATGGTGTCGGCCGGCAGCAGCGGATCGGACAGGTTGGTGGCGATGGTCGCCTCGGTGGGACCGTAGGCGTTGTAGAACCGGTGCAGCGCCGGGTCGGTACCCGCGCTGTGCCAGTTCGCGACCAGGTCGACGGGAGCCTTGTCGCCACCGACGATCAGCGCTTCGAGCCCGGCCAGTGCCGCGGGTTCCATCGACGCCGCGACCAGCGGGGTGAGGAACACATGGGTCAGCTGCTCGCCGGCGATGATGTCGGCCAGCTCCTCGCCGCCGACCACACCGACCGGTGTGATCACGAGGGTGCCCGCCGAGCCGACGGCCAGGAGGAACTCGAGGATCGACGCGTCGAACGACGGTGACGCGAACGCCAGGGTCCGCGCGTTCTTGTCGAGACCGAACTGCGCGACCTGGGCGGCGGCGAAGTTGGGCACACCGGCATGGGTGACGACGACGCCCTTGGGCAGACCCGTCGAACCCGAGGTGTAGATCATGTAAGCCGTGTTGCCGGGGCGGACTTCGCCACGGCGATCGGCCTCGGTGATCGGGGCCTCGGACTGTGCGGCGACCTCGGCCTCGGTGGCCGCGTCGTCGAGGGTCAGCCAGTCGCCCAGCACGGGCGTCGGCAGGTGGTCGGCCTCGGCGGACACCGTGATGCCCAGTGCCGCACCGGAGTCCGACATCATGTGCGCGATGCGCTCGGCCGGGTACTTCGGGTCGACCGGGAGGAACGCCGCGCCGGTCTTGCTGACGGCCCAGATCGCCAGGGTCGTGTCGAGCGAACGCTGCATGGCGATGGCGACGACGGTCTCCGGTGCCGCACCGCGCTCGATGAGCACCCGCGCCAGGCGCGAAGACGCCGCGTCGAGCTCGGCGTAGGTCAGCGAGGCCGACTCGCCCGGCGCCACGATGGCCTGACCCGTCGGGTTGGTTGCCACGGCCTGGGCCAGCAGCTCCGGCAGGGTGCTGACCGCGGCGGCGGGACCGCCTGTGCGGGTGAGCAGTTCGGTGCGCTCCGCACTGTCGAGGAGTTCGAGGTCACCGACCGGGGTGGTGGTGTCGGCGACGACCTCGGCGAGCAGACGCTGGAAGCGCTGCGCGAACTTCTCCACGGTCGACTGGTCGAACAGCGCACTGGCGTAGGAGAACTCGGCGTAGGCGCCCGCGTCATCACCAGCTGCGGCTTCCCGCACGGTGAGCAGCAGGTCGAACTTGGCGGTGTCGACGTCGAAGTCGACGGCCGAGACCGACAGGCCGGGCAGCTCGAAGCCGGCGTCGGGCAGGTTCTCGAACGACAGCGCCACCTGGAACAGCGGGTGCCGCGCGGTGGAGCGCTCGGGGTTGAGCAGTTCCACCAGGCGTTCGAACGGGATGTCGGCGTGGGCGAAGGCGGCCAGGTCGGCTTCCTTGGCCTGGGTCAGCAGCTCCGCGAAGGTGAGCTGTCCGCCGACCTGCGTGCGCAGGGCGAGGGTGTTGACGAACATGCCGATCACGTCGTCGAGTTCGGCTTCGCCGCGGCCCGCGATCGGGGTACCGATGACGATGTCCTCGGTGCCCGACATGCGTGCCAGGAACACCGCCAGCGCGGTGTGCACGACCATGAACAGCGTCGCGTTCTGCTCGCGAGCGATGGCGGACAGTCCGGCGTGGATGTCGCCGCCGATCGGGAACAGCACCCGGCCACCGGCGAACGACTGCGTGCTCGGACGCGGGCGATCCAGGGGCAGGTTCAGCTCGTCGGGAACACCGGCGAGCGCGCGCTTCCAGTAGCCGGCCTGCTGGGCGATGAGGCTGGTCTCGTCGGTCTCGGCGCCGAGCACCTCGCGCTGCCAGACGCTGAAGTCGGCGTACTGCACCGGCATCGGCGCCCAGCCTGGTGCTTCACCCGTGGCACGGGCGGCGTAGGCGATCATCACGTCGCGGGTCAGCGGGCCCATGGACCAACCGTCGGCGCTGATGTGGTGGGCCACGAAGACGAGGACGAATTCCTCGTCGGCGACCTGCATGAGCTTCGCACGCAACGGAACTTCGTCGATCACGTCGAAACCGGTGGTGATCAGTTCGGCGATCTTGTCGCGCACCTGTTCGGGAGCAACGGTTTCCGGCGTCAGATCCGGAACGTTGCCTTCGACCGGCAAAATCACCTGGTGCGGCGTGCCGTCGGTCGACGGGTACACCGTGCGCAGGGTCTCGTGCCGTGCGAGCACATCGGCGACGGCCAATTGCAGCGCCGCCACGTCCAGCGCGCCCGACAGGCGAACGGCGACGGGGATGTTGTTCACCGAAGAGGCAGTGTCGAACTGGTTCAGGAACCACATGCGCTGCTGCGCGAGCGACAGCGGCACCTGATCCGGGCGCGGACCGGCGACCAGCGCGCGACGCCCACCGGCACCCGCACCCTGCTCGACCTTCACCGCGAGCCCGGCCACCGTCGACGCCTCGAACAGCAGGCGCACGGGCACCCGGCTGTCCAGAGCGGCGCCGAGGCGGGCCGCGACCTGGGTGGCCAGCAGCGAGTTGCCGCCGAGGGCGAAGAAGTCGTCGTCGGCACCGACGCGTTCGGCGCCGAGAACATCGGCGAACACGCCGGCCACGATCTCCTCGATCGGGGTCGACGGCGCGCGGAAGGTCTGCGCCTCGAACTCCGGCTCCGGCAGCGCCTTGCGGTCGAGCTTGCCGTTGACATTCAGCGGCAGCGCGTCCAGCACCACGAACGCGGCGGGCACCATGTACGACGGCAGACCGGCGGCCAGCGTCGACTTGACCTGTGCCACCTCGATATCCGAGCCGACCAGGTAGGCGACCAGACGGTCACCGGTGCGCGGATCGGACTTGGCGATCACCGCGGTCTGGGCGATCTCGGGCAGCGCGAGCAGCGCGGCCTCGATCTCGCCGAGCTCGATCCGGAAGCCGCGGATCTTCACCTGGAAGTCGGTGCGGCCGCGGTAGTCGAGTTCGCGGTTGTGCCAGGCCACCAGGTCACCGGTGCGGTACATGCGAGTGCCCGGCGTGAACGGGTTGGCCACGAAGCGATCGGCGGTCAGGTCGGGGCGACCGTAGTAGCCGCGAGCCAACTGCGCGCCCGCCAGGTACAGCTCACCGGCGACCCCGTCGGGCACCGGGCGCAGACGCTCGTCGAGCACGTAGACCTGACTGTTCCACTCGGGCGAACCGATGGAGACCGACACCTGGTCGGCGGCGTTCACCCGGTGCGAGGTGATCGAGACGGCGGCCTCGGTCGGGCCGTACAGGTTGAACAGCTCGGTACGGCTGAACTCGGCGCGGAAGCGCTGGGCCAGCGAACCCGGCAGCGCCTCACCGATGGCCAGGACCCGCCACAGCGAATCGGGCATTCCCGCGGTGATGAGCGCGTCGAGCATCGACGGCACCACGTGCAGGGTGGTGACCCACTCGCGCGACATCAGCTCGTTGAGGTAAGCCGGGTCGCGATGGCCGTCGGCCGAGGCGATCACCAAGCGGCCACCGCAGACCGCGGCCGACCAGAACTCCCAGACCGAGAGGTCGAAGGTGGCGGCGGTCTTGAGCAGCACCGCGTCGGCGGCGTCCATGCCGAACTCGATCAGCTTCCACTGCAGCTGGTTGGCGATGGCGCCGTGAGGAACGGCGACACCCTTCGGGCGGCCGGTGGAACCGGACGTGAAGATCACGTACGCGGTGTTCTCCGGACGCAACGGCTCGGTGCGCTCGGCATCGGAAATCGGTGCGGTGCCGATCGATTCCAGGTCGAGCTCGTCGATCCGCACGACCGGTGCGACATCAGTGGCGAACTCGGCGTTGGTCAGCACGCAGACCGGTGCCGCCGTCTCGAGGATGTAGCCGGTGCGCTCGGCCGCCTGATCGGGGTCGACCGGCACGTACGCGCCACCGGACTTGGCCACCGCGTACATCGCGACAACCAGGTCCACCGAGCGGCGCATCGCCAGCGCGACACGGGACTCCGGGCCCACACCCAGCGAGATCAGGTGCCGTGCGAGGCGGTTCACCTTCGCGTCGAGTTCGGCGTAGGTGAGCTGGGCACCGTCGTCGGTGACCAGCGCGGTCGACTTCGGATCGGCGGCCACGGACACGTCGAGCAGCGAGACCAGGGTGGCCTCGGTGTCGACCGAGTAAGTGGTGGCGTTGCGGGCGTCGAGGATCTGGGTGCGCTCGGCCGGGGCCAGCAGCTCGATATCGCCGACCGCGGTACGCGGGGTGGCGACGATCGCGCCGAGCAGCCGGACGAAACGCTCCACGAAACCTTCGACCGTGGCGTGGTCGAACAGGTCGGTGGCGTAGGTGAACAGACCCGAGATGCCCTCGGGCTCACCGGCATCGCCGTAGCGGTCGGTGGCGATCAGGTGCAGATCGAACTGCGACAGCTCGGTGGCGATGTCGAGGCCCGAGACCGTCAGGCCCGGCAGTTCCAGGGTGGCGCGGCTGAGGTTCTGGAACGACAGACCCACCTGGAACAGCGGATGACGCGCGGTGGAGCGCACCGGGTTGAGCACCTCGACCAGGCGCTCGAACGGCACATCGGCGTTGGCGAACGCCGCGATGTCGTCTTCACGCTGGCGGGCGAGCAGTTCGGTGAACGCCTCGCCGCCGTCGACCTTGGTGCGGAACACCAGAGTGTTGACGAACATGCCGATCATGTCGTCGAGCGCGGCTTCGCCACGGCCGGCCATCGGGGTACCGATGGCGATGTCGTCGGTGCCGGACAGGCGGGCGAGCAGCACCGCGAGGGCGGTGTGCACGACCATGAACAGCGTCGCGCCCTCGGCACGAGCCAGCTCGACCAGCGCGCGGTGGGTGTCGGCGTCGATCTGGACGTCGACCTTGCTGCCGGCGAAGGTCTGCACCGCGGGGCGCGGACGGTCGGCGGGCAGGTCGAGCTGATCGGGGAGGTCCGCGAGGGCCTGCTTCCAGTGCGCGACCTGCTTGGACGCCATCGAGTCGGCGTCGTCCTCGCTGCCGAGGAGATCACGCTGCCAGATGCTGTAGTCCGCGTACTGCACTGCCAGCGGTGCCCAGCCGGGCTCGGAGCCCATGGAGCGGGCCGCGTAGGCGGTCATCAGGTCGCGGGTCAGTGGGGCGACCGAGGAACCGTCGCCGGAGATGTGGTGCACGACCAGGGCGAGCACGAAGTCGTCGGTGTTCTCGACGCGGAACAGTGCCACCTTGAGCGGGACCTCGACGGTGACGTCGAACATCGTCGACATCAGTTCCGCCACAGCCGATTCCACCTGTTCGGCGGCCACGGTGCGTTCGATCAGTTCCGGCGCGGCCTGCGCGGGCGACAGGATCACCTGTGCCGCACCGGCTTCGGTCTGTGGGTAGATCGTGCGCAGGATCTCGTGGCGGGTCACCAGGTCGGTGACCGCCGCACGCAGCGCGTTCACGTCGAGGTCGCCGGTGAGGCGGACCGCGACGGGCACGTTGTACGCGGCCGACTGGGTGTCGAACCGGTTGAGGAACCACATCCGCTGCTGCGCGAGCGAGAGCGGGATGTGCTCGGGGCGCGGACCCGCGGTCAGCGCCTTGCGATCGCCGGTCTCGGCGTGCTGCTCGACCCGCTGGGCCAGCGCGGCCACCGTGGACGCCTCGAACAGCAGGCGCACGGGAATGCGGGTGTCGAGTGCCGCGCCGAGGCGAGCGGCGACCTGCGTCGCCAGCAGCGAGTTACCGCCCCAGGCGAAGAAGTCGTCATCGAGACCGAACCGCTTGGCTGAGCCGGATGCAGCCGCTCCCGAGGGCCCTGCGTGGTCACGCTTCGCTACCGCCTCCGGGCCCGCCGGTCGCGGCTGGACGTCGAGACGAAGGACCTCGGCGAAGGTAGCCGCGACGAGCTGTTCACTCGGGCTCACCGGCGCGCGGAACACCGCCTTCTCGACCTCGGGCTCCGGGAGAGCCTTGCGGTCGAGCTTGCCGTTGGCGTTCAGCGGCAGCGCGTCGAGCTGCAGGAACACGGTCGGAACCATGTACGACGGCAGTTCGGCGGCCAGCGCGGCACGGAGGGCCAGCTTGTCGAGCTCAGCGCGGTCAGCCGAGCGAGCCGGGGTGCTCTCGGTCGCGGCGTCAGCGGTCGCCGAGTTCACAGCGCTGGTTGCCGCGGCCTTGTCGGCGGCGGTTCCGGCGACGACGTAGGCGACCAGGCGATCGCCTACGACGGGATCCGTGTGCGCGAGAACCGCCGCGGAGGTGATGCCGGGCTGACGCAGCAGCGCGGCCTCGATCTCGCCGAGTTCGATGCGGAAGCCGCGGATCTTCACCTGGAAGTCGGTGCGGCCCCGGTAGTCCAACTCGCCGTCGGCATTCCAGGCCACCAGGTCACCGGTGCGGTACATGCGCTCGCCGGTCACCGCGAACGGGTCCGCGACGAATCGGTCGGCGGTCAGATCGGCGCGACCGTAGTAGCCGCGGGCCAGCTGGGCGCCGGCCAGGTACAACTCACCGGAGACACCGACCGGAACGGGACGCAGGCGTGAATCCAGCACGTAGACACGGCTGTTCCACTCCGGCGCGCCGATCGACACCGAGACCGTGTCCGCGTCGGTCACCGCGTGGCTGGTGATCGAGACCGCGGCCTCGGTCGGGCCGTACAGGTTGAACAGCGCGGCGGTGTTGGCCGTGCGGAAACGCTGGGCGGTCGCGGCGGGCAGCGCCTCACCGATGGCGAGGACACGGCGCAACGTCCGCGGCAGTGCGGCACCGGATTCGGTGAGCAGCGCGTCGAGCATCGACGGCACCACATGCAGCGTGGTGACGCCGGTGCCCCGCATCAGGTCGTTGAGGTAGGCCGGGTCGCGGTGGCCGTCGGCGGTGGCGACCACCAGACGGGCACCCGCGACGGCGGCGGTCCAGAACTCCCAGACCGAGAGGTCGAAGGTGGCGGCCGTCTTGAGCAGCACCGCGTCGTCGGCGCCGATGCCGAATTCGGCCGTCTCCCACAGCAACTGGTTGACGATCGCGCCGTGCGAGACCGCTACACCCTTGGGCTTGCCGGTCGAGCCGGAGGTGAAGATGACGTACGCGGTGTTCGCGGGGACCAGGGTGCGCCCGGTGATCGCGGCATCGCTGACATCGCTCAGGTCGAGGTCATCGAGGACCACCACTTCGGCTGCCGCCGTGCTGAATTCGGCGTTCGCCGTCGTCAGCACGACAGCCGGTGCAGCCGTCTCCAGGATGTAGTCGGTGCGCTCGGCGGGCTGATCCGGGTCGATCGGCACATACGCCGCGCCCGTGCGCGCCACTGCGTACATCGCGATGATCAGCTCGGCGGAACGGCGGATGGCAAGAGCCACCCGGTCTTCGGTGCCGATCCCGCGCGAGATCAGGTGCCGCGCGAGACGGTTGACCTCGGCGTCGAGCTCGGCGTAGGTCAGCTCGCGGCGTCCTGCGACGACCCGACCGACTGCAGCGGTGCCACTACCGGATTCGGCACCGGCGGCAACCGCCTCGGATTCCGGCTCGTCCACGACCAGCGCGATGGCCTCGGGAGTGGCCGCCACTGTCGCATCGAGCAGCGATACCAGGGTGGCGTCGGTGTCGACAGCGTGCGCGGTGTCGTTCCACGCGGTGACGATCCGCTCGGATTCCGGCGTGGTGAGCAGGTCGATGTCGCCGACCGGGATGGTGGCGTCGGCGGCGACCGCGTCGAGCACCAGCAGGAAGCGGTCGGCGAAGCTCTGGACCGTCGACTCGTCGAACAGGTCGATGGCGTAACCGAATTCGGTGACCAGCTGGGCCGGTGCGCCGTCGTCGGTGTAGCGGTCGTAGAGGGTGACGTGCAGGTCGGTCTTGGCCAGCTGCGAGTCGTAGTCGACGGCGCTGACGGTCAGGCCGGGCAGTTCGAAGGTGGTGTCGGCCAGGTTCTGGAACGACAGGCCCACCTGGAACAGCGGGTTGCGGGCGGTGGAGCGGACCGGGTTGAGCACCTCGACGAGACGCTCGAACGGCACGTCGGCGTTGGCGAAGGCTTCCAGGTCGCGGTTGCGCACGTCGGCGAGCAGTTCGGCGAAGGAGGCGCCGGGGTCGACGGCGGTGCGGAACACCAGGGTGTTGACGAACATGCCGATCAGGTCGTCGAGCTCACGCTCGCCACGGCCCGCGATCGGGGTGCCGACGGCGATGTCGTCGGTGCCGGACAGGCGGGCCAGCAGCACCGCGAGGGCGGCGTGCACGACCATGAACAGCGAGGCGTTGTTCGCCCGTGCCAGTTCGTGCAGGGCCGCGTGCCGTTCCGGGTCGATCTCGAAGCGGATGGCCTGGCCCTGGAACGACTGCGCGGGCGGGCGCGGCCGGTCGGCGGGCAGTTCGAGCTGGTCGGGCAGCCCGGCGAGCGCTTCGCTCCAGTAGGCGACCTGCTTGGCCGCGAGGGATTCGGGATCGGTCTCGTCGCCGAGGACTTCGCGCTGCCACAGCGCGTAGTCGGCGTACTGCACGGGCAGCGGCGCCCACTGCGGCGCCTCACCCTGCACGCGGGCCACGTAAGCGGCCATGATGTCGCGCGCCAGCGGGCCCATCGAGGAACCGTCGGCGGAGACGTGGTGCACGGTGAACGCGAGCACGTGGTCGGTGGCGTTCAGTTCGAACAGCGCGACCTTGAGCGGCACCTCCTGGGTGACGTCGAAGGTGGTCATCGCGAATTCGATGACACTACCGAGCAATTCGGCCTCGGTGACCGCGATGTGGTGCACCACGGCGCGGCTCTGCGAGACGGGCAGGATCACCTGGTGCGGGCCGTCCGGCGAGCCCGGGTAGGTCGTGCGCAGCATTTCGTGGCGGGCGAACACGTCGCCGATGGCCTGCTCGAGCGCGGGCACGTCGAGTTCACCGGTGAGGCGGACGGCCAGGGGGATGTTGTCGACCGCGGAGGTGGACGTGTCGAACTGGTTGAGGAACCAGTAGCGCTGCTGGGCGGGCGAGAGCGGGATGACGGCGGGCCGCTCCCCCGCGGTCAGGCGCGGACGGGTGCGGCCGGAGCCCGCGTTGTGCTCGGCGCGGGCGGCCAGCGCGGAGACCGTCGAAGCCTCGAACAGGTCGCGCACCGAGAGCTGGGTGTCCAGGGCGGCACCGATGCGGGCGGTGACCTGGGTGGCCAGCAGCGAGTTGCCGCCGAGTTCGAAGAAGTCGTCGTCGGCGCCGACGCGGGTCACGCCGAGCACGTCGCCGAAGGTGCCCGCCACGATCTCTTCGATCGGGGTGGACGCCGCGCGGAACACCTTCGCCTCGAACACCGGCGCGGGCAGTGCTTTGCGGTCGAGCTTGCCGGAGGCGTTGAGCGGGAAGGCATCCAGGATCACGAAGGCGGTGGGGACCATGTAGGCCGGCAGCGCGCCGCCGAGTTCGGTGCGCACGGCGTCGAGGTCGATGCTGGCACCGGCCGCCGGGATCAGGTAGCCGACCAGCTGGTCGCCGAGGCGCTCGTCGGAGCGGACCACGACCACGGACTGGGCGATCGAGGGCAGCGCGGTGAGCGCGGACTCGATCTCGCCGAGTTCGATGCGCAGACCACGCAGCTTCACCTGGAAGTCGGTGCGGCCCAGGTATTCCAGCTCGCCGTCCGCGGTCCAGGCGACGAGGTCGCCGGTGCGGTACATGCGGGCGCCGTCCTCGCCGAACGGATCAGCGACGAAGCGGTCGGCGGTGAGGTCGGGACGGTTGACGTAACCGCGCGCCAGCTGGACACCGGCCAGGTAGAGCTCGCCGGGGACGCCGACGGGCGCGGGGTGCAGACGCGAATCCAGCACGTACACCTGGGTGTTGAAGACCGGCGCACCGATCGGCACCGAGGTGGTGTCGGCATCGGTGACCTCGTGGAAGGTCACGTCGACGGCGGCTTCGGTGGGGCCGTACAGGTTGTGCAGGGCCGCGCCGGTGAGGGCGCGCATCCGCTGGGCGGTCGGCGCGGGCAGCGCCTCACCCGAGGCGAACACCAGTCGCAGGCTGCTCGAGACCTCGGCACCGTCGGCGAGCGCCACGGCGGCGGATTCGGCCAGTTCGGCGACGAAGACCGACATCATCGACGGCACGAAGTGCGCGGTGGTGACGCCTTCGGTGGCGATGATCTCGGCGAGGTAGGCCGGATCGCGGTGACCATCGGGCTTCGCGACAACGAGCCGCGCGCCGATCTGCAAGGGCCAGAAGAACTCCCACACCGACACGTCGAACGTCGCCGGAGTCTTCTGCAAGACCACATCGGCCTCGGTCAGACCGTAAGCCTCCTGCATCCACACCAAACGGTTGACGATCGCACCGTGGCTGACCGCCACACCCTTCGGACGACCCGTCGAACCCGACGTGAAGATCACGTACGCCGTGTTCGCCGGACGCAGCGGCGCGATCCGCTCGGCATCGGTGACCGGCGCATCCGAGTAACCCGAGAGATCCAGGCCTTCGATGTTCAGCGCGGTGGTCGAGCCGGCGTCGAATTCGTCCCGGACAGTGGTCAGTACGCACACCGGCGCCGCGGTCTCGAGCACGTAGTGGGTGCGCTCGGCTGGGTGATCCGGGTCCAGCGGCACGTAGGCGCCACCGGCCACGCTCACCGCGTACATGCCGATCACCAGGTCGAGCGAGCGGCGCATGCCGAGCGCGACCATGGTGTCCGGGCCGACGCCCTGGGCGATGAGGTGGCGGGCCAGGCGGTTCACCTGCGCGGTGAACTCGCGGTAGGACAGACTCGTCCCCTCGAACGTCACGGCGGTCGCGCGCGGGCTGGCCGCGGCCTGTGCCTCGAACATCGACACCAGCGTGGCGGCCTGGTCGACCGGATGCTCGGTGGCGTTCCAGTCGGTGACCACCTGACGGTATTCGGCCGGGGCCAGCAGCTCGACCTCGCCGATCGCGCGGGCGGGCTTGGCCACGACCGCGGTCAGCATCCGCACCAGGCGCTGCGCGAGGACCGCGATGGTGTCGGCGTCGAACATGTCGGTGGCGTAGGCGAATTCGGCGGTCATGCCGTCGGCGGAACCGTCGGCACGGTGACGATCGGCCAGGTTCAGGTGCAGATCGAACTTGGCGGTCACCACGTCGAGGGGCACGCCCGCGACCTCGAGGCCGGGCAGTTCGAAGGACGCCTCACCGGTGTTCTGGAAGGACAGCATCACCTGGAACAGCGGGTGGCGCGCCTGCGAACGGGCCGGGTTGAGGATCTCCACGAGCCGCTCGAACGGCAGGTCGGCGTGGCCGAAGGCGGCGAGGTCGTTCTCCCTGGTCTGCGCGAGCAGCTCGGTGAACGGCTGGGCCGGGTCGACCGCGCTGCGCAGGACCAGGGTGTTGACGAACATACCGATGGCATCGTCGAGCACCGCTTCACCACGACCGGCGACGGCGGTACCGATGGCGATGTCGTCGCTGCCGGACAGGCGAGCCAGCAGTGCGGCGAACGCGGCGTGCACGACCATGAACAGGCTGGCGCCGTGTTCGCGGGCCAGCGCGTTGAGTCCGGCGGACAGGGCCGGGTCGATGGAGAACTCGTGCACGCCACCGCGATTGGACGCGACGGCGGGACGGGCCCGATCGGCGGGCAGGTCGAGCTGGTCGGGCAGCCCGGCCAGGTTCTGCGACCAGTAGGCCACCTGCTGCGCGATCATCGACGCCGAATCGGCTTCGGAGCCGAGGGTTTCGCGCTGCCACAGGGCGAAGTCGGCGTACTGCACGGGCAGCGGGGTCCAGCCGGGCGCCTCACCGCGCGAGCGGGCGGCGTAGGCGATCATCACGTCGCGGGCCAGCGGGCGCACCGACCAGCCGTCGCCGGAGATGTGGTGCACGACGAAGACCAGCACGTGGGTGTCGGGGTGCGAGCCGTCCATCGAGCCCGCGATGCGCAGCAGTTCGGCGCGCACCGGGACCTCGGCGGTCACATCGAATCCGGCGAGCACGAGTTCGCTGATGCGATCGCGGATCTCGTCCTCGCCGACGGTGATCGGGTGCAGCGAGATCGGCATCTGCCCGGCGGGCAGCACGACCTGCACGCCCTGGCCGTCGGCGGTCTCCGGGTAGACGGTGCGCAGCACCTCGTGCCGGTCGACCACGTCGGCGACGGCCTGGCGCAGGGCGTCGATGTCGAGGTCGCCGGTCAGACGGACCGCGAGGGGGATGTTGTTGACGCCGGTCGCGCTGTCGAAGCGGTTGAGGAACCACATGCGCTGCTGGGCGAGCGAGAGCGGGATCTGGTCCGGGCGCGCACCGGCGACGAGCTCGCGGCGACTGCCGCTGCCCGCGTGGACCTCGACCTTGGTGGCCAGCGCGGCCACCGAGGGCGCCTCGAACAGGGCGCGCACGGGGACGCGGGTGTCGAGGGCGGCACCGAGGCGGGCGACCACCTGGGTGGCGATGAGCGAGTTGCCGCCCAGGTCGAAGAAGTCGTCGTCGAGGCCGACCGCGCGATCACCGGACAGGCCGAGCACCTCGGCGAAGGTGGCGGCGACGATCTCCTCGATCGGCGTGCGCGGCGCACGGAACTCGCGCGCCTCGAACACCGGCTCGGGCAGGGCACGACGGTCGAGCTTGCCGTTGGCGCTCAGCGGCATCTCGTCGATCACGACGAACGCGGCCGGCACCATGTAGGACGGCAGTTGCGCCGCGAGCTGCGCGCGCAGAACGTCGATATCGGTGGTCTCGCCCACGGCGGGGACGACATAGCCGACGAGCTGGTCACCGATGCGAGCGTCCGAACGCACGACCACCACGGCCTGCGTCACGGTGTTGTGCGCGGTGAGCGCGGCTTCGATCTCGCCGAGCTCGATCCGCAGACCACGCAGCTTCACCTGGAAGTCGGTGCGGCCGAGATAGGTGATGACGCCGTTCTCGTCGCGGCGGACGAGGTCACCGGTGCGGTACATCCGTTCGCCGTCGGTTCCGAACGGGTCGGCGACAAAGCGATCGGCGGTGAGGTCCGGTCGGCCGAAGTAGCCGCGGGCCAGCTGGGCACCGGCCAGGTACAGCTCACCGGCGACACCGGCGGCCACGGGGTGCAGGCGCGAATCCAGGACGTAGGCCTGCGAGTTCCAGACCGGCGCACCGATCGGGACGGCGCCGTCGACCTGGTCGGCGACCGGGCCGTGCGTCGCGTGGACGGTGAACTCGGTGGGGCCGTACAGGTTGAACAGCGCCGCGTCGCTCACCTTGCGGAATGCGACGACCGTATCGGCGGTGAATGCCTCACCGGCGATCAGCAGAGCGCGCAGCGAGGACAGAGCTCCGCCCTCGACCGCGGCCTGATCGATGCTGCCCGCGAACACGGTGAGCATCGACGGCACGAACGAAGTCATCGTGACCCGTTGCGCGGCAATGACATCCGCGAGGTACTGCGGGTCGCGGTGACCATCGGGGCTCGCCACGACGATCCGGCCGCCGGTGCTCAGCGGGCCGAACAGCTCCCACACCGACACGTCGAACGTGGCGGGCGTCTTGAACAGCACCACATCGCCGGCGCCGATGCCGTATTCGCCGGTGATCCAGCGGATCTGGTTCACCACGGCCGAGTGCGCCACGGCCACACCCTTGGGGCGGCCGGTCGAGCCGGAGGTGAAGATGACGTAGGCCGGGTGCTGCGGGAGCAGCGGCGCGATCCGATCCGCATCGGTGACCGGAGTCTCCGGGTACGCCGAGAGATCGAGCGCGTCGATGACCAGTGTCGGTGCGGCATCCTCGAAGCCGTCGCGAGTCGTCGTGAGAACCACCACCGGTGCGGCGGTCTCCAGCACGTACGCGATGCGGTCGGCGGGCTGGTCCAGGTCCAGCGGCACGTAGCCACCGCCCGCTTCCTGCACCGCGTAGGCGGCGACGACCAGGTCGATGCTGCGGCGCAGGCCGAGGGCGACCAGGGACTCCGGGCCGACGCCGGCCTCGATCAGGCGATGCGCCAGCCGGTGCACCCGGGAAGCGAATTCGGCGTAGGTCAAGGTTTCGCCGGTGGCGGGGTCGACCATCGCGACCGCGTCGGGCGTGGCCGCGGCCTGGCGGGCGAACTCGTCCACCAGCGTGCCCGCCTCGGACAGCTCACGGGCGGTGTCGTTCCAACCGTGCACGGCCAGCGCGGTTTCCGCCGAGTCGAGCAGCGCGAGATCGCCGACGGCGCGGTTCGGCGCCGCCGCGATGCCGGCCAGCAGGCGGGCGAAGCGGGCACCGAAGCGGTCCATCGTCGCCGCGTCGAACAGGTCGGTGGCGTAGATCAGCTCGGCGACGATGCCCGATGCCTCACCCGGCTTCTCGGTGAGCACGACCTGCAGGTCGAACTTGGCCACGTCGATCGGCAGATCGACGCCGCTCACGGTGAGGCCGGGCAGTTCCAGGCTGGTCTGGCCGGTGTTCTGGAAGGCCAGCATGACCTGGAACAGCGGGTGGCGGGCCTGCGAGCGGGCAGGGTTGATGATCTCGACGAGGCGTTCGAACGGCAGATCGGCGTGGCCGAAGGCGGCGATGTCGCTCGCGCGGACCGCACCGAGCAGGTCGGCGAAGCTCGCGTCGCTGTCGATCTCGGTGCGCAGCACCAGGGTGTTGACGAACATACCGATCAGGTCGTCGAGCGCGCGCTCACCACGGCCCGCGATGGGGGTGCCGATGGCGATGTCGTGCTCGCCGGACAGGCGCGAGAGCAGCAGTGCCAGCGCCGCGTGCGAGACCATGAACAGCGTCGCGCCGCGGGTGCGGGCCAGCTCGGTCAGGGCCGCATGGGTTTTCGCGTCGATCTCGAAGGTGTGGGTGGCGCCGCGGCCGCTGGCGACCGCCGGGCGCGGCCGGTCGGCGGGCAGGTCGAGCTGCTCGGGCAGGCCGTCCAGGGTCGAACCCCAGTACGAGATCTGCTGGGCGATCACCGATTTCGCGTCGTCCTCGTCACCGAGCACGGCGCGCTGCCACAGCGCGAAGTCGGCGTACTGGACTTCCAGCGGACGCCAGGCCGGTTCGGCGCCTTCGACGCGGGCGCTGTAGGCGGTCATCACGTCGCGGGTCAGCGGGCCCATGGAGAAGCCGTCGGCCGAGATGTGGTGCACGACAAGGGCAAGCACGTGTTCGGTGGGGCTCACCTCGAACAGGGCCGCGCGGAACGGCACCTCGGCGGTGACGTCGAACGCGGTGCGTACCAGTTCCGAAAGCCGTTGCGGCAGTTCGGCGGCGGTGGTCTCGATCGGCGCGAGGTCGGGGATGACCTTGCCGGTCGGCACGATCACCTGGTAGCCGGCGCCGGACACCTCCGGGTAGTAGCTGCGCAGCGATTCGTGGCGGGCGAGCACGTCGGCCACGGCCACCTGCAGCGCCTGGCGGTCGAGCAGGCCCGACAGCCGGACGGCGGCGGGAATGTTGTCCACCGCGGACTCGGGGTCGAAGCGGTTGAGGAACCACATCCGCTGCTGGGCCAGCGACAGCGGCACCCGCTCGGGGCGCTGCTGCGGCACCAGCGGCGCGCGGCGTTCGGCACCGGAGTGCGTCTCGGCCCGCGCGGCCAGCCCGGCGACGGTGGAGGACTCGAACAGTTCGCGCACGCCGATATCGGTGTCCAGCGCGGCCGACAGGCGGGCGGCGACCTGGGTGGCGGTCAGCGAGTTACCGCCGAGCGCGAAGAAGTCGTCGTCCAGGCCGACCCGATCCACGCCGAGCACACCGGCGAAGGTGGCGGCGACGATTTCCTCGACCGGGGTGGTCGGGGCGCGGAACACCGCGGCCTCGAACACCGGCGCGGGCAGCGCCTTGCGGTCGAGCTTGCCGGAGGCGTTGAGCGGGAACTCGTCGAGCACGACGATGACCGAGGGCACCATGTAGGCGGGCAGGTTGCCGCCCAGTTCCTCGCGTGCGTCCTCGATGTCGACGGTGCGGCCGGTCGCGGGGATGACATAGGCGACCAACTGGTCGCCGGTGTGCTGATCGCCGCGGACGACGACCACCGACTGAGCGACCTCGTCGAGGCCGGTCAGCGCGGACTCGATCTCGCCGAGCTCGATGCGCAGGCCACGCAGCTTCACCTGGAAGTCGGTGCGGCCCAGGTACTCCAGCTCGCCCTGTTCGGTCCAGGCGACGAGGTCGCCGGTGCGGTACATGCGCTCGCCGTCGTCGCCGAACGGGTCGGCGACGAAGCGATCGGCGGTCAGGTCCGGGCGGGCGACGTAGCCGCGCGCCAGCTGCACACCGGCGAGGTAGAGCTCACCCGCGACACCGACCGGGACGGGGCGCAGACGCGCGTCGAGGACGTAGACCTGGGTGTTGAAGACCGGGGCACCGATCGGCACCGTGTCCACGTCGGTGTCGACGACCTCGTGGAAGGTGACGTCGACCGCGGCCTCGGTGGGGCCGTACAGGTTGTGCAGGGCGGCGCCGGTCAGCTCGCGCAAACGGTGAGCGGGCTTGGGCGGCAACGCTTCACCGGAGGCGAACACCATCCGCAGCGACGCGCAGCGCGCGGCCGCGGCGTCGGCGACGAACACGGCGAGCATCGACGGCACGAAGTGGGTGACGGTGACGCCCTCGGTGTGAATGATCTCGGCAAGGTACGCCGGATCACGATGGCCGTCCGGCTTCGCGACGACCAGCTTCGCGCCGATCTGCAAGGGCCAGAAGAACTCCCACACCGACACGTCGAACGTCGCCGGAGTCTTCTGCAAGACCACATCGGCCTCGGTCAGACCGTAAGCCTCCTGCATCCACACCAAACGGTTGACGATCGCACCGTGGCTGACCGCCACACCCTTCGGACGACCCGTCGAACCCGACGTGAAGATCACGTACGCCGTGTTCGCCGGACGCAGCGGGGCTGTGCGCTGGGCATCGGTGACGCGGGTATCGGTGTAGCCGTCCAGGTCGAGCAGATCGATGCGGACCTGTGCGGTGTCGATCTCCAGATCGGTGCCCGAGGTGAGCACACACACCGGATCCGCCGTCGCCAGAATGTATTCCGTGCGTTCGGCCGGGTGGTCGGGATCCAGCGGCACGTAGGCGCCACCGGCCACGCTCACCGCGTACATGCCGATCACCAGATCGAGCGAGCGGCGCATACCCAGCGCCACATAGGTTTCCGGGCCGACGCCGCGGTCGATCAGCCAGCGCGACAGACGGTAGACCCGCTGGGCGAACTCGGCGTAGGACAGACTCGTGCCCTCGAAGGACAGGGCGGTGGCCTGCGGCGTGCGGGCAACCTGGGCCTCGAACATCGAGACGAGGGTGGCCCGCTGGTCGACCTCGTGCGCGGTGGCGTTCCACTCGCGCACGACGAGTTCGCGTTCGGCGGCATCGAGCAGTTCGATATCGCCCACGGCGACAGCCGGTTCCGTGGTGATCGCGGTGAGCACCCGGATCAGGCGCTCGGCGATGCGGTGCACGGTGGCCGTGTCGAACAGATCGCTGAGGTAGCCGGCGCGGATGCGCAGCTGGGTGTCGAGCTGCGCGATCAGCGACAGCGGGTAGTGGGTGGCGTCGGCGGCGTCGAGACCGGTGACGGCCATGCCGTCGATATCGGCGGCCTGGGCTTTGATGCCCTCGGCGTCGACCGGGTAGGACTCGAAGACGACGAGCGAGTCGAACAGGCCACCGACGCCGGCCGCCGACTGGATCTCGGCGAGGCCGATGTAGTGGTGGTCGAGCAGGTCGGCCTGCTCGCCCTGGGTGCGGGTGAGCACGTCGCGCACCGATTCGGCGGCGTCGAAACGCACGCGCACCGGGACGGTGTTGATGAACAGGCCGACCATGGATTCCACGCCGGACAGCTGCGCGGGACGACCCGACACGGTGGTGCCGAAGAGCACGTCGTCGCGGCCGGTCATCCGGCCGAGCACGATCGACCAGGCCACCTGCAGGACGGTGTTCGGGGTGACGCCGAGGTCGGCGGCCAGCGCCACGAGCCGCGCCGTGGTGGGCTCGTCGAGGTCGAACAGGTACTCGTCGGACAGGGCGGCGATCTCGCGGCTCGCGTCGGGGCGGGCCAGCATGGTCGGCTCGGTGACGCCGCGCAGCGCGTGCGACCAGGCTTCGACCGAGACCGAATGATCCTGACGGCCGACCCATTCCAGGAAGTGTCGGTAGGAGCGGACGGCGGGCAGCGCGCTCGCGTCGCCGTGCAGGGCGTAGAGGGCGAGCAGGTCGCGCATGACCAGCGGCGTCGACCAGCCGTCCAGCAGGATGTGGTGGTTGGACACCACGAAGCGCCATTCGTGCTCGGCGATCTGGATCAGGGTGAAGCGGATCAGCGGCGGGTTGGCCAGGTCGAAGCGGGCAGTGCGGTCGGCCTCGACGAGGTCGGCGAATTCGCCGGTCTCGATGCGGTCGTGTTCGGTCCAGGCCACGCGGGTGGTGTCGAGGACGACCTGCACGGCGTTGCCGTCGTGGTCGGTGACGAACGCGGTGCGCAGGGTTTCGTGGCGGTCGAGCAGCGCCTGGGCGGCGGCACGCAGACGGGTGGCGTCGACGCGACCGGTAAGTGTGAGGACGGCCTGGGCGGTGTAGACGTCGACCGAGGTGGCGGCCAGCCGGGCGTGGAAGAACAGACCTGCCTGCAGGGCGGCGAGCGGCCACACCTGGGTCAGCTCGGGGTAGCGCTTCTCCCAGGTGTCGATATCGCGCTGGGTGGAGCGCACGAGGGCGAAGTCGGACGGCGTGTGGCCGCCCGCGTCGGCCGAATTGGCGTGCCGGGCAACGGCTTCCAGCGCGGTGATCCACAGGTCGGCGAATTCGCGGACCTCGGCCTCGGCGAGCAGGGTGCTCGGGTAGCCGATATTGGCGCTGAGCTTGTCGCCGACGACGATCGCGTTGACATCGAGGGGCGCCATCGCGGGCATGTCGGCGTCGTAGGCGCCGCCGAGGGCGGCCAGCTCGGGCGCGGGGATCCAGCCGAAGCCGCGCAGCGCGTCGGGGACGTCGCTGTCGGCGACGCGGCCGAGGTAGTTGAAGCTGATCTGGCCGGGGAGCTGCGTGGGCAGTTCGACGGCGGTCTCGGCGTTCATGTACCGCAGCAGGCCGTAACCGATGCCCTTGTCGGGCACCGCGAGCAGCTGTTCCTTGACCGCCTTGACGGCCTGTCCCAGCGCCGGACCACCGGCGAGCGCGGCATCGATGTCGATGCCGGCCAGGTCGAGGCGGACCGGGAAGATGGCGGTGAACCAGCCGACGGTGCGCGACAGGTCGGCGCCGGGCGCGACCTCTTCCTCGCGACCGTGGCCTTCCAGACGCACCAGCACCGCGTCGCCGCTCGGGTCGGCGCGGTGGCCGTTGCCGAGCGCGCCGGGACCGGTCCGGGTGGAGCGCCACTTGGCGGCGGCCAGCGCCAGCGCGGTGAGCAGACCGTCGTTGACGCCACCGTGGAACAGCGCGGGGACGGTGGTGAGCAGGGCCTTGGTGACCTCGGCGGACACCTCGACCGGCAGCTTCTCCACGACACCGGAGACGTCGACCGCCGGGTCCATCGGCCGCTCGGTGAGCAGCGGGTCGGGGGTCGCGACGACCTCACGCCAGAAGTCGAGTTCTGCGGCACGGTCGGTGGTGCGCGCCTCGTCCGCGAGGGCGTGCGCCCATGCCCGCATGGAGGTGGCGGGTGCGACGAGTTCCGGCTGCTGTCCGGCGGAGAGCTGACCCCACGCGGACACGAAGTCGGGCACGAGGATGCGCCACGAAACACCGTCGACCACGAGGTGGTGGGCGACGACGATCAGGCGACCGGCCCGACGGGCGTTGGCGGAACCGGCGGCACCACCGGTCGCGGCGGCATCGCTGGTCTGCGTGACCGCCAACCCCTCCGCGGTGGCATTGGTGCCCGCGGCGGTGAGCCCATCCGCGGTGGCTGATCCTGCGTTCAGCTCCGGTTCCAGCCAGACGAAGCGCACGACGACGCCGTTGGCCGGGTCGAGGCGGTCGAGGCCGGCATCCAGCGCGGTGGCGGCGATTTCGACCAGTTCGGCATCGGAGACGGCGGGGTCGAACGAGGTGTGGTCGATGAGCGCGGTGGCGTCGACAGTGCCGGTGGGGGCGGTGTCGACGACCCAGCGGCCGTCGACCTGGTGCAGGCGCGAGCGCAGCATGTCGTGGCGGTCGATGACCGCGCCGACGGTGGCGGCGATGCCCGCGCGGTCGATGCCGACCGGCAGTTCCAGCGCCATGGTCTGGTTGAACCGGTCGAACGAACCGGGACGCTCGGCCATGAACCGCACGACCGGGGTCAGCGGCATCTCGCCGACGCCACCGCCCGGCAGCTCTGCCAGCGTGATCGCGGAAGCCGCCGCGACATCGGCGGTTTCGGCGACCGAGGCCAGGCCGGCGACGGTGCGCTGCTCGAAGACGTTGCGCGGGGAGAACAGCACGCCGCGAGCCTTGGCCCGGGAGACGAGCTGGATGGAGACGATCGAATCGCCGCCGAGCGCGAAGAACGAATCGTCCACGCCCACGCGTTCCACCCCGAGCACCTCGGCGAAGACCTCGGCGATGGTCTGCTCGATCGGGTTGCGCGCGGCCCGGAAGGTGACCTCGGTGGCGAACACCGGCTCCGGCAAAGCCTTTCGGTCGAGCTTGCCGACCGGGGTGAGCGGCACGTGGTCGATCACCATGATCGACGACGGCACCATGTACGCGGGCAGACGATCCTCGACGTGCGCGGTCAGTGCGGCGACATCGATCGAATGACCCGGCGCGGCAACCACATACGCGACCAGCGAGACGGCGCCCGCGGTGCTCTTGTGGCCGACGGTGGTGGCGAAGTCGACGGTCTCGTGCGAGGCGAGGGCGGAGTCGATCTCTCCCAGTTCGATCCGGAAGCCGCGGATCTTGACCTGGAAGTCGGAACGACCGACGTACTCGACGGTGCGCTCGGCGGTCCAGCGCACCACGTCGCCGGTGCGGTACATCCGCTCGCCCGGAATGAACGGGTCGGCGACGAACCGGTCGGCGGTGAGTCCGGCGCGGGCGTGATACCCACGGGCCAGCTGGATGCCCGACAGGTAGAGCTCACCCGCGACACCCACCGGAACGGGCTGGAGCTGGGCGTCCAGGATCAGCGACCGCATGCCGCGAGTCGGCCCACCGATGGTGACCAGCTCGCCCGGCGTCAGCGCGGCGCTGATGTTGGTCATGATCGTGGTCTCGGTGGGGCCGTAACCGTTGTGGAAGGCGCGAGTTGTGCCATCCGCCAAGGGAACTGCCCACTTCGACACCAGATCGGCGGGGACCGCTTCGCCACCGGCGACCAGGACGCGCAGCGAATCGAGGCCGCTGGGGTCGAAGGTCGCCAGGGCGGCGGGGGTGATGAAGGCGTGCGTGACCCGCTCGGTGCGGATCAGCTCGGACAGCTCGTCGCCGCCGTAGACGCCCGGCGGGACGACGACCAGCGCGCCACCGCGGGCCAGGGCCAGCAGCAGTTCGAGGATCGAGGCGTCGAACGAGGGCGAGGCGAAATGCAGTGCGCGCGTGCCGGTATCGAGGGCGTAGCGCTCGGCCTGCTCCTCACCGAAGTTCGCGAGACCGGCATGGGTGACGACGACGCCCTTGGGCACGCCGGTCGAGCCGGAGGTGTAGATGACGTAGGCGGGCTGCTCGGGGGTGGTCGCCCGCACGAGCTCGTCGTCGGCGATCGGCCCGCCGTCGAAACGAGCGAGGTCGAGCTCGTCGAGTACCAGCCAGCCAGCGGCAGCAGCATCCGCGGCCGAGCTGTCGAGTGTCGCCGTCGCGTGCGGCGTGGATTCGATACCGGCGGCATCGCGCGGCGCGATGTCCGGAAGTCCGCCCAGCACAGAGGCGACAGTGATACCCAGCGGCGAACCGGAGTCGGTGACCATGTGGGCGATGCGGTCGGCGGGGTAGGTCGGGTCGACCGGGACGAAAGCGGCGCCGGTCTTGGCGACGGCCCACGCTGCCAGCACCGAGTCGGCCGATCGCGGAACGCCGATCGCGACGAGATCCTCGGCGCCGATGCCCTCGGCGATCAGCAAGCGCGCCAAACGGTTCGAGCGTTCGTCGAGCTCGGCGTAGGAAACACTGGTCCCCTGGAACACGACGGCGGTGCCGGTCGGGTTCTGTGCGACGGCGTCGGCCAGGAGGTTGCGCAGGGTACGTGCGGGCACCGGCGGTTCGCCGACCCGGAACACCAGGTCGGACCGTTCTGCCGCGTCGAGCACGTCGATCGCGCCGACCGTGATGTCGGCATCGGCGGCGACGGCCTCGAGGACTCGCTGCCAGCGCACGGCGATGCCGGCGACGGTGTCCTCGTCGAACAGTTCGGTGGCGTAGTTCAGTGCCAGTGCCATCCCGCCGTGGCCGGGTTCGCCCAGCTCGGAGAGGGTGAACTGCAGGTCGAAGCGGGCAACGCTCTCGTCGAGGTCGAGCGCCGACACTGCCAGGCCGGGCAGTTCGAGGGTGGTGCGGTCCAGGTTCTGGAAGGCCAGCATCACCTGGAACAGCGGGTTGCGCGACTGCGAGCGCTCGGGCGCGAGCAGTTCGACCAGGCGCTCGAAGGGCACGTCGGCGTTGCCGTAGGCGTCGAGGTCGGTCTTGCGGGCCTGCTCGAGCAGGTCGGTGAACGTCTCGGCCGGGCGCACGCCGGTGCGCAGCACCAGGGTGTTGACGAACATGCCGACCAGGTCGTCGAGGGCCTGCTCACCGCGACCCGCGATGGGGGTGCCGATGGCGACGTCGTCGGAGCCGGACAGGCGAGCCAGCAACACCGCGAGGGCGGTGTGCATGACCATGAACAGCGACGCGCCCTGGCGGCGGGCGATCTCGTCGAGCGCGGCGACGAGTTCGGGCGAGAGCTCGCGGTGCACGGTGGCGCCGCGCAGCGAGGCGATGGCCGGACGCGGGCGGTCGAACGGCAGGGTCAGTTCGTCGGGGACACCGGCGAGCTGGGACTGCCAGTAACCGACCTGGCGCGACATGAGCGAGTCGGCGTCGTCCTCGGTGCCGAGTACGGCGCGCTGCCAGATCGCGAAATCGGCGTACTGGACGGGCAACGGCGCCCAACCGGGGGCAGCGCCCTGGGCCCGGGCGGTGTACGCGCGCATCACATCGCGGGTCAGCGGCGCGATCGAGAAACCGTCGGCGGCGATGTGGTGCACGACCACGACCAAGACGTGTTCGGTGACCCCACCATCGATGTGCTCGGCACCCGCGGCCTGCTCCGTGTCAGCGGTGCGACCCGTGTGGCCTGCGGCGGCGACCCGGAAGAGGCGGGCGCGCATCGGAACCTGTTCGGCCACATCGAAACCGGTGGAGACGAACTCGGTGACGGTCTCGAACAGCTCGTCCTGCGCGATCGCGATCGGGCGCAGGTCCAGCGAAATGCGCTCCGCGGCGACGATCTGCTGTACCGGGGTGCCGCCGTGTTCGGGGTAGCGGGTGCGCAGCGACTCGTGCCTGCGGACCAGGTCGGCCAGCGCCAAAGACAGTGCCTCGGTGTCGAGTTCGCCGGTGAGGCGGATCGCGACGGGCAGGTTGTAGGCGGCAGAGGTGGTGTCGTACTTGTTGAGGAACCACATGCGCTGCTGCGCGAACGACAGCGGAACCAGTTCCCCTTCGGCCCGCTCACGGGCAACCAGCGCCGCGCGGGCGGTGCCGCCGGTGTGCGATTCCACCCGTGCCGCGAGGGCTTCCACGGTGGACGCTTCGAACAGCGCGCGCACCGGGACCGTCGCGCCGAGCGCCGCACCGATGCGGGCGACCACGCGGGTGGCGATGAGCGAGTTGCCGCCGAGGTCGAAGAAGTCGTCGTCGACACCGACGCGATCCAAGCCGAGCACATCGGCGAAGACCGCGGCCACGGCTTCCTGCACCGGTGTGACCGGCGCGCGGAAGGCCCGCGCCTGCACCGCGGGAGCGGGCAGCGCGCGGCGGTCCAGCTTGCCGTTGACCGTCAGCGGGATCCACTCGAGGCGCACGAGCGCCGCCGGAACCATGTAGGCGGGCAGCTGTTCGGCCGCACCGCTGCGGATGGTCTCGAGGTCGGGTTCGAGGTCGCCCTCGGCGACCACGTAGGCGACGATCCGCTGGTCACCCGGCTGATCCTCACGCACGATGACCGCGGCCTGGGCGATGCCCGGCTGCGCGAGCACGGCGGCTTCGATCTCACCGAGCTCGATGCGGAAGCCGCGAACCTTCACCTGGTCGTCGGCGCGGCCGAGATATTCGAGTTCGCCGAAGCGGTTCCAGCGCGCGAGGTCGCCCGAGCGGTACAGGCGCGAGCCACCCTGGTTCGGGCCCGCGAGGGGATTGGCGACGAAGCGGGTGGCGGTCAGGTCGGGGCGACCGAGGTAGCCGCGCGCCAACTGCGGTCCGGCGACATACATTTCGCCCGCGACACCCACCGGCACCGGCCGCAACCGGTTGTCGAGGACGTACACACCCAGACCCGCGATCGCCCGGCCGACCACCGAACCGGCGGCGGCGGCAATGGTTTTCGCGTCCAGCGCCCGGAACGACACGTGCACCGTGGTCTCGGTGATGCCGTACATGTTGACCAGCGTCGGCGAGCTGTCACCGTGGCGCGCGACCCAATCCGACAGGCGGCGCAGCTCGAGGGCCTCGCCACCGAACACCACATAGCGCAGGGCCAGCGGTTCCAGGCCCGGTCCGGCGTTGCGGTCGGCTTCGGCCAGCTGGTAGAACGCCGACGGTGTCTGGTTGAGGACCGTCACCTGTTCCACGCGCAGCAGTTCCAGGAACTGTTCGGGCGAACGCGAGGTGTAGTAGTCGACGACGATCAGCGAGCCGCCGAACAGCAGCGGGCCCCACAGCTCCCACACCGAGAAGTCGAAGGCGTAGGAGTGGAACAGCGTCCACACATCGCGCGGGCCGAAGCTGAAGTCGCGATCGGTGTTGGCGAACAGGCGCACCACATTGCGGTGCGCGACCGCGACGCCCTTGGGGCGGCCGGTCGAGCCGGAGGTGTAGATGACGTAGGCGACATTGTCCGGCGAGAGCGGGGCGAGCCGGTCGGCGTCGGTGATCGGGGCGTCGTCGGCGTCTTCGACATTGCCGGTTTCCACGGCGAATCCGTCGAGCACCACCGAGGGCAGGTGCTCGGGCACCCGCACCTGGACGGTGGAATCGAGGACGACGCTGGTGGGGCGCGAGTCCTCGAGCACGTAGGCGATGCGCTCGGCCGGGTAGGTCGGATCGACCGGCACGTAGCCCGCACCGGTCTTCACGACGGCGAGCAGCGCGACCACGAGATCGAGCGAACGCGGCAGGATCACCGCGACCAGCGATTCCGGGCCTGCGCCGTCGTCGATCAACCTGCGCGCCAGCACATTCGCACGGCGATCGAGCTCGGCGTAGGTCAGCGACTCGACGCCGAACTTGGCGGCGATCCGGTCAGGGTAGGCGGCGGCCGCGGCGTCGAACAGATCGACCAGGGTCGTGTGCTTGTTGCCGAACAGGCCACGCCGGTAGCCGGCGGGGGTGCTGGCGTCGTGGATGACCGGCAGACCGATGGCGTCGGGACCGGAGGACACCCAGCGCTGCGCGACATCACGCTGTTCGGCCTCGCCGAGCAGGTCGATGTCGCCGACGATCACGTCGGGGTTCTCGGCGACGCTGCGCAGGATGCGGACCAGGCGGTCGCCGAAGGCGGCGACGGTTTCGGCGTCGAACAGATCGGTGGCGTAGTTCCACGACAGCGCGAGCGAGCCGTCGGCGGCTTCGCCCACGGTGAGCTGCACGTCGAATTTCGCCGTGCCCGGATCGAAGTCGACGACCTCGAGATCGAGGCCGGGCAGTGCGATGGTGCCCGCGTCGGCGGCGGTGGCCGCCTCGAAGGTGAGCGCCACCTGGAACAGCGGGTGATGCGCCTGTGAACGGGTGGGGCTGAGCACGTCGACGAGGCGCTCGAACGGCACATCGGCGTTGGCGAAGGCGGACAGGTCGACCTTGCGGATCTGATCCAGGAGGTCGCCGAAGCTCGCGCTCGAGTCGACCTCGCTGCGCAGCACCAGGGTGTTGACGAACATGCCGACCAGGTCGTCGAGCGTGCGCTCGCCGCGACCGGCGATGGGGGTGCCGATGGCGATGTCGGTGCTGTTGGACAGGCGCGCGGCCCAGGTGGCCAGTGCCGCGTGCATCACCATGAACAGGGTGACGCCGCGGGCGCGGGCGATCTCGGTCAGCGCGTGGTGCAGGTGCGCGTCGACCGAGAAGCGGTGCAGGTCACCGGCGTTGGTGGCGACCTCGGGGCGCGGCCGATCGGCGGGCAGCTCGAGCTGATCGGGCAGATCGCGCAGTTGCTCGGTCCAGTAGGCGAGCTGGCTCGCGGCGACCGATTCGGGATCGGACTCCGCACCGAGGATCTCACGCTGCCACAGGGTGTAGTCGGCGTACTGGACTTCCAGCGGCGTCCAGGCGGGGTTCTCACCGCGGGTGCGCTCGGTGTAGGCGATCACGACATCGCGCAGCAGCGGACGCAGCGAGAAACCGTCACCGCTGATGTGGTGCATGACCAGTACGGCCACGTGGTTCCGGTCGTCGACGCGCAGCAGGCTCGCGCGGAACGGGACTTCGCGGGTCACGTCGAAGTGCACGCTCGCCAGTTCGATCACCCTGGCCACCACGTCGCTCGCGGCGACCGGCTGGGCGGCCAGCGCGAAACGGACCTCGTCGGCGGGCCGGATCTGCTGGTAGCCCGCGCCTTCCTCGACCGCACCCGAGGCCACATCGGCTGCCGGGTAGAAGGTGCGCAGGGACTCGTGCCGGGCGACCACGTCGGCGATGGCCGCCTCGAGCGCGGCGACATCGAGGTCACCGGTGAGGCGGATCGCGACCGGGATGTTGTTGACGGCGGTGCGGTTGTCGAAGCGGTTGAGGAACCACATCCGCTGCTGCGCCTGCGACAGCGGCACCAGCTCGGGCCGCGGGCGGGGAGCCAACGGGATGCGGCCACCACGACCGGTGTGTGTTTCGACCCGAGCAGCCAGCGCGGCCACCGTCGACGCCTCGAACAGCGCGCGCAGCGGCACCTGGGTATCGAGCGCCTCCGACAGCCGGGCCGCGACCCTGGTGGCGACCAGCGAGTTGCCGCCGAGTTCGAAGAAGTCGTCGTCGAGGCCGACCTGACCGGCGCCGAGCACCTCGGCGAAGGTTGCGGCGACGATCTGCTGCACCGGGGTGACCGGCGCCTGGAAGGTGCGCGCGGCGAACACCGGAGACGGCAGCGCCTTGCGATCGAGCTTGCCGGAAGCATTGAGCGGGAACGCGTTCAGCACCACGTACGCGGCGGGCACCATGTAGACGGGCAGCTCCGCGCCGAGTGCGTCCTTCACCGCGTCGGTGTCCACGGTGGCGCCGGTCTGCGGGACGACGTAGGCGACCAGCTGATCGCCGGTGTGCTCGTCGGCACGGACCACGACCACCGACTGGGCGATCTCCGGCAGCGCCGTGAGCGCCGCCTCGATCTCGCCGAGTTCGATGCGCAGACCACGCAGCTTCACCTGGAAGTCGGTGCGGCCCAGGTACTCCAGCTCGCCGGCCGGCGTCCAGGTGACGAGGTCACCGGTGCGGTACATGCGCTCGCCGGGCGCGAACGGGTCGGCGACGAAACGATCCATCGTCAGGTCGGCACGACCCACATACCCGTGGGCCAGCTGCACGCCCGCGAGGTAGAGCTCACCCGCGACACCCACCGGAACCGGCCGCAGCCGCGAATCCAGCACGTACAGACGGGTGTTGAACACCGGGGCGCCGATCGGCACCGTTTCGATGTCGGCATCGGTGACCTCGTGATAGGTCACGTCGACCGCGGCCTCGGTGGGGCCGTAGAGGTTGTGCAGCGCGGCGCCGGTCAATTCGCGCAGACGCTGCGCGGTCGGCGCGGGCAGACCCTCGCCGGAGGCGAACACATTGCGCAGCGAAACACACTCGGCGGCCAGCGGTTCGGTGACGAACACGGCCATCATCGACGGCACGAAGTGCACCGTGGTGACCTGTTCGGCCACGATCAGCCGGGCCAGGTAGGCCGGGTCGCGATGCCCGTCCGGCTTGGCGACCACCAGGCGCGCGCCGACCTGCAAGGGCCAGAAGAACTCCCACACCGACACGTCGAAGGTGGCGGGGGTCTTCTGCAGCACCACGTCGGCGGCGGCGAGGCCGTAGGCGGCGTGCATCCACACCAGGCGGTTGACGATCGCCGCGTGGCTGACCGCGACGCCCTTGGGGCGACCGGTCGAGCCGGAGGTGAAGATGACGTAGGCGGTGTTGCCCGAGCGCAGCGGGCGGTGCCGGTCGGCGTCGGTGACCGGCTCGGCGGAGTGGCCGGACAGGTCGAGCTGGTCGATGCGGACCTCGCGACCGGCGGCCGCGGGCAGGCTCTCGCCGGAGGTGAGCACGCAGACCGGTTGCGCGGTCTCGAGGATGTGCTCGATGCGCTCGGCCGGGTGATCGGGGTCCAGCGGTACGTACGCGCCACCGGCGGCGGACACGGCGTACATGCCGACCAGCAGATCGATCGAGCGCCGCATACCGAGTGCCACATACGATTCCGGGCCGACGCCGGCGTCCTTGAGCCAGCGCGCCAGCTGACGCACGCGGCCCGCGAACTCGGCATAGGACAGACTCGTCCCCTCGAACGTGAGCGCGACCGCGTCGGGGGTCCGGGCGACCTGCGCCTCGAACAGCGCGTGCAGCGTGGCCGGTTCGTCGTCACTCGGCGTGCTCAGCGCGGCGTCGACGGCGAATTCGGTGTCGTTCCAGCGATCGAGCACCAGGGTGCGCTCGGCGGAGTCGAGAAGCTCGATGTCACCGACGGGAGCCGAGGGGTCGACCACGACGGCGGTGAGCACGCGCAGCAGGCGGGCGCCGAAGGTCGCGGCGAAGCCCGCGTCGAAAAGATCTGTCGCGTAGACGAGTTCGGCATCCATGTGGCTGTCGTCGTCCGCGGGGACCTCGCTGAGCGCGAGCTGCAGATCGAACTTCGCCATGTGCTGGTCGATGCCCAGCTCGGAGACCGTGAGGCCGGGCAGTTCCAGGGTGGTGCGACCCAGGTTCTGGAACGAGAGCATCACCTGGAACAGCGGGTGGCGCGACTGCGAGCGCGCCGGGTTGAGCACCTCGACCGGGCGCTCGAACGGCACGTCGGCGTGCGCGAAGGCCGCCAGATCGTGCTCGCGGACCTGACCGAGCAACTCGGCGAAGGTGGCGCCCGGATCGACCTGCGCGCGCAACACCAGGGTGTTGACGAACATGCCGACCAGATCGTCGAGTGCCTGCTGACCACGGCCCGCGACCGGGGTGCCGATGGCGATGTCGGGGGTGCCCGACAGCCGCGACAGCAGGACGGCGAAAGCGCTGTGCACCACCATGAACAGGGTGGTGCTGTGCTCGTGGGCGACCCGGTTCAATGCCTCGACGAGCTCGCCCGGCACTTCGAAGCGGTGCGTGCCCGCCTGGTAGCTGGCCTGCGCGGGCCGCGACTTGTGGCCCAGACGCAGTTCGTCGGGCAGATCGGCGAGCGCGCCGCGCCAGTGCTCGAGCTGCTCGGAGATCAGCGAGGTGGGATCGGTTTCGTCGCCGAGGATCTCGCGCTGCCACAGCGCGTAGTCGACGTACTGGATGTTCAGGGGCGGCCAGCCGGGTTCGGTGTTCGCGGTGCGGGCCACGTAGGCGGTCATCAGGTCGCGCACCAGCGGACGCAGCGAGAAACCGTCGGCGGCGATGTGGTGGACCACCATCACCAGCACGTGTTCGCGCTCGCTGAGCTCGTAGACCCGAAGGCGCACCGGCGCGTTCGCGGTGACGTCGAAACCGCGACGGGCGAACTCGTAGAGCGAGATCGCCATGTCGGTCTCGTCGGCCTCGATCAGCTCGACGTCCGGAATCGAGCCCGCGGCGGCGAGCACCTTCTGGTAGGCGGTGCCGTCGGCCATGGCGGCGCGCCCCGACTCGGGGGCGACGTACACCGGGTAGACCGTGCGCAGGGTTTCGTGGCGGGCGACCACGTCGGCGACCGCGCCGCGCAGCGCGGGCAGGTCGAGCAGGCCCTGCAGGCGGACCGCGACCGGGATGTTGTAGGTGCCGGTGTCGGCGACGTCGAAGCGGTTCAGGAACCACATGCGCTGCTGCGCGAGCGACAGCGGCGGATACTCGGGACGCTGACGGGCCGTGAGCTCGGCGCGCAGACCGGTGCCCGCGTGCGATTCCACGCGGGCGGCCAACGCGCCGACGGTGGGCGCCTCGAACAGGGTGCGCACGCCGACCTCGGTGTCGAGCGCCGTGCTCAGGCGCGCCGCGACCTGCGTGGCCACGAGCGAGTTGCCGCCGAGGGCGAAGAAGTCGTCGTCCACACCCACGCGTTCGGCGCCGAGCAGGTCGGCGAAGATCTCGGCGACGATCTCCTCGATCGGGGTCGAGGGCGCACGGAACACCTTCGCCTCGAACACGGGCGCCGGCAACGCTTTACGGTCGAGCTTGCCGGACGCGTTGAGCGGGAAGGCATCCAGCACGACCAGGGCCGACGGCACCATGTAGGCGGGCAGTTCGGTGGTGATGCCCGCTTTCACCGCGGCCACGTCGAGGGCCGAGTCCACCTCTGGCACCAGGTAACCGACGAGCTGGTCACCGGCGTGCGCGTCGGAGCGCACGACGACGACCGACTGCGCGACACCCGGCTGCGCCAGCAGGGTCGCCTCGATCTCACCGAGTTCGATGCGCAGACCGCGCAGCTTCACCTGGAAGTCGGTGCGGCCCAGGTAGTTCAGTTCGCCGTAGGTGAGACCGTTCTCGCCCGACACCGCGGTCCAGGTGACGAGGTCACCGGTGCGGTACATGCGCGAGCCCGCCGCGCCGTACGGATTGGCGACGAAGCGGTCGGCGGTCAGGTCGGCCCGGTTGAGATAGCCGACAGCCAGCTGATCGCCCGCCAGATAGAGCTCTCCCGCAACACCGGGCGCCACGGGGTGCAGGCGCGAATCCAGCACGAACACCCGGGTGTTCCACACCGGGCGCCCGATCGGCACCGACTCCACATCGGCGTCGACGACCTCGTGATAGGTGACGTCGACCGCGGCCTCGGTGGGACCGTACAGGTTGTGCAGACGGGCGCCGGTGAGCTCGCGCAGGCGCTGTGCGGTGGGCGCGGGCAGCGCCTCGCCGGAGGCGAACACCTGTCGCAGGCGCACCGCGTCACCGTTGCCGTTGCTGCCGAGGGTCGAGACGAACACCGACAGCATCGAGGGCACGAAGTGCGCGGTGGTGATGCCGCGTTCGGCGATGATCTGGGCCAGGTACACCGGATCGCGGTGGCCGTCGGGCTTGGCGACGACCAGGCGGGCACCGGTCTGCAAGGGCCAGAAGAACTCCCACACCGACACGTCGAAGGTGGCCGGGGTCTTCTGCAAGACGGCGTCGGCGGCGTCGATCGGGTACTCGTGCTGCATCCACAGCAGGCGGTTGACGATCGCTGCGTGATCCACCGCGACGCCCTTGGGGCGGCCGGTCGAGCCGGACGTGAAGATCACGTAGGCGGTGTTGGTGGCCCGAATCGGTTGCACGCGTTCGGCATCGGTGATCGGCGCACCGCTGAAGTCGGCGGGCGAGAAGATGTTCTCGACCGCGTGCACGGTGACGCCGTCGGACTCGAACGCGTCGCGGCGGCTGGTGAGCACCAGTCGCGGCTGCGCGGTCTCGATGATGTGGCCGATGCGGTCGGCGGGCTGATCCGGGTCGAGCGGCACGTAGGCGGCGCCGGTCTGCAGCACCGCGTACATGGCGACGACCAACTCCGTGGAACGCCGGATCGCCAGTGCCACATTGTCACCGGGGCCCACGCCGTCGGAGATCAAGCGGCGCGCGATGCGGTTGGCCCGCTCCTGCAGCTCGCGGTAGGACAGCTCTTGCTGCTCGAAGACCAGGGCGACGGCGTCCGGGGTCCGCTCCACCTGCGCGTCGAACAGCGACATCAGCGTCGCGTGCGGGACGGCGTGCGCGGTGTCGTTCCAGTCGACGAGGACCTGCGCGTGCTCCTCGGGCGCGAGCAGATCGATGTCGCCGACGAACACCTCGGGATCGGCGACCACCGCGGCGAAGATGTTGTCGAGCCTGCGGGCGAACGCGGCGACCGTCGATTCGTCGAAAAGATCGAGCGCGTACGAGAATTCGGCCGCCATACCGCCGACGCCACCGTCGGTGTCCTGGACCTCGGTGAGCGTGAGCTGCAGGTCGAACTTGGCCAGCTGCGGGTCGTAATCGATTCCGCTCACCGCGAGACCGGGCAGCTGCAGCGAGGCCTGCTTGTTGTTCTGGAACGACAGCATCACCTGGAACAGCGGGTGGCGCGACTGCGAACGGGCCGGGTTGAGCACCTCGACCAGGCGCTCGAACGGCACGTCGGCGTGGGCGAAGGCCTGCAGATCGGTCTCGCGGGCCTGGGCGAGCAACGTGGCGAACGGGGTGGCGCCGTCGACCTGTGAGCGCAGCACCAGGGTGTTGACGAACATGCCGACCAGGTCGTCGAGCGCCTGATCGCCACGGCCCGCCACCGGGGTACCGATCGCGATATCGCTGGAGCCGCTGGCACGGGCCAGCAGCACCGCGAGGGCGCTGTGCATGACCATGAACAGCGAGGCGTTGTAGCGGCGACCCAATTCGACCAGGGCACGCTGGGTTTCGCTCGCGATGACGAAGCTGTACGTGCCGCCACGGTAGGACGCGGCAGGCGGGCGCGGGTGATCGGCCGGGAGGACCAGCTCGTCGGGTAGGTCCGCGAGTTCCTTTGCCCAGTAAGCGATCTCGGAGGAAATCAACGACTGCGGATCGTCCTCGGAGCCGAGGACCTCACGCTGCCAGAGCGAGTAGTCGGCGTACTGGACCGGCAGTTCGGCCCAGGTCGGCGCCTCCCACGAGGTGCGGGCCGCGTACGCCATGATCACATCGCGCGAGAGCGGCGCCATCGACCAGCCGTCGGCGGAGATGTGGTGCACCACCATGCCGAGCACGTACTCGGACTCCGACACCTCGAAAAGCCGTGCGTGCAGCGGCACTTCGCTGGTCACGTCGAACGCCATGGACGCCAGATCGATCAGGTGATCGATGAGGTTGTCCTCGGTCACCCGGTACGGGGTGAGGTCGGGAACGATCTGCGCGGCGTCCAGGATCACCTGCACGGGGCCGGTGCCGGAGTCGGGGAACACGGTGCGCAGCGACTCGTGGCGGTCGATCACGTCGATGACCGCGACCTGCAGGGCGGCTACGTCCAGGTCACCGGACAGCCGGATCGCGACCGGGATGTTGTTGACCGCCGACGCGGTGTCGAAGCGGTTGAGGAACCACATGCGCTGCTGGGCCAGCGACAGCGGCACCCGGTCGGGGCGTTCGCGGGCGACCAGCGCCTTGCGCGCGCCGTCACCGGCCTGCGACTCCACCCGGGCGGCCAGCGCCGCCACCGTGGGGGCCTCGAACAGCATGCGGACCGGGACCCGGGTGTCCAGGGCGATGCCGATGCGGGACGCGACCTGGGTGGCGATCAGCGAGTTGCCGCCCAGTTCGAAGAAGTCGTCCTCGACACCGACCCGGCCCAGTTCGAGCACGTCGGCGAAGATCTGCGCGACGATCTGCTCGATCGGGGTGGTGGGCGCGCGGAACTCGCGCACCTCGAACACCGGCGCGGGCAACGCGCGACGATCGAGCTTGCCGTTGACGGTCAGCGGGACCGCGGCGAGCACCATGATCGACGAGGGCACCATGTACGCGGGCAGACGCTGTGCGACATGGTCGGTCAGTTCGGCGATATCGATCGAACTGCCCGGCACCGCCACGACATAGGACACCAGCGAGGTGCTGCCGCCCTTGTTCTTGTGACCGATGCTGACCGCGAAGTCGACTGTCTCGTGCGAGGCGAGCGCGGAGTCGATCTCGCCCAGTTCGATACGGAAACCGCGGACCTTCACCTGGAAGTCGGAGCGGCCGACGTACTCCACGTTGCGGTCGGCGGTCCAGCGCACCACGTCACCGGTGCGGTACATCCGCGCACCGGGGGCGTAGGGGTTGGCGACGAAACGGTCGGCCGTGAGCGAGGCGCGCGCGTGGTACCCACGCGCCATGCCGACGCCGCCGATGTAGAGCTCACCCGCGACACCGACCGGCACGGGGCGAAGTCGGTCGTCGAGGATCAGGGTGTGGACGCCGCGGATGGGGCCGCCGATGACGACCCGCTCCCCCGGGATCAGCCCTTCGCTGAGGTTGGACGCGATGGTGGTCTCGGTGGGCCCGTAGACATTGCCCAGCATGCGGCGCGAACCATCGGGCAGGCGCACGGCCCACTTGGCGACCAGTTCCGACGGGACCGCTTCACCACCCGCGGCGAGCACCCGCAGGTGATCGAGGCCGCGGGCGTCGAAGGTGGCCAGCGCGGCCGGGGTCACGAACGCGTGGGTGACCTGTTCGGTGATGAGGATGTCGCGCAGTTCCTCACCGCCGTACACACCCGGCGGGACGACGACGAGCGTGCCGCCGCGACCGATGGCGAGCAGCATTTCCAGCACCGAGGCGTCGAACGACGGCGAGGCGAAATGCAGTGCGCGCGTGGTGGAGTCGAGCGAGTAGAGGTCGATCTGCTCGGCGCAGAAGTTGGCGACGGAGGCGTGGGTGACCACGACGCCCTTGGGCACACCGGTGGAACCGGAGGTGTAGATCAGGTACGCGGGCTGCGCGGGATCGGTCTGGCGCACCAGTTCCCGCGGCGCGAGGGGGGCATCGGAAATACCGGTGAGGTCGATGTCGTCGACCACCACCCAGCCCACCGAATCAGGGAGTTCATCGGCTTCACCGGTGACCGTGATGCCGACGGACACACCGGCATCGGTGATCATGTGGGCGATGCGGTCGGCCGGGTAGTTCGGGTCGACGGGCACGAACGCGGCACCGGTCTTGGTGACCGCCCACACGGCGAGCACCGATTCCAGCGAACGCGGCACGGCGACGGCGACGAAATCCTCGGCGCCCAGACCCTGCTGGATCAGCAAGCGCGCCAACTGGTTCGAGCGACGATCGAGTTCGCCGTAGGAGACAGCGGTCCCCTCGAACACCACGGCGGTCGCCTCGGTGTCGCGGGCGGCCTGGGCGATCAGCTGCGGCAGCGTGCGCGCCACCGCGGCGGGGGCGCCGAAGCGGGTGACCAGGTCGGCGCGTTCGGCGTCGTCGAGCACGTCGATCGCGCCGACGGTGACAGCCGGGTCGGCCAGGATCGCGTCGAGCACGCGGCGCCAGCGCAGCAGCAGCTCTTCGACGGTCGACTGATCGAACAGGTCGATGGCGTAGGTGAGCACGCCGGTCATGCCCGACAGCGAGCCGGTGCCGGTGTGTTCCTCGGTGAGGG
This sequence comes from Nocardia sp. NPDC055050, assembly GCF_053608345.1. NCBI lineage: Bacteria > Bacillati > Actinomycetota > Actinomycetes > Mycobacteriales > Nocardiaceae > Nocardia > Nocardia sp. NPDC055050. The sequence goes on from NZ_JBSGVG010000024.1 coordinate 51,032, forward strand.
TCCACTGCAGGTCGAACTTGGCCATGTCGACCTCGACCTCGTCGGCCGTGACCGTGAGACCGGGCAGCTCCAGGGTGCCGTGCGACATCTCCTGGAACGACAGCACCACCTGGAACAGCGGATGGCGGGCCTGCGAGCGCGACGGGTTGAGCACGTCGACGAGCCGCTCGAACGGCACATCCGCGTTGGCGAACGCGCTCAGGTCGGTTTCGCGGGTGCGGGTGAGGAATTCGGTGAACGGCTGGGTGGGATCGACGTCGGAACGCAACACCAGGGTGTTGACGAACATGCCGATCAGGTCATCGAGGGCCTGCTCACCACGACCGGCGATGGGGGTACCGACGGCGATGTCGGTGGTGCCCGACAGGCGCGCGAGCAGCACCGCGAGGGAGGCGTGCACCACCATGAACAGGGTGACGCCGTTGGCACGGGCCACGGCGGCGAGCTGTTCGTGGGTCTCGGCGTCGATCTCGAAACCGACGCGCGCGCCACGGAAGCTCTGCTGCTGCGGGCGCGGGCGGTCGCTGGGCAGGTCGAGCTGGTCGGGCAGGCCCTCGAGGGCGCTCTTCCAGTAGTCGAGCTGACGCGCGGCCATCGAAGCCGGGTCGGATTCGGCGCCGAGCAGTTCGTGCTGCCACAGGGTGTAGTCGCGGTACTGGACCGGCAGCGGCAGCCAGGCCGGAGCCTGGCCCGCGGCGCGAGCCAGGTAGGCGGTGGCGACATCGCGGGCCAGCGGGCCGAAAGAGAAACCGTCGGCCGCGATGTGGTGCACGACGAAGGCGACCGCGTATTCCGGGGTGCCCGCACCGTGACCGTTGGACTCGGCGGTTCCACCGGCCACCTTGAAGATCTGCACGCGGATCGGCAGTTCCAGGGTGACATCGAAGCCGGTGGAGGCGAAGTCGATCAGCTCGTCGCGCAGCCGCGACTGGTCGATCGGGGTCACCGCGATGCCGAGGTCGAACTCGTCGGCGCCGAGTACGTGCTGGAAACCGCCGTCGGCGTCGGGGAAGATCGTGCGCAGCGATTCCTGGCGCACCACAACATCATTGAGCGCGGCGATCAGGGCGTCGACGTCGACGCTGCCCTTCATCTGCACCACGAACGGCAGGTTGTAGGTGGGTGCGGTGGGGTCGAACTGGTTGATGAACCACATCCGCTGCTGGGCCAGCGACAGCGGCACCTGCTCGGGACGCGGCTGCGCGACCAGCGGCGGACGCGCGGCGGAAACATCGGCGGGGGTGACGGATTCGGCCCGCGCGGCGAGTCCGGCCACGGTCGGGGTCTCGAACAGCGCGCGCACACCCAGCTGGATACCGAAGGCGGCGCCGATGCGGGCGACGACCTGCGTGGCGACCAGGGAGTTGCCGCCCAGTTCGAAGAAGTTGTCGTCGGCGCCGACGCGTTCCTGGCTCAGCACATCGCCGAAGATGCCGGCCACGATCTGCTCGGCCGGGGTGCGCGGTGCGCGGAAATCGCCTGCGGCAGCGGTGAAGACGGGTTCGGGCAGCGCCTTGCGATCCAGCTTGCCCGAGGTGTTGAGCGGGAACGCGTCGAGCACCATGATCGACGCGGGCACCATGTATGCGGGCAGCTTCTCGGACACGAAACGAGTCAGCGTCGCCGGGTCGGCGGACTGGCCCGGCGCGGGCACGATGTAGGCCACGAGCTGCTGGCCGGTCGCGGTGTCGACCACGAGCACCGCGGCCTGGCTCACGGTCGGGTGCGCGAGCAGGTCGGTCTCGATCTCGCCGAGCTCGATGCGCTGACCGCGGAACTTCACCTGGAAGTCGGTGCGGCCGATGTACTCCAGCACGCCCTCGGCGTTCCAGCGCACGAGGTCGCCGGTGCGGTACATGCGCTCGCCGGGGGCGCCGACGGGGTTGGCGACGAAGCGGTCCGAGGTCAGGTCGGGGCGGCCGCGGTAGCAGCGGGCCAGCTGTCGACCGGCCAGATACAGCTCACCCGGGGCGCCGATCGCGGCCGGGCGCAGCCGTGAATCCAGTACGTAGACTTCGACATTCCACTCGGGGATACCAATCGGCACCTGCGTGGTGTCGGCTTCGGTGGCCTCCCAGTAGGTGACCGAGACCGCGGCCTCCGTGGGTCCGTACAGGTTGTGCAGGCCGGCGTCGGAGATCGCGCGCAGACCCGCGGCGGTCTCCGGGGGCAGCGCCTCACCGATGACGAAAACCGCACGCAGCGAGGCGCATTGAACCTGCGTGGCATGCGAGACGAAGACGGTGAGCATCGACGGGACGAAGTCGGTCACGGTCACGCCGTGGCGTTCGATCATGTCCGCGACGTAGAGCGGGTCGCGGTGGCCGTCGGGGCTGGCGATGACCAGTTTCGCGCCGACCATCAGCGGCAGGAAGTAGCCCCACAGCGACACGTCGAAGGTGGTGGCGGTCTTCTGTAAGTAGACGTCGTCGGCGGTCAACCGGTATTCGTCGAGCATCCACAGCTCTTGGTTGACGATCGCGTGGTGGGTGACCGCGACGCCCTTGGGGCGACCGGTCGAACCCGAGGTGTAGATGACGTAGGCGGTGTTGTCCGGGCGCAGCGGGGACAGGCGGTCGGCGTCGGTGAGAGCTGTGGCGTCGAAACCGGTCGTGTCGAGTCGATCGATCTCGACGCGGGCGACGGTGCCGGGCAGGTCGAGGTCGTCGCCGGTGGTGGTCAGGACGCAGACCGGTGCCGCGGACTCGAGGATGTAGGCGGTGCGGTCGGCCGGATGATCCGGGTCGATCGGCACGTACGCGCCACCGGCCCGCAGCACGGCGTGCATGCCGATGACGAGGTCGAGCGAGCGGCGCATGCCGAGCGCCACGAGCGATTCCGGGCCGACGCCGTCGGCGATCAGGAAGCGGGCCAGCCGGTTCACCTTCGCGCCGAATTCGGCGTAGGTGAGGGTTTCGCCCTCGAAGTCCAGGGCGATGTTGTCCGGGGTCAGCGGGATCTGCGCGTCGAGCAGCGCGGGCAGGGTGGTCGCGGGGACCTCGTGTGCCGCGTCGTTCCACTCGGTGAGCGAGCGTTCCAGCTCGGCCGTGCCGGTGACCGGCAGGTTCCACACCGGCAGTTCGGCGTCGGCGGCCAGGAACCGGTCGAAGAACTCCAGGAACCGGCCGTGATGGGTCTGCGCGTCGGCGGCCGAGTACAGGTTCGGGTTGGTCTCGAAGTCGATGTGGGAGCGAGTGCCACCGTGCGACTGATAGAAGTTGACGCCCAGGTCTTCGATGCTGCCCGTGGACAGCACGTTGAGCGTGCCCTCCATGTCACCGAAGCTCAGGTGGTTGTCGAACAGCATGATGTTGACCCACGGGCCGAAGAACTCCGTGGAGACCATGCCCTCGCCCGCCGAATCACGGCGGATGTCCTCGTGGCGGTAGCGCTGGTGGCGCAGGGCGCCGGAGACCTCGGTGGTCACCGAGCGCAGCAACTGCGCGACCGTGGTGTCGTGGCCCACGCGCAGGCGCAACGGGACGATGTTCGAGGTCACACCGCCCGAGCGGCGCATCACCGCGGTGGTCCGGGCGGTGACCGGGAGGCTGAGGATGACGTCGGAGGTGCCGGTGATCTGGGCCAGGTACGCCGCGAAACCGGCGATCAGCAGCGGTGCGGCGGTGCTGTCGTGCCGGGCGATCGCCGCGGTGAGCAGCTCGTCCTGGGCGGTGCTCAGCGCCGCGCTGGTGACGTCGTTGACCGGCGAGGGCGGGGCCGAGCGGCCGGTGAGGCTGCTGCCTTCTTCCAGGCCCGCTACCCGCTGGGCCCAATGCTCTTTGTCGGACTGGAAGCGGGTGCTGTCGCGGTAGACGAGCTCGGACTCGTAGAGCGCACGCAGATCGGTGGCTTTGTTCGGCGGGGCCGGGGTACCGGTGACCTCGGCGGTATAGAGCTGTGCCGTGCGGTTGACGAAGTTGTTGGCGCCGAAACCGTCGAGCACGATGTGGTGGACGCGGGCATACCAGTACCAGCGGTCATCGCTGAGCTGCAGCGCGGCGGCCTGGACGAGGCGGTCGTTGACGATGTCGAGCGGGCGGCTGTACTCGGCCCGCATCCACGCGGCGGCGGCCGCTTCGGGGTCGGCCTCGCCACGCAGATCGACATAGATCAGCGTCGCGTCCTGAGTGGGGTCGATGGTCTGCATCGGCTCACCGTCGATCTCGACGATGCGCAGCCAGCCCGATTCGAGGTCGGTGGCCGCGTCGGCGCTCGCGCGCTCGAGCACGGCGACATCGAGGCGTCCACGCAGGTCGACGTACTGGGCGATGTTGATCGGCACCTGTGGGTCGACGTGCTGCGCGTACCAGATACCCAGCTGTGCGGGCGAAAGCGGGAAGTACTCCGAGGAGCCTCCACGTCCGTCACCAGTTTCGCCGTTTCCGCCGAAATCCAGCCGGTCCAACCCAAACCTCGCTTCCGGAACACCCGGTCAGGCGCTCCCCGACGACACCGGAACGCGAGCGCCCACCTGAATAAGCGTGGCGCCCGCGTCTCGGGTTCAGTTCTCGAATCAATCAGGCAAAAATGTCCATTGGCACTATCTGTCACCCAGGCTGGTCTCGTTACACGGCCGAGACCATGCACCTGACCGTCCGGCCGCCAGCGCCGGTCTACTCGTCGCAAACCATCGCACCAATCTACCGGTGCGCTCGCCCCGCAACCAACCACCTCCATAGCCGCCGAGCATCGGCCCAGGTAAAGCCTGCGACCCACGTTTGCTGACGCTTGTCTGCGTTCTCACATCCCCGCTGGATGACCTGTGCACTGCGGCAACTGAGTGATGGATCACACCGATTGGTCTGCTGTGCTGGAGTGGGTGTTACCGGGCCCTGGCCGGGTCGTAGAGGTGCGACTGGGCGCAGTCGATGGACGTGGCCAGCGCGCGGCCGACCAGGATCACCGCGGCTTGACGCAGCCCGGCCGCCGCCACCTGATCGGCGATGTCGGACAGGGTGCCGCGCAGGACGAGCTGTTCGGGTTGGCTGGCGCGATAGACGACGGCGACGGGGCAGTCGGTGCCGTACTCGGCGACCAGCTCCTGCGCCAGCACACTGATCCGGGTGATCGCGAGATGCAGGACGAGCGTGGCACCGGTGGCGGCGAAGTTCGCCAGCGCCTCGCCGTGCGGCATCGCGGTGGAGCGCGCCTGGGTCCGGGTGAGGACTACCGACTGGACGACCTCGGGGACGGTCAGTTCGGTGCCGAGGGCCGCCGCCGCGGCCGCGTAGGCGGGAACGCCGGGGGTGATGTCCCACGCCACCTTGCGGGCGTCGAGCCTGCGGGTCTGCTCGGTGAGGGCCGAATAGAGCGAGGGATCACCCGAACACAGCCGGGCCACGTCCTTGCCCGCCTCGGTGGCGCGCACGAGGTGGTCGATGATCTGGTCCAGGTTCAGGTGCTGGGTGTCGATCAGTTCGGCGCCGGGCGCGCAGTGGGCGAGGACCTCGGGGTCGAGGTAGGTGCCCGCGTAGAGGCAGACGGGGCTGTCGCGCAGCAGGTTGACCGCTCGCACCGTGAGCAGGTCGGCGGCGCCGGGGCCTGCCCCGATGAAGTGCACAGTCATAGTCGGGAGTCTAGGAGTGCCCCCGGCGCGGGGAGACAAGTAGGTTCTGTGTCGGACGGCAGGTGTCGGCGACGAGGAGACGGGGGTCCGCGATGCGGGTTTCGAGTAGGTCCGGTGGGGTGCGCGGCGCAGGCGCTTGCGCGGTCGTGGTCGTGGCCGCCACGCTGGCGACCGGGTGCTCGGGTGAGAAGGTCGCCGGTCAGGCGACCGCCACCGCGGACAGCTTCGCCCCGTCCTCGGACAACCGTGACCCCTCGCTACAGATTCGCGGCGTCGTCGTCACCGAGATCGCGCCCGGGCAGCAGCACGTGCGGCCGAACCAGCGAGTCGCCTACCCGTCGATCCCCCCGGTGGGCGGACCGCACGACGCCCAGTGGGCGGCCTGCACCGGCGTCGTCTATTCGAAGGCCCTGCGCACCGAGAACGCGGTCCACTCGCTCGAACACGGCGCGGTGTGGATCGCCTACGACCCCGCGAAGGTGAGCGCGCAGGATCAGGCGGCGCTGAGCGCCAGGGTCACCGACCGCCAGTACACCCTCATGTCGCCCATCCCCGACATGAACCACCCGATCTCACTGCAGTCGTGGGGTCACCAGCTCACCGTCGACTCCGCCACCGACGAACGCATCGACCAGTTCGTCGTCGCCCTCCGCGAAAACCCGTACACCACCCCGGAAGTCGGCGCGACCTGCTCGTCTCCGCTCTTCGACCGCACCGACCCCCCGCCGTACGACCCCACCCCGCCCGGCCCCGACGCGGTCCCGATGACCGGCGCCCGCTAGCCCGTCATATCGAACTGCGCGATGATCTTCGTCGGCCGCACCCGCACCACGAGTTCGCCCGCGACCCCGTTGCGCTGACCGAATTCCTCCGCCTTGTCCGGACCCATGTACCGGGCGGCGATGGCGGTAGCGGTCCGCACGAGCTCATCGAGATCTTCGGACAGGGTGACCGTCCCCTGTACCTCGACCAACGCGTACGGCGGCTCCTCGAGGTCGACGCACACCGCGACCCGCGGATCACGCGCGAAAGCCCGCCCCTTGGCCGTGTTCTTACCCGTATTGAAAACCAGCTCGTCACCTTCGACGACGAACCACACCGGCGTCACCAGCGGACGCCCGTCCGCCGCGGCGAACGCCACCTTGCCCGTTCGCGTTCCATGGGAAAGAAATTCGCGCACCTTGGGATCAGACAGAGAGGCCATACGCCCAGGGTAAGCGCAGCGGCGGCGGGGGCGCCGAAGGTGAATCAGCATGTCGACAGTTAGATCGCGCCGCTTTCGCGGGCCGTGGCGACGGCGGAGGTGCGGGACTTCACGCCGAGTTTGGCGTAGATGTGGACGAGGTGGGACTTCACGGTGGTTTCGCTGAGGAAGAGTTGTTTGGCGATGTCGCGGTTGGACAGGCCTGCGGCTACCAGGCGCAGGACTTCTACTTCGCGGGGGCTCAGGGTGGTGTCGGCTCGGCGGACTCGGGTCATCAAGCGGGAGGCGACGGTTGGGGAGAGCACGCTCTCGCCCGCTGCGGCGGCGCGGACGGCGGCGAGGAGTTCGGTGGGTGGGGTGTCTTTGAGGAGGTAGCCGACGGCTCCCGCTTCGATGGCGCCGAGGATGTCGGCGTCGGTGTCGTAGTTGGTGACGACGAGGACGTTCGGCGGGGTGGGCAGGGCGCGCAGGTCGGCGGTGGCGGAGGCGCCGGAGCGACCGTCGCCGAAACGCAGGTCCATCAAGACCAGGTCGACGGGGGTGGCGGCGCAAAAGGCCACTGCCGCATCGGCATTCGCGACATCACCGACAACGGTGATGTCGGCGGCGGAGTCGAGGAGAGCGCGCAGGCCCGCACGGACGATGGCGTGATCGTCGGCGAGGAGAAGGCGGATCATGAGGCCGCGCCGAGCGGGAAGGTCACCGACACTGCGGTGTGGCCCGGTTCGGATTCGACGGTCATCGCACCGCCTTGTTGCTCGACGCGGCTGCGCATGGCGGCGAGGCCGAACGCGCCGGATCGGCGGTGGCGCAACATATCCGGCTCGATGCCGATGCCGTCGTCGACGATGTCCAAGTGCGCGTCGGTGTCGTCGTAGGTGAGGGTGACCCGCATGCGCTCAGCCTGCGCGTGCTGCACCACATTGGCTACCGCGCTCTGCGCGATCCGCACCAGCGCCGCCTCGACCGGCATCGGCAGTCGCTCCGGCTCACCCTCGACGAGCAGCTGCGTGGTCAGTGTCGGCGACTGCGCGCGCAGACAAATGCGTTCCAGCGCTTCGGCCAGTGATTGCCCGTCCAGCGCGGCGGGCGACAATTCGTCGATGAGCCTTCGGGTTTCGGCCAGGTCTTCGGCGGCGGTCTCACGCGCGAGCCGAATACGGTCCAGCGCAGGATGATCCGGTGCGGCCTGCTCAGCGCTGTGCAGGAGCAGTTGGATGCTGCTCAGGCCCTGGGCGACGGTGTCGTGGATCTCCTTCGCCAAGCGTTCGCGCTCGGCGAGCTTGCCCGCTGTCCGTTCCTGTTCCGCGAGAATCGCTCTGGTGCCGATCAATTCGTCGATCAGCCGCTCCCGCTCGACCGCCTCACGGCGCAGGGCCTGGTAGCCGAGCCCGATCCCGATCGCCACCAGCGCGCCGAGAACAGGCCCCACCACCGCACCCGCGGACCAACCACGATGCGCCGCGAACCCGATCACACCGACCGCCGTCGCCGACACCACCGCGACCAGATTCCACGGCCGTGGCAGCAGGTGCAGGTAGACGAAGAACAGCCCGAACGCCAGGTAAACCGCATCAGCGGTGAGCGTGAGCATGACCAGCCACAACACGGTCAGAGCCGCCAGCCACACCCACACCGCCGCATCGGGATACGCATGCGAACGTGAGCGCGGGAACTCGGTCCCCGCGAAATACACCAGCAACCACACCACCGTCAGCGCGACCACCGCGACACCGTGACCGCCGCCGCCGGGCAGCAACGCGCGCACCGCGACCACCACCGCCAGCACCGTCACCAGCACATGCAGGCCGAAGCGCAGGGTGGTGACCACCGGGGTCAGGGGGGACGAGTGCACGTCGACCAGCTTATGTGCGGCAACCACGCGGGCATCCATCGAAAGATGTAAACGCCGCCAGACCTTGGATGGACGGCGATTCGTGCGCCGGTGCGATGGCGTCGACGGACGAGAACGACAGAGTGGAGTCATGTTCGTCGCACTCCGAGATCTGCGGGCCGCCCGTGGCCGCTTCCTGCTCATCACCACCGTCGTGTTCTTGGTGGCGGTGCTGGTGAGCTTCCTCAGTGGCCTCACCGCTGGGCTGGCGCACCAGAACATCTCCGCTGTCCAGGGCATCGACGCCGACCGGGTCGTTTTCGCCGAAACCGGGGCCGACCCGTCGTTCGACTCCTCGGTACTCACCGAGCAGCAGATCGCGCAGTGGGAATCGGCGGACGCGACCCCGATCGGCATCTCGCGCACCAGGGCCGAGCACGCGGGTGCGAGTCCGACGCAGGTCGCGTTGTTCGGCGGCGACCCATCGGCATTCAGCAATCGCCCTGCTACCGCTCCCGGCGCCGTGGTGCTGAGTTCGGCGGCGGCTCGCGAGCTGTCGGCAGGCACCGGCGACGTCGTGCTGCTGGCAGGGCACGAGTTCACCGTCGCCGACGTCGCCGGCGACGAGTGGTACAGCCACACCCCCGTGATCTGGACGAGCCTGCAGGACTGGCAAGCGGCCAGCCCGCGCGCCGGTGCCGCGACCGTGCTCGCGGTGACCGGCGAGGCCCCCGGCGGCCTCGACGCCGAAGCAGGCACGCACTCGCTGCCCGCGAAGGATGCCGTCCAGGCGATCGGCTCCTACCAGGCCGAGAACAGCTCACTCACCCTGATGACCGTGCTGCTGTTCGCCATCTCGGCCCTGGTGATCGGCGCCTTCTTCACGGTCTGGACCGTGCAGCGCCAACCCGATATCGCCACCTTGAAGGCGCTCGGCGCGACCACCGGTTCCCTGGTCCGTGATGCCCTCGCCCAGGCCGCGATCGTCCTGACCGCGGGTGTCACGGCGGGCCTGGCGATCACCGCCCTCGCCTCACTGTTCCTGGGCGAGGCGATGCCTTTCGTGCTCAGCCCCGCGACAACCTTGGTCCCCGCGCTGGCCCTGATCGTCCTCGGCCTGGTCGGCGCCGCTGTCGCCCTGCGCTTCCTGTTCACCACCGACCCACTGACCGCGCTCGGCGCGACCCGCTGACGATCCCATGACGACCGTCGCCCGCACCGATGCCGCAGTCGCGCTGCCGATCCACCGCGCTGCGCGACCGAACGAAGGATCCACTGTGGCACTCACTCTCACCGACGTGACCCTCACCTACCCCGACGGCACCGACCGTCTCACCGCCCTCGACCGGGTGAACCTGCACGTGCCCGGCGGCACGATCGCCGCGGTGACCGGCGCGTCCGGTTCAGGAAAGTCGAGCCTGCTCGCCGTCGCCGCGACCCTGATCCGACCCGATTCGGGCACGGTCGTGCTCGACACCGAGTCCGGCACCACAGATCTCGCCACGCTGAGCCGACGAGCCGCGGCGACCGCCCGCCGCAAGTCGATGGGCATCGTCTTCCAGCAGCCGAACCTCATCCCCTCGCTGACCGCGATCGAGCAACTGGAAGTCACCGCCCACCTCGGCGGCCCGAAACGCGCATCACGCCACGCGACCAGTACCCGCGCGAGAGAACTTCTCGACGCGGTCGGCCTGACCGACCACGCCCACAAACGCCCCGCCCAGCTCTCCGGCGGCCAGCGCCAGCGCGTCAACATCGCCCGCGCCCTGATGAACGACCCGGCCCTGCTCGTCGTCGACGAACCGACCAGCGCCCTCGACTCCGAACGCGGCGCCGCGATCATCGCCCTGATCACCACCATCGCCCGCGAACACCGAGCCGCCACCATCCTGGTCACCCACGACCCGACCCACCTGCACACCATGGACGCGGTCTACCGCATGACCGACGGCCGCCTCACCACGGTCTCCGTCCCCGCGCCTGCCTGACGCCTGACCGTGCTGCCGCTGGACTCTCGGCCCCGTCATCCGCCGGGCGAGAGTCCAGCGCGCCCGTTCGGCGCAGCCGACGACGGCGGGCAGACTGGGTCGATGAGCGATCCGAGGCATCTCGTCGTGGTGGATGCGGCCAATGTGATCGGGTCGCGCGCCAACGGATGGTGGAAGGACAGGGCGGGTGCTGCTCGGCGATTTCTCGCCGACGTGGCGGACCTGACTACCCGGCTTCCTGACAACACCGAAGTCACGGTCGTCCTCGAAGGGGCGGCCAAGGCCGCTGCCGACGGTGCCGCGCCCGCCGCGCCGCGGATGGAGGTGGTCCTCGCCGAGCGCTCGGGCGACGACAAGATCGTGGACGTGGTCGCCGGGGCCGACTCCTACGAACGGATCACGGTCGTCACCGCCGACCGCGAGCTCCGCACCCGTGTCGAAGCCCACGGCGCCGAATCCGTCGGCCCCGGCTGGCTCCGGAACCAGCTCGACCGACCCGGCGCCGAAGCGAACTAGCCGGCCGTCAATGCCGCCAGGGCCATCTGCCGCAGCACCGGCCGGGCCCTCGACGCACTCGCCGCGGAGGCGCTGTGCGGGGTCGAGTTGATCAGGCCGAAGGCGGCGTGGGCTTGGATGCGGGCGGTTTCCTCGGGGAGCCCGGGGGTCAGTTCGCGCAGGACACCAACCCAGATCTCGACGTACTGGCGCTGGGTGCGACGCAGGACACGGCGGTCGTTGGCGGGGACATTGTCGAGGTCGCGGTCCTGGATGCGGATGAGCTCGGGGTTGCCGAAGGCGAAGTCGAGGTGGAAGTCGACCAGCGCGGTCAGCGCCGCAACGGCCGACGGCGATTCGTCGACGACGGCGCGACCGCCCGACAGCAGGCGCTCACTGATGCCGACCAGGAGTTCGACCAGCAGCGCCTCTTTGTTCGCGAAGTGCCGGTAGACGGCGGGGCCGCTGATGCCGACCGCCGCGCCGAGGTCGTCGAGCCGCACGCCGAAGAAGCCGCGGTCGGCGATGAGACGGGCGCCCGCGGCCAGCAACTGCTCGCGCCGCTGGGCCTTGAGCTGCTCGCGGCGGGTCGCCTGGACAGGCTCGGTAGTCGACATCGTGGCCGCCCCCTCTGGACAACTTGGTTAGTCAAGATTAACCTGAATTTCAGTTATTATCGATTAACCGAATGGGAAGAGTGGCGTGATGACGGTTACGCACGAGACCGAAGACGGCACCGTGGCCGCGACGAGCAACCGGGACGCGCACGGCGCCCTGGTCGCGGATCTGCGGCAGCGGCTGGCCACGGCCGCCCTCGGTGGTCCGCAGAAGTCCCGCGAACGGCACGTGGCCAGGGGCAAGCTGCTCCCCCGCGAGCGCGTCGACCAATTGCTCGACCCCGGTAGTCCGTTCCTCGAACTGTCCCCGCTGGCGGCCAACGGCATCTACGGCGACGAGTGCCCCGGCGCCGGCGTGATCGCCGGCATAGGCCGCATCGCGGGCCGCGAGTGCCTGATCCTGGCCAACGACGCGACGGTCAAGGGCGGCACCTACTACCCGATCTCGGTGAAGAAGCACCTGCGCGCGCAGGAGGTGGCCGCGCAGAACAACCTGCCGTGCGTGTATCTCGTGGACTCCGGCGGCGCTTTCCTGCCGCACCAGGACGAGGTGTTCCCCGACCGCGAGCACTTCGGCCGCATCTTCTTCAACCAGGCGAACATGAGCGCCAAGGGCATCGCCCAGATCGCGGCGGTGATGGGTTCGTGCACCGCCGGTGGCGCGTACGTGCCCGCGATGGCCGACGAGGCCGTGATCGTGCGCGACCAGGGCACCATCTTCCTGGGCGGCCCGCCCCTGGTGAAGGCGGCGACCGGCGAGATCGTCACCGCCGAGGACCTCGGCGGCGGCCTGCTGCACTCACGCACCTCCGGGGTCACCGATCACCTGGCCGACGACGACCGCGACGCACTGCGGATCGTCCGCAATATCGTCGCCACGCTGGGCCCGCGCCCCGAAGCACCGTGGGAGGTCCTGCCGAGTACCCCGCCCGCCAAAGCCGAGGACGAGCTCTACGACGTGGTCCCCGTCGACCCGCGCACGCCCTACGACGTGCACGAGGTGATCGACCGGATCATCGACGGCGAGAGCGGCTTCCAGGAGTTCAAGGCCGAATACGGCAAAACCCTGATCACCGGGTTCGCCCGCATTCACGGCCATCCGGTGGGCATCGTCGCCAACAACGGCGTGCTGTTCGCCGAATCCGCCATGAAGGGCGCGCATTTCATCGAGCTGTGCGACAAGCGCAAGATCCCACTGCTGTTCCTGCAGAACATCACCGGCTTCATGGTCGGCCGTGACTACGAGGCCGGCGGCATCGCCAAGCACGGCGCGAAGATGGTCACCGCGGTCGCGTGCGCGCGGGTGCCGAAGCTCACGGTCGTGATCGGCGGGTCCTACGGCGCGGGCAACTACTCCATGTGCGGGCGCGCGTATTCGCCACGCTTCCTGTGGATGTGGCCCAACGCGCGCATCTCGGTGATGGGTGGCGAACAGGCCGCGTCGGTGCTGTCGACGGTGCGCGGTGATCAGCTCGACAGCGCGGGCAAGCCGTGGTCCGAGGCGGATCAGGAGGCGTTCAAGGCCCCGATCCGCGAACAGTACGAGACCCAGGGCAACCCCTACTACGCGACCGCGCGCCTCTGGGACGACGGCGTGATCGCGCCGACCGATACCAGAACCGTGCTCGGTCTTGCCCTTTCGGTGTGCGCGCAAGCGCCGCTCGAACCCGTTTCCTACGGCGTCTTCCGGATGTGAGCGACATGCTGAACAAGAACCATCTCGTCGAATTCGACACCGTCCTGGTCGCCAACCGCGGCGAGATCGCGGTGCGTGTGATCAAGACCCTGCGCGACATGGGCATTCGCTCGGTCGCGGTGTACAGCGACGCCGATGCCGACGCGCGCCACGTGCGTGAGGCCGATGTCGCGGTGCGGCTCGGACCGGCGCCGGCGCGCGAGAGCTACCTGTCGATCGAGAAGGTCGTCGATGCCGCCGTACGTTCGGGCGCGCAGGCGGTACACCCGGGTTATGGCTTCCTGTCGGAGAATTCGGCCTTCGCGGCGGCACTGGCCGATGCGGGCATCGTGTTCCTCGGCCCGCCGGCCAAGGCCATCGAGGTGATGGGCGACAAGATCACCGCGAAGAAGACGGTGACGGCGTTCGGGGTTCCGGTGGTGCCCGGCATCGCCGAACCCGGCCTGACCGATGACCAATTGATCGCCGCCGCAACGGACATCGGTTACCCGGTGCTGGTGAAGCCGTCGGCAGGCGGTGGCGGCAAGGGCATGCGCCGGGTCACCGACCCCGCCGATCTGCCCGCCGCGCTGGTGAGTGCCCGGCGCGAAGCCGCTGCCGCGTTCGGCGACGACACCCTGTTCCTGGAGCGGTTCGTCAACCGGCCCCGCCATATCGAGGTGCAGATCCTGGCCGACAAGTTCGGCAATGTGGTGCACCTGGGTGAGCGCGAATGCAGCTTGCAGCGCAGGCATCAGAAGGTGATCGAGGAGGCTCCCTCGCCGCTGCTGGACGCGCAGACCAGGGCCCGGATCGGCACCGCCGCCTGCAATACCGCCCGCAGCGTGGACTACGTGGGCGCGGGCACCGTAGAGTTCATCGTCTCGGCCGACCAGCCCGACGAGTTCTTCTTCATGGAGATGAACACCCGTCTGCAGGTGGAGCATCCGGTGACCGAGATGGTCACCGGTGTCGACCTGGTGGAATGCCAGGTGCGGGTCGCCGCGGGCCAGAAGCTGGCGCGCACCCAGGACGAGATCCACCTCGTCGGGCACGCGATCGAAGCACGGGTCTACGCGGAGGACCCGGGTCGCGGGTTCCTGCCGACCGGCGGTGCCGTGCTGGCGCTGTCGGAGCCGGAAGGCGCCGGCGTGCGGGTGGATTCGGGGCTCTCGGTGGGCACCGTGGTCGGTAGCGACTACGACCCGATGCTGTCGAAGGTGATCGCGCGCGGCAATACTCGCGCCGACGCGCTCGCCGCGCTGGACCGCGCGTTGGAACAGACCGTGTTGCTTGGCGTGACAAGCAATATCGAATTCTTGCGTTTCCTGCTCGCCGACGACGATGTACAGGCCGGCCGTCTCGACACCGCGCTGTTGGATCGCCGCGTCGCCGACTTCGTACCCGCCGAGGTGACCGACGACGAATTCATCGCCGCCGCGACACATCACTGGTTGCGACGCTGGCCCGCCACCGGCGGCGACCCCTGGTCGACCCCGTCGGGATGGCGCCTCGGCGAACCCGCCCCGACATCGATCAGACTGTCCGCGGGCGACCAGGCGCGCCACGTGTTCATCACCGGCACACCGGCTTCGGCGACCGTGTGGCTCGACGAGCCGGAGTCCGGCGAACCGGCGAGTCACCCCGAACCGCGCACGCTCACCGCCACCGTCTCGGCCGACGGTCTCGCGTCGACGCTCGACGGGCTGCGACGCACCTACCGCATCGCCGAGGCCGACGGCCAGCTGTGGGTGAGCCACGACGGCGGGCTCGCCGTGCTGCGCGAGGTCGCCGAGGCGAGCGTGCGTGGCGACGCCGCCCACGTCGGTGACGCCGAAATCCGCAGTCCCATGCCGGGTTCGGTGATCGCCACGCCGGTCGAGAACGGCGCGACCGTCGCCGTCGGCGATCCGGTGATCGTGATCGAGGCCATGAAGATGGAGCACGCGCTCACCGCGCCGGTGGCAGGCACGGTGGAGGTGCTCGCCCTCCCCGGCGCCCAGGTGAAACTGGACCAGGTGCTGGTGCGCGTCATCGCCCACCCCGCAGAAACCGTCGTCGCCGCAGCCGCGACCGAACCCGCCGTCGCCGAGACCGCCGCGGCACCGACCGAGCCCGAAGGAACCCCCGCATGACCGACTACCTGTCCACCGGTTCGCTGCCGGAGGAATACCGCCAGCTCGCCCTCACCGTGCGCGATTTCGCCAACCAGGTCGTCGCGCCGGTGTCGGCGAAACACGATGCCGAACACAGCTTTCCGTACGAGGTCGTGGCGGGTATGGCCGAGATGGGCCTGTTCGGCCTGCCGTTCCCCGAGGAGTTCGGCGGCATGGGCGGCGACTACTTCGCCCTGTGCCTGGCGCTCGAGGAACTCGGCAAGATCGACCAGAGCGTGGCCATCACCCTCGAGGCGGGGGTGTCGCTGGGCGCCATGCCGATCTACCGCTTCGGCAACGACAAGCAGCGCACCGAATGGCTGCCCCAGCTCACCAGCGGGCAGGCGCTGGCGGGCTTCGGACTCACCGAACCCGACGCGGGCAGCGACGCGGGCGGCACCAGGACCACCGCCGTGCAGGACGGCGAGAGCTGGGTGATCAACGGCAGCAAGCAGTTCATCACCAACTCCGGCACCGACATCACCCGCCTGGTGACCGTCACCGCGGTCACCGGACAGGCAGGCGGCAAGAAGGAGATCTCCACCATCCTGGTGCCGACCTCCACCCCGGGTTTCGTGGCCGAGCCCGCCTACAACAAGGTCGGCTGGAACGCCTCCGACACCCACCCGCTGAGCTTCACCGACGTGCGGGTGCCACAGGAGAACCTGCTCGGCGAGCGCGGTCGCGGCTACGCCAACTTCCTGCGCATCCTCGACGAGGGCCGCATCGCCATCGCCGCGCTGGCCGTCGGCGCCGCGCAGGGCTGTGTGGACGAGAGCGTGCGCTACGCGGGTGAACGCCAGGCCTTCGGACAGGCGATCGGCCGCAATCAGGCCATCGCGTTCAAGATCGCCCGGATGGAGGCGCGGGCCCACGTCGCGCGCACCGCCTACTACGACGCCGCCGCGCTGATGCTGGCGGGCAAGCCGTTCAAGAAGGCCGCCTCGATCGCGAAGATGGTCGCCAGCGAGGCCGCGATGGACAACGCCCGCGACGCCACCCAGATCTTCGGCGGCAACGGCTTCATGAACGAATACCCGGTGTCGAGGCACTACCGTGACAGCAAGATCCTGGAAATCGGCGAGGGCACCACGGAGGTACAGCTGATGCTGATCGCAAGGGAGCTGGGTCTGTGAGCGAAGTCAGGCGGGTGGTCCAGCGCGGGCTGTGGTTCGAGGAGTTCGAGATCGGCACGATCTACGAGCACCGGCCCGGCCGCACCATCACCGAGGCCGACAATGTCCTGTTCACCACGCTGACCATGAACACCCAGGCCCTGCACCTGGACGCGGCCTTCGCCGACGCGCAGCCGCCGTTCAACCAGCGCCTGGTGAACTCGATGTTCACGCTGTCGACGCTGGTCGGGCTCTCCGTCGCCCAGCTCACCCAGGGCACCCTGGTCGGCAACCTCGGTTTCTCCGAGATGACCACGCCCGCACCGCTGTTCCACGGCGACACCATGTACGCGGAAACGCTGGTCACCGACAAGCGCGAATCCAAGAGCCGTCCCGGCGAGGGCATCGTCAGCCTGGCCCACACCGCACGCAACCAGCACGGCGTGATCGTGGCGACCGCGATACGCAAGACACTGGTCCGCAAGGCGCCGCAGGCATGAGCGGCCACCCGCCGAAAGGACGCAGTATGAGCTGGCAGCCGAGTGGTCCCGCGTGGCTGTTCTGCCCGGCCGATCGCCCCGAACGCTTCGCCAAGGCCGCCGCGGTGGCCGATGTGGTGATCCTCGATCTCGAGGACGGTGTCGCGGCGGGTGACAAGACCGCGGCCAGGCAGGCGCTCATCGACACCCCGCTCGACCCGCAGCACACCGTGATTCGGGTCAACGCGGCCGGCACCGACGACTACGCGGCCGATCTGGCCGCGCTCGCGCAGACCGCCTACCGCCGGGTCATGCTGCCCAAATGCGAGTCGGCCGACCAGGTTCGCAGCCTCGACGGCTACGAAGTGATCGTGCTGGTCGAATCGCCGCTCGGCGCGGTGCGGATCACCGAGTCGGTGCAGGCAGACAATGCCATCGGCGTGATGTGGGGTGCCGAGGATCTGGTCGCCGGACTCGGTGGCAACTCGAGCAGGCACGCCGACGGCAGCTACCGCGATGTCGCCCGTCAGGTGCGTTCATCGACGCTGCTGGCGGCCAAGGCCTTCGGGCGCTTCGCGCTGGACTCGGTGTACCTCGACATCAAGGATCTCGACGGCCTCGCCGCGGAGACGAGCGATGCGGTCGCCGTCGGATTCGACGCCAAGGTCGCCATCCACCCGAGTCAGGTCGCCGTGATCCGCGATGGCTACGCACCCGACCCCACCGAGCTCGACTGGGCGCATCGAGTGCTGGCGGAGGTGCCCAACCATCGCGGCGTCTTCGCGTTCGAGGGCCGTATGGTCGACGCACCGGTGCTCCGGCATGCCGAACAGATCGTCCGGCGCGCAGGCGTGCCCAGCTGATCATCGGGTAATCCACCCCCCGATACACGAAGTAGTCCAGTTCGAGGAGGACATCGGAGTGCAACCGCAATGGGTACCGAGCGCGCAGGACATCGCGTCGGCCCGAATCACCGACTTCGCCGCCTTCGTCACCACGCGAACCGGCGACCCGTACCCCGACTACCAGGCCCTGTGGCAGTGGTCGGTGGACGACGTCGCCGGCTTCTGGCAGGCCGTGTGGGACTACTTCGAGCTCGGCGAGACGGCCGGCGAGGTGCTCGGCTCGCGGGAGATGCCGGGCGCGCAATGGTTTCCCGGCACCCGGCTGAACTATGTCGACCAGATCATCCGGATGGCCCAGTTCGGCCGCCCCGCGGTGATCGCCCTGCACGAAGAAGCCGAGCCGCGGGAGGTGTCGTGGGCCGAATTGATCGAGCAGGTCACGGTTTTCGCGCGCACCTTGCGTGAGCAGGGCGTCGAGGCGGGCGACCGGGTGGTGGGCTACCTGCCCAATATTCCGGAAGCGATCGTCGCCTTCCTCGCCACCGCCAGTATCGGCGCGGTGTGGAGCGCCTGTGGTCAGGACTACTCGGCCAAGGCCGCGCTGGACCGGCTCGGCCAGCTCGACCCGACGGTGCTGGTCACCGCCGACGGCTACCGGTTCGGCGGCAAGGAACACGACAAACGGGCCGACATCGCGGCACTGCGCGACGGGCTGCCCGGCCTGCGCGCCACCGTCGTCGTCTCGCAACTCGGACGCGAGGTACCCGACACGCTGTCCTGGACGGACTCGGTCGCCGATGCCGGACTCGGTGTGATCGAAACCGTCCCCGTCGATTTCGATCATCCGCTGTGGATCGTGTTCTCCTCCGGCACCACCGGGCTGCCCAAGGGCATCGTCCACGGCCACGGCGGCGTGCTGCTCGAGCATCTGAAAGCCGTAGCGCTGCAATCGAACATGGGCCCCGAGGACACGTTCTTCTGGTACACCAGCCCGAGCTGGATGATGTGGAACTTCCAGGTAGCGGGTCTGCTCACCGGCACCACCGTCGTCACCTACGACGGCAGCCCGACCGCGGGCGGGCCGGATGCGCTGTGGCGCATCGCCGCCCAGGTGGGCGCCACCGTTTTCGGGACCAGCCCCGGCTATGTTCTCGGCTGTGTCAAGGCGGGATCGGTGCCACGCGCCGAGCACGACCTCTCGGCCCTGCGCTCCGTGGGTATCACCGGTTCGTCGCTACCGGTGTCGAGCGCGCTGTGGCTGAACGAGAATGCCGGAGAGCATGTTCAGGTGAACTCGATCAGCGGCGGCACCGATGTGGTGTCGGCGTTCGTCGGTGGCGCCCCGACCGTGCCGGTATGGCCGGGTGAGCTGTCGGCGCCGTATCTCGGCGTCGCCCTCGATGCCTTCGACGAGCGGGGCAACCCCGTGCGCGGCGAGGTCGGCGAGCTGGTGGTCACCGCGCCGATGCCGTCGATGCCGGTGAGCTTCTGGCGCGACGACGACGGAAAGCGCTACCACGCGGCCTATTTCGACACCTACCCCGGCGTATGGCGCCACGGCGACTGGATCACCCTCACCGAACACGGCAGCATCGTCGTGCACGGTCGCTCCGATTCGACGCTCAACCGCCACGGCATCCGCATGGGCAGCGCCGACATCTACCAGGTCGTCGAACAGTTTCCGGAGATCGCCGAGGCCCTGGTGATCGGCGCCGAGCAACCCGACGGCGGCTACTGGATGCCCCTGTTCGTCGTGCTCGCCCCCGGCGCGGTACTCACCGAAGACCTGAAAACCCGTCTCGCCACCGCGATCCGCACCGAGGTCTCCCCGCGCCACGTTCCCGACGAGATCCGCGAAGCCCCCGGCATCCCCCACACCCGAACCGGCAAGAAGCTGGAAGTCCCCATCAAAAAGCTTTTCCAGGGCGCCGATCCCGCTCGCGTCGTCGAACGCAGCGCCGTCGACGACCCCGCACTCCTCGACTGGTATGCCCGGATAAGCCCACCCGACAAGGGCTAATACACTTGAACTATGAATGTCAGCGAGTCTCGTGGGGCGCGTGGGGTAGCTGGGACTGAAGTTCGGCGGCGGCCGAAGAATCGCCGGGCGCAGATCGCGGCGTCGTCGGCGGTGGCGTTCGGCGCAGCCGGATATCACGGGGTGAGTATGGAGGACATCGCGTCCGGGCTGGGAATCAGTTCGGCCGCGCTGTATCGGCACTACCCCAGTAAGTACGCGTTGTTCCGGGAGGAGTTACTTCGGGTCGGGCAGGCGTTCACGGCATCGATCGTGGTGTCGGCCGAGGACACCCTGCCCGCGGCGCAACGGTTGCGGCACATGCTGACCGGGCTGATCGGCGCGACCGTCGAGAATCGGGCGACGGTGCGGCTGGTGCGATGGGAGGGCCGCTACCTCGAGCCGGCGGATCGGGTGGTGCTCGACGAGCAACAGGGTTCGGTGCTGGTCGCGCTCGACGAACAGCTGGCGATCCTGCGTCCCGAATTGACCACGGCCGAGCGGCGTATGGTCTCCACGGCGATTTTCGGCGTGGTCACCAGCATCGCCGATCATCACGCCGCGCTGCCCCTTCGCACGCTGAACAAGTTGCTCGGCTCGGCATGTTTGGCGCTCACCGACACCGCGTTGCCGCCTGCCGCAATCGTTTCGGAGCAGGGTGCCCGCGTCCAGATTCCCGACTCGTTCAAACATGAACTGCTGCTGCGCAAAGCGGTGGAGCTGTTCCACAAACGCGGCTATCCGAATGTGAGCGTGGAGGACATCGCCTCGGCGGCGGGATTGTCGGCGGCGTCGGCGGTGTACCGGTTCTATCGCGGCAAGAGCGACATCCTCGCCGCGGCCTTTCGGCGCGCGGCCGACCGGGTGTCGGGGGCGATCGGCCCCGCGGTGGCGAGCACGCCCGACAGCGGGGCCGCGCTGGACGTGCTGGTCGAGCAATTCGTCGCCGACACCTTCGACGAGCGAGCGCTGGCCGTCGTCTACTACGCCGAATTCGGGCACGTGCCCGCCGAGGAACGTGCCGTCCTGCGCAATATCCAGCGGTTGAGCGTGCAGGAGTGGGCGCGGCTGGTGCGCGATATGCGGCCGGAGCTCTCCGCGGCCGAGGCGCGTTTCCTGGTGCACGCGGCGTTCGCGATGGTCATCGACCTCGGTCAGCGCTTCGGCGACGACCCGATCGCCGGCCGGGCCAGGGTCGGATTCCTGATGCGGCGGGTGCTGCTCGGTTGAGGCAATTCACCCGTTGTGTATGAGGCGGTGTGTTGCTGACTCGTCATAGGCTCGGCGATCAAGCCTTCGAACGGAGCGTGCATGGATTCTCGCGCGAGCGCGCTGACCAGGCGATCGTTGCTCGGGCTCGCCGCCGCGGCCACCGCCGCGGCGGCGTTGCCCGGATGCGGTGACGCATCGGTTCCCGAGCCGATCCGCACCACCGGTCGCCCGGATCTGCTCGCCCGGGCGATCGACGCCTACATCTACGGCTATCCGATGATCCTGCTGGACATGATGCGCGCGGCGAGCGGGCCGATCAACGGCTTCGATCACAGCGTGCTGCCCGATCCCGACGATCGCGGGGTGGCCAGGCTCAGCCACGACATGGTGTATTCGCAGGCGTGGCTCGATATCACCGAAGAGCCGATCGTGCTCCAGATCCCGGGGATGGAACCCGACCGGTTCTGGCTGTTCCAGCTGGTCGACGGGTGGGCGAACACCGTGCACGACCTGACCAGCAAGACCCCGCGAACCACCGTGGACGCCGACGGCGCGCCCTTCACCTACGTCCTCACCGGGCCGCAGTGGTCCGGTGTACTGCCCGCGAACGTGACCCGGCTGCACATGCCGTCGTCGATGTGCACGATCGTCGCGCGGGTCCAGATCAACGGCACCGGGGACGCGCCGACGGTCAACCAGTGGCAGGAGAAGATGAAGCTGATCCCGCTCAGCGCGTGGGATCGCGGTGAACTCGCCGGGACGGTCAGCCGCGTCCACGCGATAGACCGTGGACCGGAGCCACCGACGAAGCGGATCGCCGCGTTGGACGGCCGCACCTATCTCAACCGCCTGTGCCGGCTGATGCTCACCGATCCCCCCGCTGCCGCCGACGCGCCACTGATGACGCAACTGGCCACGATCGGTGTCCAGCCCGGCGGGGTCCTCGACGACCAGCCCGCCGAAATCCTCGACGAGGCGGTGCGCCAGGCCCACCGCCGCATCGCCGACTGGACAGACCCCACCGCCCGCTCCGTCAACGGCTGGGAGATCCCCGTCGACCTCGGCACCTTCGGTACCGACTACCTCCGCCGCGCGGCCACCACCAAGCGCTCCCCCGCCCTTGCCCCCATTCGTGACGTGCTCTACGCGAACCGCGACGCCCCCACCACCGACGACCGGGGCAACCCACTGCGCTACCGAATCCGTTTCGAACCGGGCCGATGGCCTCCTGTCCACGCCTTCACCTCGATCACCGCCTACGACACGCAAGGTTTCCTGGTCCCCAACCCCGACACGATCTACTCGGTAGGTCACTTCCCCGCCGTTGTCCCCGCCCCCGACGGATCTGTGGAACTAGCCGTCCAGCACCAGGACCCACGTCCCACCGTCCCCACCGGCAACTGGCTCCCCATCCCCGCCACCGGCGACTTCTCCCTCACCCTCCGCCTCTACGCACCGCGCGAGAACGCCCTCGACGGAAAGTGGGAGCCGCCGCCGATGACCCTGGTCGACTGAGTCGGGCACGGATTGTCCGATCACCCGAACTCGACAACGGTGCCGTTCTCGATCGACACCCTCGCGGCCTCGAACAGCAGCAACCAGGTGATCAACTCCCGGTCGAACGGGTGCGACGAATCGCTGTCCAGCATCGTCCGGATCCTGCCGATCTCGGCGTCGGAGAGCACCCCATCGACCAGCTCGACACCCAAATACGGTGCGACATAGACGAGTTCGCGCATCAGCGCACTGCTCGACCCGACCATGCCACCGGCGATGTCGACATCCTCGCCGACGAAAAGCACGTCGTCGAAATCGACCGGTACGTAGAACCCTTCGCAATCCGAATGGCAGATCAGGTGGGAGTCGAAGGTGGATCCGACCAGGTTGATGGCGGGATCATCCGAAGCGCTGTCTCCGTCGGCGACGGGTGTCAGCGGCTGCTCGGGATACTCACGCGCTCGGGCATACGCGCGCCGCAGATAATGCACGAAAGAGTAGGGCACGCTCCCTATCCGAGCGCGGTCCACCGCCGGTCCCGCAACCCTCGGCTCATCGTGCGGAGCAAGCCCCTCCCGCACCAGTAGCTCGCTGAGCGCACGCAGTTGCTCGGTCAACGCATCGAGATACTCCGGGTCGCCGCCGTCTGCCACGGCAAACGCCAGCCCCCCGGTTCCCACTGAAAGTCCCATAGCCGCGAAGCTAGTCCGACCGTCTGACAGGTACCCGCACCCCGCTACGGTCAGACTCTTCCAGAGCCTGCAACTCGGCGTCAGAATCACGATGGCAGCGGACGCAGCTATCCGTTAGGGGGTCCGGTCAGCATTAGACGACATTGCATCGCTCACAGCAATTGCCCTGGTCGGCGCCTTCGTCGCCGAAATGGCCACGGGCGGGAAGCAACTCGTCGCCGATAGGTGTATCGAATAGGAAATGCGCGATCTCATGTCCAGAGAAAGCTTGGACAACTCGAAGGCGAGGAAGCATGCAAGACGACTCGGGTGACCCTGTCGAATCTCTCAGCTCCGGCAGGCAGGTAGCCGCGCTGATCGAACTGATCAAGGAAGATGATCAATCAAAGATTGATCTGGTGCTCCCTCTGTTCGGAAGTTCGGATATTGCAGTTCGAAGCGAGGCGGTCCGCGCGGCAGGGTTCCTTGGCGGAGCCTCCGTCGACGACGTTGGACCATTACTTGTCGGGATGCTCGAAGATCCAGACGAGCTCGTTCGCACCGAAGCGGCCGAAGCGCTCACTATGATCCAGTTCGCGCCTGCCGTCGGACCGCTGACATCGCATCTTCGATCCGACGATTCATGGATAGTCCGGGCGTCGGCGGCGGAAGCATTGGGACGCTATCCGGGAAGTTCGACAGCGGCGTTGTTCACATGTGCGGACGATGACGACGAGCTGGACGAGGTTCGCAGGTACGCGATTCACTCTTTGGGTCAGACCCCGATCAATGACCCCGACAATAATATGGAAGCCCTTGTCAATAAGCTCGAGAACGACCCCGATCTCGGACTGCAGGTTCGTCTCGCCGCCTACCGAACCGGAGATAGGTCACAGATCGACGCGGTGAAGAATGCCGCTGCAACGATGAGTGAGTTCGATGCAAGTTTGGTCCTCAATGATATCGATGCTTTCCTGGACCATCCACGCCCACCGACACTGGAGGCCGATATTCCGACCATTGGCAACATTGTCGACATCATCGCTCTCCGTTGGCCGTTCGAACGACCGCACGCCGCGAAAGTCCGGAACAGATTGCCCGACGTGGGGGGACAGTAGCTCATTCAGTTCATCGCTCCGCCTTCAAGCATGAGAATGCTACGAGACACCGTTCAAATCGCATGCGCCGATCTGTCCGGACCATCTCTTCGCCGAGGAAGACGTGGACCAGATCGTTGCTGGCGTCCGCAACATCCGGACGACACCCGTTCCCAGCCAACCCGAGAAATCTGCGGCGGGCTGATCCCTCAGGGTTTGTTGGACATGGCGGCGATGAGGGAGTTGGGGCGCATGTCGAGCCAGTGGGATTCCACGTAGTGGAGACAGGAGGTTCGGGGGGCGGCGCCGAAGGCTACCGACCAGCCGCCGGGGACGGCGGCGAAGGTGGGCCAGAGGGAGTGTTCGCCTTCGGTGTTGACCAGGACGTAGAACTGGGCGTTGTCGTCGTCGAACGGGTTGGTCATGGGGTGGCCTTTCCGAGGAGGGTGCCGAGGTGGGCTAATGCTGCTGGGGTGCCTTCGATTTCGTGGTGGGCGAGCTCGCTCGTGCGGAACAGGCGGTCGCTGTGGCTGGTGCGGGCGGGCGGGAAGTGGGGGGTGAAGTCGGTGACGGTGACGCCGTAGGCGGCGATGAGGGCGGCTAACCGGGTGGGGTCGGGCGGTTCGGTGAGGACGACGGTCGCGCCGACTCGCAGGGGTAACAGGTAGCCGTGCCAAGCGGTGGCGTCGCCGGTATGGGATTGGTGCAGATAGACATCGCGAGTGGTGAGGTGGTGGCGGGCCTGCATGGCGGTGACCCGGTGCACGGCGGCGGCATGGCTGATGGTGACGCTGTGCGTTGCGCCAGGGGGGAACAGCACGAAGGCGGGGTGCTGCGGCAGGATCGGAGCGCGATGTTCGCCGCGGGCGATGGGTTCGCTCGAATAGTTGGACAGAGATGCCCGATCGACCGTCACCGTCGGGATGTCGTAGGTGCCGAGGTGCTCGCGGGCGGCGATGGTCAGGGCCAGGGCCGGGTTGACGATCGGTGGGAGCCGGGGGTTCGCGGTGTCGATCGGTACCACGGTCCCACCGGCTTTGAGGACCGCGTATGCCGCGACCACGAACTCGATGGAACCTGGGACATCCACGAGCACAGCCGATTCCGGGCCGATGCCGAGCGCGGTCAGATGCCGGGCCAGCTGATTGGTGCGCCGGTCGAGGTCACCGTAGGTGATGATCGAGGTCGGGCCGTCGGTCGGCGCATGGACGACGGCCGGGTCGAAAGGGGTTGCGGCGGCTTGGGCTTCGAACTCGTCGAGCAGTAGTTCGTCGGCGAGACCGGTCGCGCGGGCGTAGGGCCCGTCATCGATGCGGCCGACGAATTCGATCTCGGCCGTCCAGGCGTCGCCCGGCGGCCTGCGGCGCACGAGGTCGCCGGTGGCGAACATGCGGTCGTCCACCGGACCGATGGGGTTCGCGAGGAAGGTCGCCGCGGTGGCCTGTCTGCCGACGTATCCGCGCGCCAATTGCACACCGGAGACATAGAGTTCACCGATTTCGCCGTCGGCTACCGGGCACAGGTGCTCGTCGAGGATCAGCAGTTCGACATCGTCAGCGGCCGATCCGAACGGGACCACCTCCAGGTCGGCGCCGGTCACCTCGTGCGCGACGAACTCGCCCGCCGTCTCGGGCCTGCCGTAGACGTGCCATAGCGTCGCACCGCTCACCGCACGCAGGGCGGCGGCGGTTTCCGCGAGCAGTGGCCCACCCGAGCCGAGCACCACGCGCAGCGAGTCCAGACGCTGCTCGGCATCGGGCAGTGCTGCCAGCTCGGCGAGCTCGGCATGATCGAAACATGCTGCGGTCACCTGCGTTTCGGCAATCGCGTCGGCGAGCACCGCCGACGGCGAAACCACCAGCGTGGCACCGGTTTGCAGCGCGAGCAGCATCTCCCCCACCGCGGCCTGGCCGGCCAGCGGTGCGTGCCAGAGCACCGAATCGCCGATACCGATACCGCAGAGTCGCTGGCGCCAGCTCGAATTGGCCTGCGCCGCGCGATGCCCGACGACGACGGCGGTCGCGGCAACGACATCGACGACCAGGTAGGCGGGGTTGTCCGCGCCCGGCCCCGGTAGCTCATCGGGGGTGACGTCGACCGTGGCGTCGGTGTGCACGACCGGGAACCCGGCGGGGTGCGGTGTTCCGTCGCTGGTGAGGATCAAGGCGGGCGCGGCCAGCGCGGCAGTGCGTCGCTGCACGTCACCGGGGCCGGTGGGGTCGAGCAGCACGAACGCACCGCCGGCGGCGAGCACCGCGTGCACAGCGACCACCAATTCCACCGAACGCGGGAGCGACACCGCGACAGTGGTTTCGGGGCCGACACCGTGCTCGAGGAGCGCGGCGGCCAACGCATCGACTCGCTCGGCCAGTTCGCCGTAGGTGAGACCGATTTCGCCGTCGCG
The DNA here is from genome assembly GCF_053608345.1 of Nocardia sp. NPDC055050. Classification (NCBI taxonomy): domain Bacteria; kingdom Bacillati; phylum Actinomycetota; class Actinomycetes; order Mycobacteriales; family Nocardiaceae; genus Nocardia; species Nocardia sp. NPDC055050. The sequence continues at coordinate 77,904 of NZ_JBSGVG010000024.1, forward strand.
GACCGCGAGGATGTCGGGTTCGCGGTCGGCGTAGGTGGAGAAGGCGGCGAGCAGAGTCGCCGGGTCACGTGGTCGATCGCCGTCCAGGTCACGCAGGAGCGCGGCGAGGGTGGCAGCGGTCGTGACCGAATCCGTGTGCGACATCAGAGTTGTCCTTCCGAGTCGTCAACCGACGCTGTCCCGGCGATTACCGCGGCAGCATCGGTCACCAGTGTTTGCAGAGTCGAAGTGAGACCGGCCGCGCCGAGTGCGGCGAGCACGCCGGGCACGAGGCCGGCCAGCGCGACGTTCACCAACGCTTCAGGTTTCATCTTCGCGCCCATCGCCCTGCTCACCGCGGCGAGCTTGGCGTCGAGTGCTCCGTAAGAGATGGCGTGCTCGCCGTGGGTGAATGCCACGGTCGCCGGCGCGAGCCGAGCTGCCGAGCCGACGAGGCCCGGAAGATCGGCGATGGTGTAGGTGGTCGGGGTCTTTTCGGCATCGGTGCGCAGGTCGATCGCGCGCACCGCCACGGTGGGGTCGGCGGCGACGGTGGTGAGTACCTTGCGGAATCGCTCGGCCATGGTCCGGACCGTCGACGCGTCGAACAGGTCTGTGGCGTAGCCGAAGTGAATGTCGAGGCCGTCCACCGCGCCGTCGTCGCGATAGCGCTGCAGGGCGGTGAGATGCAGGTCGAATTTGGCCTCGGTGAGCCCGGGGTCCAAGGTTTGGACGTGGAGGCCGGGGAGCTCGATACCGCCGGGCGGCATGTTCTGGAAGGTCAGCATCACCTGGAACAGCGGGGTGTAGGCGCCGGTACGGGTGCGACCCACGGCGTCGACCACCTGCTCGAACGGAACATCGGCATGGGACAGCGCGGCCAGATCGCGGCGCTTCGCCTGGGTGAGCAGGTCGGTGAACGGTGCGCGAGCGTCGACTTCGGTGCGCAGGGCGACGGTGTTGACGAACATGCCGACGAGGTCGTCGAGTTCGCGGGCGCCACGACCGGAGACCGGTGCGCCGATGGTGATGTCCGCGCTGCCGGATTGCTTGGCCAGCAGCACTGCCAGCGCGCTGTGGATCAGTGTGAACAGGGTGGTTCCGTTGGCGCGGGCCACGTCGTCGAGGCGGGTGGTGAGTGCGGAATCGATGTCGAATTCGATCGTCGCACCACGCATTTCACGACGGGCCGCGCGCGGGCGGTCTGTCGGCAACGCCAGTAGTTCGGGTGCGCCGGCGAGCTCGCGGGTCCAGTAGGCGAGCTGCTGGGTGAGCACACTGCCGGGGTCGGACTCGGAGCCGAGCAGGTCGCGCTGCCAGGCACTGAAATCGCCGTACTGGATTATCAGTGGGGCCCAGCCCGGTTCGCGCCCCTGGCCGCGATCCACGTAGGCGCGCACCAGGTCCCGGGTGAGCGGGTCGATCGAGTATCCGTCCGCGCTGACGTGGTGCACCACGACGACGAGGACGTGCTCGTTGTCGCCGAGGCGGTAGAGGGCGACCCGGATCGGGGGCGCGGCGGTGATGTCGAAGGGCTGCGCGACGAGCGCCGCGATCCGGGTTTCGACATCGGCGGGCGCCACCGGGAGAGGGGTGAGGTCGACGGCGGCGGACCAGGCGGGCATCACCTGCTGGATCGGGCCGTCGGTGGTGTCCGGGTAGCGGGTGCGCAGGGTGTCGTGGCGGGCCAGCAGGTCGGCGACGGCCGCCTGCAGGGCGGGTAGGTCGAGCTCGCCGGTCAGGCGGATGGCGGCCGGGATGTGGTAGGCCGAGGACTGTGGCGAGAGCTGGTGCAGCACCCACATGCGCTGCTGCGCGGGCGAGAGGACCGCGGGCCCTTCGCCGGTGCGCTTGGTCAGCGGGGGGCGGGCGATGGTGCGATCGGCGGTGGCGAGGTGCGCGGCCAGCGCGCCGACTGTCGGTGCGTCGAAGACCGCGGCCACGGCGACGTGGACGCCGAGCGCGGCGCCGAGGCGGGCAGCCAGGCGGGTTGCCATCAGCGAGTTGCCGCCGAGGGCGAAGAAGTCGTCGTCGAGTCCGGCGGCGGCGCAGCCGATCACCTCGGTGAACGTCTGGGCGACAAGCTGTTCGACCGCGGTGACCGGAGCGCGGAAGGCCGCTTCGGCGAACTGCGGTTCGGGCAGCGCCTTCCGGTCGACTTTGCCGTTGGCGTTGAGGGGCAGCGCGTCGAGCACCACCAGCGCCGCCGGAACCATGTAGGCGGGCAGGTCGGCGGCGAGCTCTCCGCGCAGGCGGGCGGCGATGGCGGGCTCGTCGCCCGGGGCCAGGTCCGCGACCGCCGCGTAGGCGATCAGGCGGGCACCCGCCCGCTCGTCGGTCGTGGCGATCGCGACTGCCGCCCGGACTTCGGCGCAGCGCAGCAGGGCTGTTTCGACCTCGCCGAGTTCGATGCGGAAGCCACCGATCTTGACCTGGAAGTCGGCGCGTTCGAGGTATTCGACCGTGCCGTCGGCGCGCCGACGGACGATGTCGCCGGTGCGATACATCCGCGAGCCGGTGTCGGCGAAGGGATTCGCGACGAACCGGTCGGCGGTGAGGGCATGGCGCCCGTGGTAGCCGCGGGCGAGCTGATCACCGGACAGATAGAGCTCGCCCGCGACGCCGATCGGGACGGGATGCAACCGGGCGTCGAGAACGTAGAGCGCGCTGTTCCAGACGGGAGTACCGATCGGCACGACGTGCGACAGATCGTGCGCCACTTCATATTCGGTGATCGAGACGGCTGCCTCGGTCGGGCCGTACAGGTTGTGCAGGACTGCGGTGGCGCCGACGGCACGGAACGCGGTGGCCGTCGCCGCGGGCAGGGCTTCACCGATCGCGAGGACGGCGCGCAACGAAACAGGCAGCGCGGGTGTCGCTTCGGTGGCCAGGAGCATGCCGACGAGCGAGGGAACGGCATGCAAGACCGTGACGCCGTGCCGGGTCATGGTGGCGCGCAGGCGGTCCGGGTCGCGTTCGTCGCCGGGGCGGGTGACGATCAGGGCACCGCCGGAGGTGAGGGGTGACCAGAACTCCCAGACCGAGAGGTCGAAGGTGGCGGGGGTCTTCAGCAGCACCCGGTCGGCGGTGGTCATGGTGAAGCGCTCGCGCAGCCAGCCGAGCTGGTTGACGATCGCGGCGTGTGGGACGGTGACGCCCTTGGGCACGCCGGTGGAGCCGGAGGTGAAGATGATGTACGCGGGATGCTCGGGGCGCAGCGGGGCGATGCGCTCGGCATCGGTCACCGGCTCCGTCGAGAGTTCGCGCAGCGCGCGGTGGTCCAGCTCGAAGACCGGAACGTCCACGGCGATCGGCAGTCCGTCGGCGGCGGTGGTGAGCACGCACAGGGGCGCCGCGGTGGTGACGAGGTAGGCGATACGGTCGGCCGGGTGGTCGGGGTCGATCGGCACGTACGCGCCGCCCGCCCGGACGACGGCGTGCATGGCGATGACGAGGTCGATGCCGCGGCGCATGGCCAGTACCACGGTGCGCTCCGGGCCGACTCCCTCGGCGATCAGGAGCCTGGCGACCTGGTTGACCTGTGCGTCGAAGGTGGCGTAATCCAGGGACTCGCCGGTTTCATCGTCTACCAGCGCGAGCGCGTCGGGGGTCAGGTCGCTCTGGCGCGCAACCAGTTCGGCGAGGGTGGTGGACTCGACGGGACGGGCGGTGTCGTTCCATGTTTCGAGCAGCAGCTCGCGGTCGGCACCGAGCATGTCGAGGTCACCGATGGCGGTCTCCGCCGCGCCGCTGACGGATGCGAGGATCCGGCACAGCTGACCGGCGAAGCGTTCGGCTGTTTCGGCGTCGAACAGCTCGGTGGCGTAGCCGAGGGCCATCTCGATCCCCGCCGGGGTGCCGTCCGCGGTGTAGTTGTCCAGGGCGAACAGATGCAGGTCGAACTGCGCGACACCGGCATCGAATTCGACAGCGGAGACGGACAGGCCGGGAAGTTCGAGCTGAGCGCGGTCGTGGTTCTGGAACGAGTAGCCGACCTGGAACAGCGGGTGTCGCGCGGTGGAGCGGGCGGGGTTGAGCACCTCGACCAACCGCTCGAACGGCACATCGGCGTGTGAGAACGCGGCGATGTCGGCGGCCCGCGCGGTGGCGAGCAGTTCGGTGAACGGGGCGTCGCTCACGACCGGGGTCCGCAAGACCAGGGTGTTGACGAACATGCCGATGACCTCGTCGAGCTCGGCTTCGCCACGGCCCGCGTTCGGGGTGCCGACGGCGATGTCGGCGGTACCGGAGATGCGGGCCAGCAGGGCCGCGAACGCCGCGTGCACCACCATGAACAGGGTGGCGCCGTTGTCGCGCCCGAGCGCGGACAGCGCGGCGTGCAGGTCGGCGTCGACGGTGAAACTCACCTTGTCGCCGCGCAGGGTCTGGCGGGCGGGGCGGGGACGGTCGGTCGGCAGGGCCAGCTGGTCGGGAAGTCCGGCCAGCTGGGTCTGCCAGTAGCCGACCTGCTGGGCGGCGAGGGATTCCGGGTCGGCTTCGTCGCCGAGCAGGTCACGCTGCCACAGCGCGTAATCGGCGAATTGCACGGCGGGCGGCGCCCAGCCGGGGGCGGTGTCGGCGAGCCGGGCGGTATAGGCCCGCATGAGGTCGGCGACGAACGGGGCGATGGAGGAGCCGTCGGCGGCGATGTGGTGCAGGACGCCGGCCAGCACGAATTCGGTGTCGTCCACCCGGAACAGCCGCATGCGCACCGGGATCTCGGTGGTGACGTCGAAGGTGGTCTCGGCCAGTTCGCGAATCGCGGCGGGAAGCGCTGCCTCGCTGGTCGCCACCGGCGTGAGCGTGTCGCCTACGGCCGCTTCGGTGTTCACCGGTGGAGCCAGCGTCGGCATCGCTTCGGCGGCAGCGACGATCGACTGCGCGGGTGTGCCGTCGACTTCCGGGTACACGGTGCGCAGCGATTCGTGGCGGGCGACCACGTCGGCCATCGCGGCGCGCAGCGCGGTGACGTCGAGCGCCCCACTCAGGCGCAGCGCGAACGGGATGTTGTAGGCCACCGAGGCGCGGTCGAAGCGGTTGAGGAACCACATCCGCTGCTGGGCCGGGGACAGCGGGAGCAACTCGGGGCGGGCCCGGCCGACCAGCGCGGGGCGATCGACCTTCGACTGGGCGTCGATCGCGGCGGCCAGTTCGGCGACGCTCGGCGCCTCGAACAGCATCCGGACACCCACGCGCCGGTCGAGCGCGGCGCCGATACGGGCCACCGCCTTTGCTGCCAGCAGCGAGCTGCCGCCGAGGGCGAAGAAGTCGTCGTCGGCGCCGATCGGCTGATCGTCGGCACGGCCGAGCACCTCGGTGTACACGGCGGCGATGATCTGCTCGGTGACGGTGGTCGGCCTGCGGTAGGTGGTGGTCTCGAAGACGGGGGCGGGCAGGGCCGCGCGATCGAGCTTGCCGTTGACCGTGAGCGGAATGCGCGCGACCGGCACGACGGCTGCCGGGAGCATGTGCTCGGGCAGGGTGCGTGCCAGCTCCTTGCGCAGGGCGGCGGTGTCGAGGTGGTCGGACTCCCCGACCACGTAGGCCACGATGCGCGGCTCGTCGACGAGGTCGGTCCGCACCAGCACGGCGACTTCGCGAGGTGCGATCGAGCTGTGCAGCAGCGCCGCTTCGATCTCGCCGAGCTCGACGCGGAAGCCACGGAGGTTGACCTGCTGGTCGGCGCGGCCGAGGTATTCGAGGTCGACGTGCGTGGCGCGCGCCGACGCGAGCGCCCCCGTGGCGTCGTCGGCCACGACCGTCCAGCGGGCGAGGTCACCGGACCGGTAGGCGACGGATCCGGCAGGACCGTAGGGGTCGGCGACGAAGCGGCTCGCGGTCAGGTCGGGTCGACCCAGGTAGCCACGCGCCAATTGCGGTCCGGAGACGTAGATTTCGCCGGGAACGCCGAGCGGGACGGGACGCAGGCGCGAATCCAGCACGCGCACTGTGAGTCCCGCGAGCGCGCCGCCGATCACACTGGCCGAGCCGGTGTGCGGGGTGATCTCCCGGTAGGAGGCGTGGACGGTGGTCTCGGTGATGCCGTACATGTTCACCATGCGGGGCGAGTCCGGGTAGCGGGCGAACCAGCCGGCGAGGCGTTGCGGTTCGAGCGCCTCGCCACCGAAGATCACTGTGCGCAGGGCGTATTCGGTGGGTGCGGGCGCGGCCAGGTCGGCGGCGATGAGCTGGTGGAACGCGGACGGCGTCTGGTTGAGAACGGTGACGCGTTCGGTGCGGAGCAGTTCGCGGAACTGTTCGGGCGAACGGGAGGTGAAGTAGTCGACGAGAACGATCGAGCCGCCGTGGAGCAGGGCGCCCCACAGTTCCCACACCGAGAAGTCGAAGGCGTAGGAGTGGAACATCGTCCACACGTCGGACGGTCCGAAGCCGAAGCGCTGCGCGGTGTTGTCCAGCAGCGCGATGACATTCGTGTGCGGGACGACGACGCCCTTGGGGCGGCCGGTCGAGCCGGAGGTGTAGATGACGTAGGCGGCGTTGGCGGGAGCCAGCGGGCTACGCCGGTCCGCGTCGGTCAGGGCGTCGGTGCCGAAGTCGGACAGGTTGTCCGCGCCGGGATCGATGACCGGACCACCGAACCAGTCGTGCGCCAGGCCGGTGTCGTCGTTGGTGATCGCACACTGCGGGCGGGCATCGTCGAGGACGTATTCGATGCGATCGGCGGGGTAGTTGGGGTCGATCGGCAGGTAGCCCCCGCCTGCCTTCAGTACGGCGAGCAGAGCGACCGGCAGCTCCACCGACCGCGGCAGGGTGACCGCTACCAGCGATTCCGGGCCGACGCCCGCGGCGACGAGTCGGCGGGCGAGACGGTTGGACCAGGCATCGAGCTCGCCGTAGGTCAGCGCGCGCTCGCCCGCTTTCACGGCGATGGCGGTGGGGTCGAGGGCGGCGACGCGGGCGAACCGGTCCACCATGGTGTCGGCGGCGGCCACCGATTCGCCGGTGGACGACCAATCGTGCAGGGTGCGCTGCTGTTCTTCGGCGCTGAGCAACTGGATGTCGCCCACCACGACGGTCGGGTCGGCGACGACGGCGGCCAGCACCTGAGTGAAGCGCCGGGCCAGCACGGCGACGCTGCCCTCGTCGAACAGATCGGTGGCGTAGGCGATCTCGATGGACATGCCGTTCGCGCGGCCATCGATGTCGTCGGATTCGCCGAGGGTGAACTGCAGGTCGAACTTCGCCACGGCGGCGTCGAAATCGAGAGATTCCACGCGCAGGTCCGCGGCCTCCAGCGCGGGAACGGTGAAGTTCTGTAGCGCCAGCGCCACCTGGAACAGCGGGTGCCGGTTGCGGGCTCGCGCCGGGTCGATGGCATCGACGACCTGCTCGAACGGGACGTCGGCGTGCGAGAGGGCGTCGAGGTCGCCGGCCCGGACGGCGTCGAGGGTCGTTTCGAATTCGGCGCGCGGGTCGATCTGGGTGCGCAGTACCAGGGTGTTGACGAACATGCCGATCAGCCCGTCGAGGGCGGCCTCGCCGCGGCCCGCGACCGGTGTGCCGATGGCGATGTCGCTGCCCCCGGACAGGCGGGCCAGCAGGACCGCGAGCGCTGCGTGCACCGTGCTGAACAGGGTGGCCTCGTGCTTGCGCGCGAGTTCGCGCAGTTCACTGTGCAGATCGGAGTCGATCTGGAAGCGGTGGACGGCGCCACGGAAGGTGGACTCGGCCGGGCGGGGACGGTCGGTGGGCAGGTCGAGCTGCTCGGGGAGACCGGCGAGGCCATGGCGCCAGAACGCCAGTTGGGTGTGCGCGAGCGACGCGGGATCGGCTGTCTCGCCCAGGTTTTCGTGCTGCCAGAGGGCGTAGTCGGCGTACTGGACGGGCAGCGGCGTCCAGGTGGGGGTGGCGCCCGCGCGGCGCGCGGCGTAGGCGGCCATCAGATCGGCGGCCAGCGGGCCGAGCGAGAAACCGTCGGCGGCGATGTGGTGGACCACCAGAACCAGCACGTGGTCGGTGTTCAGCGCGAACAAGGCCGCGCGGAGCGGGACCTCGGCGGTGAGGTCGAATCGGACCGCGGCGCACGACAGCAGGCGTTCGGGCAACTCCGTCTCGGTGATCGCCTCGGGCCGCAGAGTGATTGCGGTGGCGTCCGAGATCACCTGTTCGGCGCCCTCCGGCCCCTCCGGGTAGCTGGTTCGCAAGGTTTCGTGCCGGGCGACCACATCGGCGAGAGCCGCTTCGAGGGCAGCGAGGTCGAGGTCGCCGGTGAGCCGCAGCGCGACGGGGATGTTGTCGACAGCGTCGCCGATGCCGTCGACGTCGGCGAGGTAGCGGTTGAGGAACCACATCCGGCGCTGCGCCGCGGACAACGGAATCCGCCGGGGCCGTTCCCGAGTGGTGAGTTCGAGCCGCCCGCCGGTGCCGCGCAGGGCAGTGCACCGGTCGGCCAGATCGGCCACCGTCGGTGCGTCGAACAGCAGCCGAACCGGGATCTGGGTGTCGAGGGCGGCGCCGAGGCGGGCCGCGACCTGGGTGGCGTTGAGGGAGTTGCCGCCGAGGGCGAAGAAGTCGTCGTCTAGACCGACTTCGCGGTCGGCGGGGAAGCCGAGCACCGTGGCGAAGGTGGCCGCGACGATGCGCGCGACCTCGGTGGACGGCGCGCGGAAGACAGCCGCCTCGAAACTCGGTGCGGGCAGCGCCTTTCGATCGAGCTTGCCCGACGAGTTGAGCGGGAACTCGTCGAGAACGACGAAGGCCGCGGGGACCATGTAGGCGGGCAGGGTGCGGCTGAGCGTGGACTTCACCGCATCGACGTCGACATGCTGTGCGGCGACGAGATACGCGACCAGGGTCTCGTCGCGCACGATCACCGCGGCCTGGGTGATCTCGGGAACCCCGGAGAGCACGGCTTCGATCTCGCCGAGTTCGATGCGCAGACCACGCAGCTTCACCTGGAAGTCGGTGCGGCCCAGGTACTCCAGCTCGCCGGCCGACGTCCAGGTGACGAGGTCACCGGTGCGATACATGCGCTCGGCGGTGGTGAACGGGTTGGCGACGAAGCGGTCGGCGGTGAGGTCGGCGCGGCCCGCGTAGCCGCGAGCGAGCTGGGCGCCCGCCAGATACAGCTCGCCGGGCACGCCGACCGGGACCGGGCGCAGGCGGCCGTCGAGGACGTAGACCTGGGTGTTGTGCACCGGCGCACCGATCGGCACGGTGACGGTATCGGCGTCGATCACCTCATGGAAGGTCACGTCCACCGCCGCCTCGGTGGGGCCGTACAGGTTGTGCACAGCCGTCCCCGTGAGCCCGCGCAGCAGCTGGGCGGGCGCGGGCGCCAGTGCCTCGCCGGAGGCGAACACCAGCCGCAGCGATGCGCAGTCCCCGGCGGTCCGCGTGGTCGCCTCGTCGGCGTGCGCACTGTCGAGCACCGCGACGAAGACCGACAGCATCGACGGGACGAAGTGGGCGACGGTGATCCGCTCGTCGGTGATCAGCCGGATCAGATAGGCGGGGTCGCGGTGACCGTCCGGACGGGCGAGCACGAGCCGGGCACCGATCTGCAAGGGCCAGAAGAACTCCCAGACCGAGACGTCGAAGGTGGCCGGGGTCTTCTGCAGCACGGCGTCGTCGGGGGTGAGCCGGTAGGCGTCCTGCATCCACACCAGTCGGTTGACTATCGCGGCATGGGAGACGACGACGCCCTTGGGTGTGCCGGTGGAGCCCGAGGTGAAGATCAGGTAGGCGGCGTTGTCCCGGGTGAGCGTGGCCAGGCGGTCGGCGTCGGTGATCGGCTCGGCCGAGTAGTCGGTGGTGTCGACCTGCTCGAGATCGAGAACCGCGCAGTGCTCTCCCGTCGCCTCCACCCCGGTGAGGTCGAGGTCGTCGCTGCGGCGGGTCAGTACGCAGACCGGGTCGGCGGCGGCGATCACCTGGGCGATGCGCTCGGCGGGGTGATCCGGGTCGAGGGGCACGTAGGCGCCACCGGCGGCGATGACGGCGTACATGGCGACGACCGAGTCGATCGAACGGCGCATGCCGATTGCCACGGTGCGGTCGGGGCGCACGCCGATCGAGATCAGCAGGCGGGCAAGGCGATTCACCGCATCCGCGAACCCGGAATAGCTCAGCGACTCGCCCTCGAGGGTCACCGCGGTCGCGTTCGGGGTGCGCTCGGCCTGCGCCGCGAACAGCGAGGCCAGCGTCATGCGTTCGTCGACCGGGTACTCGGTGGCGTTCCAGGCGCCGAGCACGCGAATACGCTCGTCGGCGTCGAGGAGGTCGATGTCGCCGATCACGACGTCGGGATCGGCGGTCACCGTATCCAGCGTCCGCAGGAAGCGGGTGCCGAAATCTGTGATGGTCTGCGCGTCGAAGAGGTCGGTCGCGTACTCGAAGCGGGCGAGCAGGCCGTCGGTGGTCTCGCGCAGCGTGAGGTGCAGGTCGAATTTGGCTGTGTGGGTATCGATCTCGAGCTCCGTGGCGGTCAGGCCCGCGAGTTCGAGTTCGGTTCGGGAGTTGTTCTGGAAGTCGAGCATCACCTGGAACAGCGGGTGCCGGGCGGTCGATCGCTCGGGGTTGAGCACCTCCACGAGCCGGTCGAAGGTGACGTCGGCGTTGGCGAGGGCGCGCAGGTCGCTGTCGCGGACGGTGCCGAGCAGTTCGGCGAAGGTGGCGTCGGGGCGGATCCGGGTGCGCAGCACGAGCGTGTTGACGAACATGCCGACCAGGTCGTCGAGCGCCTGGTCGCCGCGACCGGCGACCGGGGTGCCGATCGAGATGTCCTGCTGACCCGACAGTTCGGCGAGGGTGGTGGCGAAGGCGGTGTGCAGCACCATGAACAGCGAGGCATTGGCTCGCGCACCGATGCCGCGCAGTCGGTCGATGAGCTCGGCGGGCACCGTGAACGCCTGGCGCGCACCGCGTCCCGAGGCCACGGCCGGGCGCGGTCGATCACTCGGCAGCGAGAGCAGGTCGGGCAGGTCGGCCAGTTCCGTCGTCCAGAACGTGAGCTGGCGTGACAGTGCGGATTCGGCGTCGTCCTCGGCGCCGAGCGCATCGCGCTGCCAGAGGGCGAAGTCGGCGTACTGCACCGGCAGCGGCGTCCACTGGGGTGCTGCGGCGGCCAGGTGGGCGGCATAGGCGACCATCACATCGCGGGTCAGCGGCGCGACCGACCAGCCGTCGGCGGCGATGTGGTGCAGCACGAGGACGAGGACGTGCTCGTCGGTGCCGGTGTGCAGCAGGTGCAGGCGGACCGGGGGTTCGGAGTCCACCGCGAACGGGACGGCGGCCAGCGCGCGGATCCGGTTGCCGAGGTCGACCGGGGCGATCGCGCGCGGTTCGAGGGTGATTGTCAGCTGGTCGGCGTCGAGCACCTGCTGGAACGGGATGCCGTCGACGGCGGGGTAGCGGGTCCGCAGCGCCTCGTGTCTGGCGAAGACCGCGGCGACGGCCGCGTTCATCGCGGCGTAGTCGATGACGCCGGTGAGGCGGATGGCGGCGGCGATATTGTCGGCGACCGATTCGGCGTCGAACTGGTTCAGGAACCACATGCGCTGCTGCGCGTAGGACAGCGGAATCCGGTGCGGCCGTTCGCCTGCCACCAGCGCGGGCCTCGGCGCGACCGCGTCCGCGGTGCCGAGCAGGGCGGCGAGCGCGGTGACGGTCGGCGCCTCGAACAGCGACTTCAGCGAGACCGTGCGGCCGAGCGCGGTGCCCAGACGCGACACCACCTGGGTGGCGACGAGCGAGTTGCCGCCGAGGGCGAAGAAGTCGTCGTCGGCGCCGATCGGCGCGGCACCGAGCACCTCGCCGAAGACCTGGGCCACCACGGACTCGGTGCCTGCGGCGGGCGCGCGGAACGAACGCGCGGCGAACACCGGCTCCGGCAGGGCCTTGCGGTCGAGCTTGCCGTTGGGGGTGAGCGGCAGGGCATCGATCACCACGAACGCGGACGGCACCATATGCGCGGCGAGGGTGCCGCGCAGGGCGGCGGCGAGCGCATCGATCAGCTCGTCGGTCTCAACAGCGGGCACGACATAAGCGATGAGCTGATCGCCTCGGTGCGGGTCGGCGCGCACCAGCACCGCGGCCTGACGAACCGAGGGCTGGGCGAGCAGGGCGGATTCGACTTCCCCGAGTTCGATGCGGAAACCCCGGAGTTTGACCTGGTCGTCGTTGCGGCCCAGGTAGTCGAGGGTGCCCTCCGGAGTCCAGCGGACCAGGTCTCCGGTGCGGTACATGCGCTCCGACGACGCCCACGGGCAGGCGACGAAGCGGGTCGCGGTGAGTGCGGCGCGGGAGCGATAGCCGCGCGCGAGCTGGGCACCCGCGACGTACAGCTCGCCCGCGACGCCGACAGGGACCGGCCGCAGCCGGGAGTCGAGGACCCACTGGGTGATGCCGCGCAGCGGCGTGCCGAGGGTCAGCGGGGAATCGGCGGTGAGCGGGGCGCTGATGTTGGTGGCGACGGTGGTCTCGGAGGGGCCGTAGGCGTTCACGAACGCGCGGGGAACGGGTCCGGCGGTCCAGCGGGCGATCAGGTCGGGCGGGCAGGCTTCGCCGCCGACCATCACCATGCGAAGGGCGTCGAGCGGGGTGGGGTCGAGCACGGACAGACCGGACGGGGTCATCAGGGCGTGCGTGACGCGCTGTTCCGAAAGCAGCTGGGCCAGTTCTGCTCCCACGTGCCGCCCGGGCGGGGCGATCACCAGCGTCGCGGCAGAATTCACCGCGAGCAGTAGTTCCATCACCGAGATGTCGAAGGACGGGGAGCCGACCTGGAGGACGCGGGCGTCGGCGGTGCCGAACATGCGCGCGGTTTCCTCGGCGGCGAAACCGGCGATACCCGCCTGGGTGACGAGCACGCCCTTGGGCAGGCCGGTCGAGCCGGAGGTGTAGATGACATAGGCGAGGTGCTGGGCGCGCAGGGGTCGCACGCGGTCGAAGTCGGTGACGGGATCGCTGGAACGCCCGGCGCATTCGGCCATCAGCTTCAGCTCGTCGAGGACCAGCCAATCGAGCGGGCCGGGCAGCGCGGACAGCGACTCGGACACTGTAAGACCTAGTCGGGCCCCGGAATCGGTCACCATATGGGTGATCCGATCGAGCGGGTAGCTCGGGTCGACGGGCAACCAGGCGGCACCGGACTTGGCGATCGCCCACACCGCGAGCACCGACTCGATGGAGCGGGGGATGCCGACGGCGATCACGTCGTCGGGGCCGGCGCCGCTGTCGATGAGGACCCTGGCCAGGCGTGACGACGCCCGGTCGAGTTCGCGGTAGGTGAGGGTGCGGTCGCCGTCGGTGACGGCATCGCGATCCGGGTCGGCGGCGACCGCGCCGGCCAGGAGGTCGGGTAGCAGACCGGTGGCGGTGACCGGTGTGCCGCGCATGCCGGTGAGCTGGGAGTGTTCGGGCGCCGACAGCAGCGGTAGGTCGCCGACCGCGGTGTCCGGCGCGGCGACGGCCGCGGCGAGTAGCCGCACGAAACGCGCACCGAGGGTCTGCATCTCGGACGCGTCGAACAGGTCGGCGGCGTACAGGGTGACGGCGTCGATGCCTGCGGGTTCACCTGCGGCACCGCGTCGTTCGGCGAGGGTGAGCTGTAGGTCGAACTTGGTGATGTCGAGCTCGATCTCGCGCACCGTCACCGGCGAGCCCGCCAGGTCGAAGGTGGTGTCGAGGACGGCCTGGAAGTTCAGCGCCACCTGGAACAGCGGGTGCCGGGACTGCGAGCGGGCCGGGTTGACCACGTCGACCAGGCGATCGAAGGGAACGGTGGCATGCGCGAAGGCGGCCAGGTCGGTTTCGCGGGTGTGCTCGAGCGCGGCGACGAAGCTCGCGGCGGGGTCGACCTCGGTGCGCAACACCAGGGTGTTGACGAACATGCCGATCAGGTCGTCGATGGCCCGGTCGCCGCGGCCCGCGACGCCGGTGCCGATGGCGATGTCGGTGGTGCCGGACAGTCGGGCGAGGAGCACCGACAACGCGGTGTGCACAACCATGAACAGCGAGGCGCCTGCCCGCTGGGCCAGCCCGGCGAGCTGACGGTGCAGATCGGCGTCGATGGTGAAGGCGGTGCGGGCGCCGCGCATGCTCGGCTCGATCGGCCGCCGGCGACGCGAGGGCAGCTCGAGCTGGTCGGGCAGACCAGCCAGAGTCCGCTCCCAGAAAGCGATTTCGCGGGAGGCAAGCGACTGCGGGTCGGTTTCGGCACCGAGGAGCTCGCGCTGCCAGAGGGCGTAGTCGGCGTACTGCACACTCAGCGGCGACCAGCCGGGGGCGACGCCGTCGGTGGCGGCGCGGTACGCGGTGAGCACATCGCGGACGAGCACCTGCAGCGAAACACCGTCTGCCGCAATATGATGCAGCACGACAGCGAGGACACACTCCTGCGCCGCGACGCTCGGTGTCCGTGGTGCCGAGTTGTCCACAGTTGTGTCGGGGGCCGGAACAACGAAGATGCCCGCACGCACCGGTGCTTCACGTTCGAGGTCGAACCCGGTACGCGCGAAGCGGGTGAGCTCCGCGTCGAGGTCGGCGGCCTGCACTTCGACGGGGTCGCCGAGACGGACCAGCCCGGCATCGCGGACGACCTGCTCGGCGACCTCACCACCGGGAGTGCCGACCGCGGGGAACACTGTCCGCAGCGCCTCGTGGCGGTCGACCACCGCGTGCAGGGCCGCGACCAGGGCCGGGAGATCGGCGGTGCCGCGCAGGCGGATGACGAACGGCATGTTGTAGCCGGGCGCCGAGGGATCGAAGCGGTTGAGGAACCAGATCCGTTGCTGTGCGGGCGACAGCGGGATCAGCGCCGGGCGGGGGCCCGCGGTGAGCACCGGGAGCTGGGCCGAGACGCCGGTGTCGTCGCGATCGGCGATGGCGGCGGCGAGGCGGGCCACGGTGGTCGCGCCGAACAGATCGCGTACGCCGAGGCGGCAGCCGAGGTCGGCGCCGAGGCGGGCCGCGACCTGGGTGGCGACCAGGCTGTTGCCGCCGAGGGCGAAGAAGTCGTCGTCGCGGCCGATGCGGTCGAGGCCGAGGACCTCGCCGAATACCCTGGCCACCGTCTGCTCCACCGGGCCGACCGGTTCGGCGTAGGTGACGACCGTGCGGGTGGGAGCGGGCAGGGCCTTACGGTCCAGCTTGCCCGACGCGTTCACCGGAAGGGCCTCGAGCAGCACGAACGCCGCAGGCACCATGTAGGCGGGCAGCGCGCGCAGTGCGGTCTCGCGCAGATCGTCGATCGACACCGAGCCCGGCTCGGCTTCCACGACATAGGCGACCAACTGCTCGCCGACGCCCGCGTCGTCCCGGACCAGCACTACCGCGCGCGCCGCGGCGTCCACGCTCTCCAACACGGACTCGATCTCGCCGAGCTCGATGCGCAGCCCGCGCAGCTTCACCTGGAAGTCGGTGCGCCCCAGGTATTCCAGCTCGCCGTTGGTGGTCCAGCGGACCAGGTCACCGGTGCGGTACATCCGCTCACCCGGCAGTGGATGGGTGGCAGTGCTGCCGGAACCACCGTCGGGCAGCACACGCCCGGAATCGGCGGCGACCACCGCGGGCGCGGCGACGAACCGTCCGGCGGTGAGCTCGGGACGTCCGACATAACCCCGGGCGAGCTGTACCCCCGACAGATACAGCTCACCCGGAGCCCCGACCGGAACGGGCCGCAGCCGTGAGTCGAGAACATGGAGCCGGGTGTTGAACACCGGCGCGCCGATCGGCACCGTGACCCGGTCGCTGTCGTTCACCTCGTGGAAGGTGACGTCGACGGCGGCCTCGGTCGGGCCGTAGAGATTGTGCAGGCGAGCGCCCGTCAGCAGCCGCAGCCGCTGGGCAGGCGCGGCGGGCAATGCCTCGCCGGAGGCGAAGACCAGCCGCAGCGAGGTGCGCTCGGCGATTTCCTGTTGGGCCAGGAACACTTCGAGCATCGAGGGCACGAAATGTGCGACAGTGACGCCGTATTCGCTGATCACGCGGCGCAGATAGCCGGGGTCACGGTGGCCGTCCGGCTCGGCGAGCAGCAGCGTCGCACCGATCTGCAAGGGCCAGAAGAACTCCCACACCGAGACGTCGAAGGTCATCGGCGTCTTCTGCAACACCACGTCGACCCCGTGCAGGCGGTAGGTGTGCTGCATCCAGACGAGGCGGTTCACGATCGCGGCGTGCTCGACCGCGACGCCCTTGGGCAGACCGGTGGAGCCGGAGGTGAAGATGACGTAGGCGGGATGGCCGGGGCGCAGCGGCGCGGTGCGGTCGGCATCGGTCAGCGGGGCGTCGTCGTAGTCGCTCAGATCGAGGGCGTCGACGGCCAGCACCGGCCGTCCGTCGACAGGTGCACTATCGCGGGTGGTCGTGAGCACGGCCGCCGGTGCGGCGGTGGCGAGGATGTGGGCGATGCGCTCAGCCGGATGATCCGGGTCGATCGGCACGTAGGCCGCGCCGGCGGCGAGCACCGCGTACATCGCCACCACCAGTTCGGGCGAGCGCCGAATACTCAGCGCCACCAGCGATTCCGGCCCGATGCCGTCCGCGCGCAGCCGCCGGGCCAGCCGGTTGGCCCGCTGCGCCAGCTCGCGATAGGTGAGGGTCGCGTCCGCCGAAGACACGACGGCGTTGTCCCGACCAGCGTCGGCGTGCGAGGACGTCGCCATCCGCACGGCCACGTCATCGGGGGTGCGCGCGACCTGGGCCTCGAACACGGCGGGCAGAGTCGCGACCGGCACCGAACGCTCGGCCAGCGCGGCGTCGATGTCGAATCGGGTGGAGTTCCAGATCCGGGTGCTGACCTGCAGCTCCAGTTCGGTTGCGACCTCGATCGCGCCGAGCGCGGTGTCGAGGTCGGTAGCGGCCAGCCGCTCGAGGAAGCCGAGGAAGCGGGCGTGGTGCCTGGCCAGGGTGTCGGCGTCGTAGAGATGCGGGTTGGCCTCGAAATCGACGTGCACCCGGTCGCGGTCGCCGTAGTAGACGTTGAGACTCAAGTCTTCGATCGGGCCAGTGGACAGCACCCGGTAGCGGCCGGTGGTGGTGCCGAGGGTGAGGTCACTGCGGAAGAGCATGAAGTTGGCGAGCGGGCCGAACAGCGCGCGCCGGGCGGGGCGGCCGTCGTCCTCGGCGTCGCGGCGGATGTCCTCGGCACGGTAGCGCTGATGACGCAGCGCGCCCGCCACCTCGACCCGGGCCGCGCGCAACAGTTCACCCCAGGTGGCGGGTGAGCCCGCCGCACCCGTGGGAAGTCGCAGCGGCACGATATTGGACAGCATCCCCGCCGAGCGGCGCATGACCGCGGTGGTGCGAGCGGTGACGGGCAGGCTCAGTACCGCGTCCGGCCGGTCGGTGAGGCGGCCCAGGTAGGCGGCGAAGGCGGCCAGCAGTACCGCGGAGATGGTCGAATCATCGCTGGCGGCAATGGTTTCCAGACGGTCGACCAGCTTTTCCGACAGGCGCCCGCCGGTCACCAGGTTGATCGCCGAACGCGGCGCGGTGCGGCCGTCGAGCGCGGTGGGGCTGTCCAAGCCCGCGATCCGCTGAGCCCAGTGCTCACGATCGCCGACGAAACGGGTGCTCTCGCGGTAGCGCTGTTCGCCCTCGACCAGCGCCGACAGCTCACCCGGCACCACCTCGCGCGCCGGGGTGTCGAGCATCCGCGCGGTGTACAGCTCGGCGATGCGCTGAGAGTTGGTGAAAGCGCCGTACCCGTCGAGCACGATGTGGTGGCCGCGCAGGTACCAGAACCAGCGGGTCTCGCCGACGCGCAACACCGCGCCCGCCACCAGCCGGTCGGTGAGCAGGTCGATGGGGGCGCCGAATTCCGCGCGCATCCATTCCTGCGCGGCGGCCACGGGGTCGTCGTGGTGGCGCAGGTCGATCAGCGGCAGCTCCTGCTCGACCGCGATGGTGTGGTCGACGTACTGGTGCGGGACACCGTCGAACTCGCCGATGCGCACCAGCGGTGAACCGTAGGCGTGCGCGGCCTCGGCCGTAACCTGCTGCAGCACAGCGGCATCGAGCTCGCCGTCGATATCGACGTACTGGGCGATGGTGATCGGTACATCGGGGTCGAGCAGCTGTGCGTACCAGACACCCAGCTGGGCCGGGGTCAGCGGAAACGGCAGACCGACGACCCGCGCTTCCTGTGGTCGCGCACTGAACCCACCCAACTCCGTACCGTGCACCAGAGCCTCCTCGTATCGCGAAAGAACAGCAGATCGAATGTTTTCGGGCAGCACGAATACACCTCGCGCAGCGAAAGATTCGATATGAACGCGGTGGGCGTGCCGCCACACTCGCGCAAGATCCCCGACAGATCATGTGGACGAGATCGACGACCGAGGGGTCGCCGAGGCAACGGACGCTGGGTCCGTCGCGGGTGCCTAGCTGTTGATCGTTCCTCCAACGGCTTTGTCAGTTACATCACATGGGCGCCTGTCCATGCAGTGCCGACAGTAGGCCCTCAGTTAATAAAAAGAAACTTTTTCCGCTAAAAAAATCGGTCAGACGTCCAGTCCGTACCGGCGGGTACCCACGACCAGGGCATGAGTGTGGGCTCCAACACATCGGCCATCCATATGTGAGCCACCACACCTTCAGACCGGGACACTATGAGCCGAAACGTTGCATCTGCGTTGCATCGGCGCCGATGCGCCGATCGAGGACCCGGATCTTGGCTTCTATCTGCGCATACAGCGGCGAATCGCGATCGACGGTCGACCGGTAGGCGGCCCACGCGGCAGCATCGTCGCGGCCTTCCGGACACGAGGTCCATCGGCGCAGCACGGCGGCGTCGGGGGCGGCGAGCACGGCGGTCCGCAACCGGACTCGCAGCTCGTCGCGGATATCGCAAATGCCGGGAGCCGAGGAACGCGGCAGCACCGGACCCGCGTACAAGTTCAATGCGGATGCGGTATCACCGGAGTCGAGTGCGGCCCGGAGCTCCTCCACATCGGTTGCGACATGCACGCGCAGACGGTATGGGCGCGAACCGACCACCGAGGCGCCGATCACCGACCGCAGCCGCGACATCGCCGCGCGGATCGTGCCGTTGTCCAGATCGGTGTCGTCCAGCAGCAGCGCCAGGTGATCGGCGCCGAGACCTTCGGGATGTTCGGTGAGCAAGAGCAGGATCTCGGCGTGGCGCTGCGAGAGCGGCACCCGCTCCCCCGCGATGCTCAACTGAGGTTGACCCAGACCCAAGACGTCCAGACCGAGCCTGGCCTGTCCGGTGCCGTCGCGGTTCGCCGCAGCCGGCGCCTTGATCCCGTGGCTCGCGCGCATGGCTCGCAGCACCAGATCCATCTCGGCCGCGGTCGCGGCGGCTTTGACCAAGGCGAGAATTTCGGGCTTGGCCACCCGCATCCCGCCGGCAATCATCAGAACGCCGATCAGTCGGCCGTCCGGCTCGTGCACGGGCGCCGCGGCGCCGGTGATCTGGTGCATGCGATGCAGGAAATGTTCGGGTCCGTGGATCCAGGTGGCGCGGCCGGTGCGCACGACGAGGCCGACGGCATTGGTGCCGATCCGGCGCTCGCTGAGATCGTCGCCCTCGCGCACGCCGATCTCGGCGGCGGCGGCGACCTGCTCCGGATGACCGTGCACCGACAGCACCCGACCGAACTGGTCGGCCACGGTCACGATCAATCCTGCGTGCGACGCGTCCTGGACCAGCAGTTTGTCGATCAGCGGCATGAGAGCGGCGATAGGGTGGGCGTCGCGATAACGCTCCAGATCGGCGCCGCGCAGCCCGCGACCGTCGAGGACGTCCGTCGGGTCGACACCGCCGCGCACACTGCGCAGCCATGATTCGAGAACGAGCGGACGTAGAAGACCGGCCAGCTGGGTAAGCTGTTCACCACCGGCACTGAGAAATCCATGGGCCTGTGCGGCATAGGCTTCCAGAGCACCGAGCTGTGCGCCCGACTCCGATGCCTGCCGTGGGGGCCTCCCACCTGCAAGATTGCTGACCATTTGCCTTTCTTTCCCGCTACAAACTGTACCGGGCAGATATCAGGCCAACCGCCAGAAGTCAGGGTTTGTCCCGCAGGTCACATCGTGGTATCAATCGTCACTTCGTCACACGACCATGTGGTCCGCTATGGACGCGGCGAGCATCACTGTGGTGGCCTGTGGGCCGCGCCGCAGCGGGACCGGGACGACCGACAGATCGGCCACCGTCAGCGCCTCGATGCCGTGCACACGCCCCTGTTCGTCGACCACCGCGCGCTCGTCCCCCGCGGGGCCCATGCGACAGGTACCGGAAAGATGTTGAGACGTGCCGAGGTTGGCGCGCAGCCAGGAGTCGTCGACGGGTCCGATTCGCCGACCCAGGAGATCCGCCGTGAGTGCCACTGCCTCGCGCAACCGGGCTCGGTCCTGCTCGGCGCGGAGATAACGGTGGTCGACGCGGGCTGCGACAGCCGGATCAGTCGAAACCAGGGTCAGCTCGCCGGTCGACTCGGGACGCATCAGGGCGACCCCCACCCGGCGAAGACCCGGCGTGAACATCGCGGTGTACGGACGTAGTTCCAGGTCGTCCATTTCGAGGACGTATTCGAGCGCGACGGTCGACCACGCGGGTTGCGCACCGGCGAATTCGATGCCGATCTCCGGATGATCGGTGCACCACCCGCCCACCGGAGCGGGTCGCAGCACCGGAACACCGAGCGAGCGCAGCAGCGGTTCGGGGCCGATCCCGGATCTGATCAGCAGCGCGGCCGACTCCACCGCACCCGCGCACAACACCACCTCGTCGGCATACGTCGTCCCACGTTCTCGCCCGCGGGCCCACTCCACACCGACTACCCGAGTGCCACGCAGTAATAATCGGGTCACCATTGTTTCGCCGGTGAGGATCAGATTGCTTCGGTGGAGTGCGGGAAAGAGATGGGTGATCGCGGGCCCGGCGCGGCGGCCTCGCGATATCGCCAACGGCACGCGCCCGAATCCCGCACCGGTATCCGCGGACGGTGCGTTGAGATCGGGGATTTCGGTGAATCCCGCTGCCACGCACTGTTGCGCGAATTCGACGCTGAACTCGGTGGGGTCGCTGGTTCGTGAAATCGGGATCGGGCCGCCGATTCCGTGACCGGGCACAGCGCCGAATTCCGCATCGTCTTCCAGAGCACAGAACACCGGAAGGACCGATTCGAACGACCAGCGCGGGCCCGCCACCACGCTCCAGGCGGCGAAGTCGTCGGCAGGTGGGCGGATGAAGTAGCTGCCGTTGATCGCACCGGAACCACCGATCAGCTTGCCTCGCACCAGATTTCCCGGATACCGCCACACCAGTCGAGACTCGGGGCCGACCGGGAGATGACCTGGGTCGAGCAGTTCGACGGGCAGCTCCCCCAGCGCAGGGAAAACCGGTCCGGCTTCGATGACGCGCACCGAACGCGCCGGATCGGCGCTGAGCCGCGCGGCGAGCACGCAACCCGCCGACCCGGCTCCGACGATGAGAGTGCTCGTCACGCAGTCGGCTTCAGCGGGGCGGCACGCTCGGCTTGAGCGCTTCGAAACTGCGCGCCCGGATGACGCCGAGCCACAGGCCCGTGCCGTAGGCCACGTCGTCGAGACGCTTGTAGGCCACATAGCGGACCGGGTCGAGCCCGCCCGAGTCGCGATGGGTGAACCAGTCGGCGAGACCGTCGGCGAGTGCCATCGTGATGGCGATCTTGCGGATCCGGCTCGACGCGATCACCGCCAGGAGCGTCACCGGCCAATAGTCCCGGCACATCGCCGAAGCCAGTCGCCACATCCCGGCGAAGTAACCGCGCGCGAGGTAGACCGCCGCGATCCGGGTCGGGTTGTCCAGTTCGGTGAAGACCCGGCGCAGGCGGACCAGGGCCGTCGCCAGAGTGACGAGTCCGCCGAGCAGACCCCATTTCGACAGTGTCGCGAACAGCAGACTGGCCAGCACGGTCCAGGTCGGCACCGACAGCGGCGAGACCAAGCCCGAGTGCCGTTTCCCGAGCGGTGCCGCGCCCGTGCCGTAGAACAGCTTTCGCCCGAACCAGGCGCGGAAGGCGACCCGGTGATCGTGGGCGACGTGCGCGGCGGGCTCGTAGCGCAACCGCCAGCCCGCGCGTTCGAGGCGCCAGCACAGGTCGACGTCTTCGGCCACCTGCATCGATTCGTCGAATCCACCCTCGCCGAGCAGCGCCGCGCGCCTGGCCAGCAGCGCCGCGCTGGGCACGTAGGACACGATGCCGCGGGCGTGCACCGCCGATTCGCGCCGGCCGAGGTCGAGTGAGGAGCGAGTGTGTTCGTAGCGAGCGAGCGCGTTGGATTCGGAATCCAGGGCCACGATGCGCGGCGCGACCAGCGCGACCTGCGGATCGCTGAAATGTCCGAGCATGACCTCGAGCCATCCGCTGCGTGGCACCACATCGGAGTCCAGGAACGCCACGAAGCCCGTTGTCGCCGCCTGCAATCCGGCATTACGGGCGGCGGCGGGGCCGAGCGGGCTCTCGTGCCGCAGCACCGTCACCTGACCGCGGCCCGGCCGTGGCGGGATGCGGACCGGCTCGTCGGAGCCGTCGTCGACGACGATCACATTGTGCCCACGCAGCACTGCCAGCAGCCGTAACAGCCCGTCGGCGTTGTTGTAGAGCGGGATGACCACCGTGACGTCGTCGAGGGATGGTTCGAGCCGCGGGCGCGGGTTGGCCACGCCGGAATCGAGCAGTCGGCGCGCGACGATCGCGGACTTGGTGTCGGTCACCTCCAGGTATCCGTCGCCGATCAACTCGGCGGCCTCCGGGGCCAAGCGCAGCATCCGTGCGGGCGATCCTCCGATCAGGATCCGACCCCCGGAAAATGCGCGTACCCGTGGATCGATCCGTACCCCGAAGCCGTCGGGCAGACGATCATGGCGCATTCCTCGCATGCTATTCGCAGTTGGCCCCGCAGACATCATCACCCCACAAAAAAGGACCAAAGTCTGTCCGAAATACGGCTGTGACCGGTTGCCGGACGCGTCAACAAGATCGGCAGCGCACTTCCGGCAACCGGGATGGGCTCAGCCGAGCGGACTCTCGTTGCACGCCTTGGCGGGTGGCCGCTTCACGGTCAGTGGCAGCGACACCCTGGTTCGGCTGCGAACCGGGCGCGAGTGGTCGACGGCGGGGCGCGGAATGGTGCGTCCCGGCGCTGACAGCGCCGCTTCGCCGTAGCCCTGAACGCATTCCGGGTCCGGTCCGTTGGCGGGCAGGCCGGTGAAGAACTTCGCGGCCATGCAACCACCACGGCACGAGTCGTAGTGCGAGCACTTGGTGCACGCGCCGCCGTCGACCGGTTCGCGCAGTTCGGCGAAGAGTTCCGAATCGGTCCAGACCGCCTCGAAACCACCGTCGGCGACGATGTTTCCGGCCTTGAAGCGGTCATGGATGGCGAACGGACAGGCGTAGACATCACCGACCGGATCGACCAGACAGACCACCCGGCCCGCACCGCACATGTTCAAACCGGGTAGCGCCGAGCCGAATGCGGACAGGTGGAAGAACGAGTCGCCGGTGAGGACGCCCTCGCCGTTGCGGACGAGCCAGTCGTAGAGCTCGCGCTGCTGTTCGGGCAGCGGGTGTAGCTCGTCCCACACGTCCGCGCCGCGACCCGAGGGACGAAGGCGGGTGAGTCGCAAGGTGGCGCCGTACTTGTCGGCGATGGCCTTGAACTCGTCGAGCTGGGAGATGTTGTGCCGGGTGGCGACCACCGAGAGCTTGGCATCCTTGAAACCCGCCGCGGCGAGGTTCGACAGCGCCTTGATCGCGGTGTCGTAGGAGCCGGGACCGCGCACGGCGTCGTTGACCGCGGCATCGGCGCCGTCGAGGGAGATCTGCACGTCGACGTAGTCGCTGGCCGCCAAACGCGCGGCGACCTCTTCGTTGATGCGAACGCCGTTGGTGGAGAACTTGACCCCCACATTGTGCGCGGTGGCGTAGTCGACCAGTTCCCAGAAGTCGGGGCGCACAGTCGGTTCGCCGCCGCCGATGTTGACGTAGAAGATCTGCATGCGCTCGAACTCGTCGATCAGCGCCTTGCACTGCTCGGTGCTCAGTTCGTTCGGGTCGCGGCGACCCGACGAGGACAGGCAGTGCACGCACGACAGGTTGCAGGCGTAGGTGAGTTCCCAGGTGAGGCAGATCGGTGCGGCGAGGCCCGATTCGAAACGGTCGATCAGCCTGCCGCCCTGGGTGGCGTCACCCGCCGCCAAGGCTGTCGGCGCGGCGGTGACCGGGCCGGGCGATGCCACGATCATGTCGGTGTCGGCCAGCTGCGCGAGCGCTTTGACGTGCGCGTCGGAGGCGTCTATGCCCTTGGCACGCAGTGCGTCGCGCACGGAGGGGTGCGCGGGCAGCGACCGGACCACATCGACGAGATCGCGGCTCTTGAGGAACGAGAGCTTGCGGGTGCCGAAGTGGTACAGCAGCGCGCCGAAGGATTCCGGGCGCAACGAGACCCGAGGGTGCAGCGTCCAACGGGTGTCGAGGTCCAGCATGGTCAGTACACGCCGCACATGCCGTCGATGCTGACCTCTTCGATCAGCGTCTCGGTGACCAGGTCCTCGTCGGATTCGACGGTCGCAGGCGTGGTGTTCTCAGGCATGACTACCTCCATTGTGTTGCCGGTCACCTCGCACCTTAACGTCAGTGACTGCCATAAAGGGCGGAATCGGAAAATCTTTCTCTGAGCACACCCCGCCCCCCTCGGCTGCGAACCCCTCTAGACTTCCGGAGGCAGGGACGGGAAAGGGCTGATGGCCCGGTGGCAGCAGAGGTGAGGCAGAGGCTTGCGTAACCATGGCGGGGCGGGTGCTGGTTCGACACTGTCGGAGGCAGAGATCGTCGACGCGGCACTGAAAGTGGTGCGCGAGGACGGGGTCGAGAAGCTTTCGATGCGGCGGCTCTCGCGCGAGCTCGGGGTGTCACCGATGGCGCCGTACTACTACGTGGCCGACAAGCGCGAGCTACTCGATCTGGTTGCCAGCGCGGCCCTGGTCGGGGTGCGCAAGCCGCCGCGCGAGTCCGGTCCGTGGCAGGTGCGCCTGCGCGATCTGATCGATCAGATAGACGATAAACTGCGCACGCATCCCGGCCTGGGCGACATCTTGCTCGAGCAGATGCTCGGCAAGCAGCTCGACCTGATCGACGCCGTGATGGAGATCCTGTTCGACGCGGGCTTCAGCGACCGCAACGTGCTGGCCGCCTACGCGACCATCCACACCTACCTGTTCGGCCGCAGCAGAGTGAACCCGCGCGACCGTTCCGCGCCCGCCGACGTGCTGCTGCCCGAGGCAGTGGCCCGAGCCACGAAGTACATGTCCGACCTGCGCGGCAAGTACTCCTACGACTTCGGGATGGAGGTGCTGGTCGCCGGACTCGAGGCGCAGCTTGCCCTGCAGGCGCGTCCCGGCCTAGCATGAAACTGAAACACGTTCTAGTTTTGCCCGAGAGGACGACATGACCACAGTCGAGGTTCCGCACGGCTCGCGCTCGGTGGTGCTGCGAGTAGCCGCGGTGATCGCCGAAACGGCCGACACCCACTCCGTGGTCTTCGAGGTACCCGCCGAACTCCGCGAGCGCTTCGCCTACTCCCCCGGCCAGTTCCTGACGCTGCGCATCCCGAGCGAGCAGACCGGATCGGTCGCCCGCTGCTATTCGCTGGCCAGTTCGCCGTTCACCGATGACCTGCCGAAGGTGACCGTCAAGCGCACCGTGGACGGATACGGCTCGAACTGGCTGTGCGACAACATCGCCGCGGGCGACGAGGTCGAGGTGCTGCCGCCGTCAGGTGTGTTCACGCCCAAGGATCTCGACGAGGACATGCTGCTGTTCGGCGCGGGCAGCGGAATCACGCCGGTGATGTCGATCCTGAAGTCGGCGCTGTCGCAGGGTTCGGGCAAGGTCGTGCTGGTTTACGCCAATCGCGACGCGACCTCGGTGATCTTCGCGGACGAACTCCGCGATCTCGTCGGTAAGCATCCTCAGCGACTCACCGTCATCCACTGGCTCGAACCGCTGCTCGGTCTGCCGACCGCCGACATGCTGGCCACCCTGGTCCGGCCCTACACCGCCTACGAGGCGTTCATGTGCGGGCCCAAGCCGTTCATGGACCTGGTGCACGACGCGCTGGCCTCGCTCGAGGTCCCGCGCAACCGCACCCACGCCGAGGTGTTCAACTCCCTCGCCGGAGATCCGTTCGCCGACCACGCGCCCGCCGAGGTGTCCGAGGCCGAAGCGGCCGACGCGGCGACGGTCGAGGTGGAACTCGACGGCCAGGTGCACGAGATGTCGTGGCCCCGCAAGCAGACGCTGGTCGACATCATGCTCGACAAGGGCCTCGACGTGCCCTACTCCTGCCAGGAGGGCGAGTGCGGGTCGTGTGCCTGCACCGTGCTGGAAGGCAAAGTGGAGATGGCCAATTCGGAGATCCTCGATCCCGAGGACATCGAGAACGGGTACATCCTCGGCTGCCAGGCGCGGCCGGTGACCGATCGGCTGCGGATCCAGTTCTAACGCATGGCGCGGTAGGCGGCGCGTTGCTCGGGGTCGAGGTGTTCGGTCGCGTAGCTCAACGCGGTGCGGCCCAGTTCGGGTGCGTTCCGGTTCAGGAAATCGGTGAGTGCGGTCTGGTCGACGCGCTTGCCGATTTCGCGCAACATCCACCCCAGCGCCTTCTGGATCAGATCTCGGCGGTCCGTCCGAAGGATTTCGGCGAGTTCCAAGGTGGTGCTCGGGTCGCCCGCCTTGATGAACGCGAACGTCGACAACAGCGCGACCCGGCGCTCCCACAGGGAATCCTGTTCGGCCAGTTCGAACAACAGCGTGCGGTCTTTGTCGAGTAGCCAGGGGCCGATGATGTTCTCGGCGGAGGCGTCGACCAGATCCCAGTTGTTGACCCGGCCGCGCCGGACGGCCGCCAGGTAGAGATCGACCATCTCCTTGCGGGCCGTGTCGTCGAGGGCACGCGGTTTCGATGCCGCCGCGAAGCGGGCGTTGAGGATGAACAGGGCAGCCAGGCGTTCCTCGTGGAGGGGACTGTCGAGGAGTTCGTCGATCTGCGAAAGCGGCAGTGCGGGGAACTGTTTCGCCACTTTTCTGGTGACGGGGACTCGGATGCCGAGAAAGATGTCGCCCTCGCCGTATTCGCCGGGGCCGGTCTTGAAGAAGCGTTGCAGGTGATGCGCGTCAGTGGGGTTCGCCAGGTCGGCGAGGGCCTTACGCACCTGTGCAGCGGTGGGAAGCTCGGACACACGCACCTCCGGGTCGGCGGATTCCCTCCGCATTCAACACTGGTGCGGTGACATGCCGGAGCAGGCTCCCCGTCGTCCGATCAGGCCGGTAGTGCGCCGAGGAGGCGGCCCGACTCGAATGTCGCTGCACCGGAGGGCAACTCGCCCGGCCGACCGCTCGTGCGGACGGTGACGGTGCCGGAGCCGGTGGTGGGGCGGCCGAGTTCGTCCATCTTGCGCACGGTCTGGGCGGCGACAGCTTGGGCGCTGTCGAACAGGCGCACTCCGTCGGGCAGTGCGGCGATGATGGCGTCGATGACCAGCGGGTAGTGGGTGCAGCCGAGGACAACGCCCTCGACGTCGGCCGGGGTGCGCGCGGCCGAGTCGGCGATCGACTCACGGATCGCCACGATGTCACCGCGGTCGATCGCATCGGCCAGACCGTGGCAGGCGACTCCGACGACCTTCGCGTCACCGCCGAACCTGGCGATCAGATCGGCCTGGTAGCGGCTGGCAGTGGTCGCCGCCGTCGCCCACACGGCCACCGAATTACATTGTGCGGCAGCAGGTTTGATCGCGGGAACCGTGCCGATCACCGGCACCGAATCCCCCACCTCCGCCCGCACATGCGCCAACGCGGTGACGCTCGCGGTATTGCACGGCAGCACGATCACCTCGGCCCCCGCCTCGATCGCCTGCCGTGCCGTGCCGACGACCCGCTCGACCACCCACTGCTCCGGCTTGGGCCCCCAGGGCGCACCATCGGGGTCGAGCAGCAGCAGCAAGTCGACGTCGGGCCGCAGCTTGCGCAACCACGAAGCCGTAGGCAGCAGGCCGAGGCCGGAATCGATGAGCGCGACGATCACCGCTACACCGTATTACAGCGGCGAGCCCGGCCGATCGCGACCATGGACGCACCGGCCCGAGCGGGCTCAGCCTGCCGCGGCGAGGAGGTCCGCCACCGGCGTGGGGGTGGCCAGTTTGGCGCGCAGTTTCATCACCTGGCTGGTCAGGCCCGCACCGAGCACGGCCGTGAGGATGCCGTCGCGGGAGTAGTAGGCGAGGAACTTGCGGCCGTCGTCGGTGACCACGGTGACGTCGTCGCCGGCCGAGGGGGTGCCGAGGGCCTGGATCTTGATGTCGTACTGGTCGCTCCAGAAGTACGGGACGCGGGCCATGGTGGGCGGAGTACCGCCGAGGAGGGCGGTGACCAGCAATTTTGCCTGCTCACCGGCGCTCGTCCAGTGTTCGACCCGCTTGCGGACGCCGGAGTCGTGCTGCCAGGCGGCGACATCACCGACCGCCCAGACGGCGTCGGCGGAGGTACGGCCGACCTCGTCGGCGAGCACGCCACCGCCCGCGGACCTGTCGGCCAGCTCGATACCGGAGTCGGCCAGCCAGTCGGTGACGGGGACCGAGCCCACGCCGACCACGACCAGGTCGGTGTCGATGTCGGTGCCGTCGGTGAGGACCGCGCCACACACCCGGCCGGAATCGTCGGCGCGCAGGGTGTCGACGCCGACACCGCAGCGCAGGTCGACGCCTTCGTCGCGATGCAGGCGCGCCACCAGGCCACCGATCTGCTCGCCCAGGACCGAGGCCAGCGGGGTCGGCTGGGGTTCGACGAGGCTGACCTCGACTCCGGCGGCGCGGAAGCTGGCGGCGAGTTCGCAGCCGATGAAACCGGCGCCGATGATCAATGCCCGGTTCGCACCGTCCAGTTCGGCGCGCAGGGATTCGGCGTCCTCATGGGCACGCAGCACATGTACGCCCCCGACCTGGGGAAGACCGGGGAGCCTGCGCGGGCGCAGACCGGTCGCGATGATCAGCTGGTCGTAGGCGATGGTGGCGCCGTCGGCCAGGGTGACGGTGCGCGCGGCGGTGTCGACACCGGTGACGGCGGTACCGAGGCGCAGCTCGATGTTCTTGTCCGCGAAGAACTCCGGCGGGCGAAGGGTGGTGTCGTCGGTCTCGCCGCGCACGAACTGCTTAGACAGCGGCGGGCGGTCGTACGGCGCGCGCGTCTCGTCGCCGAGCAGCAGCACACCGCCCTCGTATCCGGCCCGGCGCAGTTCCTCGGCCGTGCGCAGGCCTGCCAGACCCGCTCCGACGATCACGATGGGCGCGCTCATATTGTGTCCTCTCGGCATGCTCGGTCGCTGACCGCTCGTGCCATGTTTCTGCTGTGTCGCGGACCACTACGGCCCCCAGATGTTTGTACCAGTGCGCCGGGTCACCTGTGACACCCACGTCGCAACACAACCGTGCCGCTTCCGATGTCGACCGGGCGGTCAATCAGGAGTAGACCGAGGTCAGAGGTATTTTCGTCTCAACGAGGAGGCATTTCCCATGTTCACCAACAGTCGCGCACAGGACTTTCTGGCCGTTGTGCTCGGCGCATTCACCGCACTGTCGCCCCTGTGGCTCGACACCAACGACAACGCCCGCTGGACCCTGATCGTGCTCGGCGTACTCATCGCCGCGACCGGTCTGATCCAGATGGCCAGGGACGATCTGACGGTCGCGGACTACGCGATGGGCGTGTTCGGCGTGCTGCTGTTCATCTCGCCGTGGGCCATGGACTTCACCGCGTTCCGCGGCGCGTCCTGGACCGCATGGGTGGTCGGAGTGGTGACGGCGGTGGTGGCGGTCGCCGCGGTGCCTGCCATGAACCAGCGCCTGCACAACATGGCTCCACATCACTGATGCCGGGCCGACGAGTCGGGCGCCGCAACGCGAAACGCGATGGCGACGCCCGGCAACTCATCCTGGATGCTGCCGAGACCCTGTTCGCCGCACAGGGATTCGACGCGACGCCGACCGCGGCCGTCGCCGCGGCCGCCGATGTGCCGAAAGGACTGGTCTTCTACTACTTCCCCACCAAGAACGCGATCCTGTCCGCGCTCATGCGCGAACGCGTCCCCGAACACCCGATCGACGACCTCGCCGCCGTGGTGACCCCCGGCGATCCGGCCGCCAGCCTGATCAACCTCGACACCGCGATCAACCTGCGCGACCATCACTCTTCGGTCCTGCGGGTGATCATGTGGCGCGAAGCCGACACCCACCCCGACGTGCGCCGCAAACTCCGCGCCCTGCGCGATCAGCTCCTCGATGTCACCACCAGGGTTCTGCAAGCCAGCACCCCCGTCCCCGTCCGCCCCGGCACCCTCCACGCCTGCGCCGCTGCCTGGGTGTCCGCCATGTTCGCGATCGCCAGCACCGACCGCCTCCACGCCCTCGACGACCTACCCGTCCCGACTGCCGACGACCTGTTGAACGTCGCCCAGGTGGTCGCGGCGGGCATGACCCACCTCGGCTGACGGCAGCGTAGATCCGTCAGCTTCGGCTGTCCGCCGGGCGTCGTCGACGAGATGCCGATCCGGTCGGCGCCGCATCCGCCGCGGTGAGCGCCCCGCCACGGAGAACGCGGAGGGCCACCGAGCCGAGGACCCCGTGCAGGACGGCCGCGGTGGCGGCGACGACGTGCAGTCCACTGACGAAGGCGCTGCGGGCGTCGTCGAGTACGGCGGGGGCGAGGCCGGGCAGGTGCAGAGTCTCGCCGAGGGTCGGGGCTAGGTCCGGACCGTGGACGCGGAACAAGACGGCGGCCAGCGAACCGAACAGGGCGATACCGAGCGCGTTGCCGAGTTCGTTGCCGGTCTCGGCCAGCGCGGCCGCCGCGCCCGCCCGTTCGGCCGGCACCGCGGCGACGGCGATCTCGGCGACCACGCTGAACGAGATGCCGTAGCCGATGCCCGCAACCGCCGTCGCGGCGATATACCAGCCGACCCCGCTGCCGGTGCTGGTCGGCAACAGCAACGACAGTCCGATCGCGATCGTGAAGTGGGCGGTGATCAACGCTGCCGACCGGCCGATGCGGGCCACGACGGCCGGGGTGACGACGGCGGCCGCGGTGAGCACGAGCGCGCCGGGGACCGCGAGCAGCGCGGCGTCGGCGATGGACCTGCCGAGCACGGATTGTAGGTACATCGCCGCCAGATACGCGGTCGCCGACCAGGCCGCCAGCGGCAGGAACCCGGTCACGATCGCGATCGTGAAGACCCGGTTGCGGAACAGGGTGAAGTCGATGAGCGGGTTGTCGATGCGCCCCTGCCTGCGGCCGAACCACGCGAGCAGCGCCACACCGACCAGGCCCACAGTCACCGAGGAAATGGATATGCCCTGCGCAGCGCCGTGTTTCACCGCGTACATGGCAGCCAGAAGTCCGGATGCCGAGGTGAGCACACTCGCCACGTCGATGCGGCTGAGGCCGGTCGCGCGCACCTCACCGAGCAGGATCGGCGCCAGCACCAGGAACACCAGCACCACGGGCACATTGATCAGTAGCACCGATCCCCACCAGAACCGGGTCAGCAGCTGCCCGGCGACGATCGGGCCGATCGCGAAACCCGCGGCGAAGGTGGCGGCGAAGATGCCGATGGCCTGCGCCCGTCGGCGCGGGTCGGTGAACAGTGTGCCGAGCACGGCGAGCGCCGACGGCAACAGCGTCGCGCCTGCCACCCCCATCAGGACACGGAAGGCGATCAGCAGTGCGGGGCTCGTGGCGAAGGCCGCCCCCACCGAGCCGAGGCCGAACATCGCCGCGCCGATCATCAGCAGGCGTTTGCGGCCGTATCGGTCACCGATGGTGCCGAACGCGATCAGCAGGGCGCCGACCGCGAAGCCGTAGCTGTCCAGGATCCAGAGGGCTTCGTCGGCCGAGGGTGAGAGCGCCTCGGTGATGGCGGGCATGGCCAGGAACAGCACCGAGCCGTCCATGGCGACGAGCAGGACGGGGCCGAGCACCACCAGCAGGCCCAGCCAGGATCGCAGCTCGATATCGATTCGATTCATGTCCCCACCCTGCGATCGCGCGCGAGTGGTAACCAGACCCCTGACGTGGGTACACCCGGCCGGGATAGGCAGGACAGCCCGGCGGTGCCTACGATCGGAACGATGGAGTTGGAAAGCCTCGGAACGTTCCTCAAGTCCCGCCGCGACCGAACTACCCCTGAGCGGATCGGCCTACGCACCTTCGGCGTCACCCGCCGCGTCCCCGGACTTCGCCGCGAAGAACTCGCTCAGCTCGCCGGAGTCAGCGCCGGTTACTACACGCGCCTCGAACAAGATCAGGCCGGGACCGTTTCCGCGCAGGTCATCGACGCCATCGCCCGGGTGCTCCAGCTCGATCCCGCCGAAACGGCCCACCTGCACAACCTCGCAGGTCAACCGGCCGTGCCGCATCTGGTCCGGGCCGAACCGGAACAACCACATCCGCGGGTTCTCAGGCTGCTCACCTCGCTCGGCGACACCATGCCCGCGGTCGTGCTCGGACGCCGTGGCGATGTGCTCGCCTGGAATCACGCCGGGCACGCGCTCGTCGGCGAGCACCTCGACTTCACCGCGCCCGACGACCCCGCACGACGTCCGTCGATTCCGCGACTGTTCTTCCTCGATCCACTCGCCAGAGATCTGTACCGGAACTGGGACGAGCTCGCCCGCATTCACGTGGGCTACCTCCGGCTGACCGCGGGGCGCTACCCCACCGACGCGCGTCTGGCCGAACTGATCGGCGAGCTCACCATGCGCAGTACGACTTTCGCGACACTGTGGGCCGGCGCGGAGGTAGCCGATTGCACCGTCGGGCCGATGGATCTGCGTCATCCGACGGTCGGCCGTGTCGACGTCGACTATCAGGTGTGGTTGCAGCCCGACAGTCCTGACCACCGGCTCGAGGTCTACACCGCGCGCGATGCGAGCTCGGCGGACGCGCTGCGCCTGCTGACCGCCGGATCCACCAGGACGCGTCGGGTGCCGGCGATGGTCGACTCCGAGACACCGGACGCAACCCCCACCTAGGGCTTGTCGACGAACCGGTGGCGCCGCGGGTATCGCGGCGCCA
>NZ_JBSGVG010000025.1:0-109712 GCF_053608345.1 Nocardia sp. NPDC055050
GCCCAGATCTGATCTGGGCGGGCCGTTCTCGTCGGGAAATGGAGCGACCCCCGAGCCGTTCCACCGCGATCTGTGAACGCGATGGTCCCGGTTGGATCTTCCGGGGGCTCGGGGGTCGGGTGACTGCCTGGGATTCGCTCAGCGCACCGCTGGGGAATCTCCCGCAGTGGAGCTGCTAGCGGGCAGCCACCTCACGCATCCGATGAACATACATTCTTCAGACCACCTCCTCTCTTGTGTACTGATGAATCTATCCGCGCTCGGCGCGCTCGGCAATTGATTTAATTGCGGTTCTGACCTGGGTGAATGCGTCAGGTTGCCGAAGATGTCGTGGCGTGATGATGCTCGATGTGGCAAGTGCCGGTCGCATCGACGGTGACGACGGTGCCGGCTCTGTGCCCGCGCGGGAGTTGGTGGGTGACAACGACAACGGTGCGATCCGGAGCTACGAGACCGCTGTCCGCGTCGAGGAGGTCGAGCAGAAGTTGATCGCCTTCGGCGGCGGCCAGGTGTTCGGTCGGCTCGTCGAGGAGCAGGGTGTGCGCGGGGGCGACGAGGGCGCGGGCCAGCAGGATGCGGCGGCGCTGACCACCGGATACGGCGGCCGCGCCCGCGGTGAGCGAGGTGTGCAGACCGTCCGGCAGCGTATCCAGCCACGGCCCGAGACCGACTGTGCGCAGAGCGCTTTCGGCCTCGTCGAGGGTGAGGTCACCGCGCGCGACTCGCAGGTTCTCGAGAATCGAGGTGCCGAACAGATGCGCGTCCTCCGCGAAGAACGTGACACCGTCCCGGGGCGTATCGAACAGGCCCGCCCATGCCATCAGCAACGTCGTCTTCCCCGCCCCACTGGGCCCGACGACAACCACCCGCGACCCTTCGGGCATCGGTGTCCGCCTGGCCGTGGCCCATGGACTCGTCACCGGTCCCCCGGGAACCACCGACCGCGCGCGTTCTCGAACTCCCGCGGAGTCGAGGTCAGCCGGAGCAGGCTCGACCGCCGCCCACTCGCGGCGCTCACTCCCGGCACTGTCGGCACCGGCAGTGCCGCGGGTTCCTGCCGAGATGCCACGGAGGCGGTGCAGAGCCGCACGGGAAGTGGTGAGGGTGGTCGCGGCGGCGGGAAGCATGCCAACGGCTTCGAAGGCCGACAGCGGGACCAGCACCAGAATCGTCAAAGCCATCGGAGTCATGCCGCCGGGCAGTCCGCCGGTCGACCCGTAGGCGGCGATGCCGACCAGCAGCGCACCGAACGCGCTCACCCCGATCGACAGCGGAGTGGCCGCGGCCGCCCACGCGCTGCGCGAGGCAGCCGAATCCTCCGCGCTCACCGCCCGCTGAGAAGCCCTGTCCGCCACGGCGAGTGCCGCATCCAGCCGCCCCACGACGCGCAGCTCGGCGGCGTGATCGAGTACCGTGAGCGCCCCGGCGGCGAACTCGGCCCGATCGGCTCGCACCGCCCGCTCTGCCTCCCGCGCGGCCGCCGCCGACAGCCATGGCGCGAGGATCCCCGAAACCGCCAGCGCGACAGCCAAGATCACCGCGGCCAGGGGCGAAATGATCGCGATCAGCCCCACCGCGGCCAGCGACAACACCGCCGCGACCGCCACGGGCACCAACACCCGGACAACCACCGCCCCGAGATCGTCGATATCAGCGCCGGTCCGGACAAGCACATCCCCGCGCCGCAGCGCACGCCCCGTGCTGCCGACAGGGCCCGCGTGGTCCGCCACACCGGTCGGCGCAACCGACGAGCCGCTCCGGTCTCGCCACCACCGGACATCCGACTGCGCCAGCGTGCGATACACCGACGTGCGAGCTGTCGTCATGGCCCGCAAAGCCACATCGTGGGTGGCCAGTCGCTCCAGGTACCGGCACAACCCCCGCGAGATGCCCAGCGCTCGCACCGCGACCACCGCGACGCTCAGATCCAGCACCGGCGGCATCTGCCAGGCCCGCGCGATCAACCACGCGGCGAGCGCGGCCAACCCGAGCCCACTGCCCAACGCCGCCACGCCCCAGGCGATCGCCACCGTGACCCGCGCGGGCGACAACGCGAGCAGCCGCCACATCGCCCGCAGATCGCCGATCATGAGACCTCCACTCCGTACACGCGACCGGCCGACTTACCGGAGGAGCCCACCGCGCGCTGTGGTTCCGATTCGGCACCAGGCGGGGGTCCGCTCGCTGCCACGGGATCTGAGGCGTCGACCGTGCGGGCAGAAGTCGGTCGGCCGGTGTCGGTGTCGGTGACAGGTGCGGAGTTGCCCGTAGCTTCCGAATCCGGAGCGACCGCTGCAGGCGTGTGCGCCGCGACGACGTCGATCACCACATCGCCCGCTGCCAGCACGGTCGGACGGTGGGCGACGACCACAACGGTCGCACCGGCGGCGGCGTGTTCGCGCAGGGTGGTGAGCACGCGCTGCTCGCTCTCGGGGTCGAGGTGGGCGGTGGGTTCGTCGAGCAGCAGGATCGGGCGGTGCGCGGCGAGGACGCGGGTGAGGGCTAGGCGTTGGCGTTGGCCCAGGGACAGGCCGGTGCCGTTCTGACCGACGACGGTGTTCCAGCCGTCGGGGAGCTCGGCCAGCACGCTCTCGAATCCCGTTGCGGCACTGACGGCTCGAAGATCATCGACGGTCGGGTCCGGGACGGCCCCGAGCAGCTCGACATTCTCGCGCAATGTCCCGGGAACCAGCACCGGCCGCTGCGGCAACCAGGCGATCCGACTCCACCAGCTGTCGAGGTCGAGTTCACGAACATCGGTGCCGTCGACGAAGACGGCGCCTTCGTCGGGTTCGACCAGCCCCAGAATCGCCTGCACCGTAGTCGATTTCCCGCACCCGTTCGGCCCGGTCAGGACGGTCACCAGTCCGGGTTCGAGCACGGCCGTCAATCGATCGGGCGCGGTGCCCGTTCTGGCGGCAACAGACAGCCCACGCAAGGTGATTCGCGCCGGCCCGACACCCACATCAGGCAGTTCGGCCACGGCCGCCGTGCGGCTACCGGAGGCGATGACCTCGCCCCAGGCGGCGCGAGGAGGCGCCGACTCGGCCCGCCGGGCCGGTTCGAGCACCGCGAAAGCCCGGTCAGCGGCTGCCATTCCGTCTTGCGCCGCGTGGAACTTCTCCCCCACCTGCCGCAGCGGCCAGTACACCTCCGGCGCGAGAATCAATGCCACCAGGCCGCTGTACAACGCCATCTCGCCGAACACCAACCGCAGCCCGATCGCGACCGCGATCAACGCGACACTCAGCGTCGCGAGACTTTCCAGCACCATCGAGGAAAGGAACGCGATCCGCAGCGCGCGCATGGTCCGCTGCCGCAGCGAATCGCCGAGGGCCTGCACCTGATCAACCATCGAGGGCCCGTCCGCACCCTCCCGCCCGAGCGCGCGCAAGGTGGGCATGCCCGCGAAAAGGTCGAGGATCTGGTCCGACAACCGCGTGGTCGCGGCGAGCGTCGCCTCGGCTCGCCCCTGGGTGAGCAGCCCGATCAGCACCATGAACACCGGGATCAATGGCACGGTGATCACCGCGATCAACGCCGAGGTCCGGTCGTGCAGGGCGATGACCACCAGCACCACCGGCGGAACGAGACAGGCCAGCAACAGCGCGGGCAGATAGCCGGTGAACCACCCACGCAATCCGCTGAGACCGTTACCGACGACGACCGCGATCTCCGTTCGCCGCACGTCGAGGTCCCGTGGCGGCAGCTCGGCGCCGGCCCGCAGCACCGCCGTCTCGAGCTCCGCGACCACCGCGCTTCCGGCCCGATGAGCCAACCGCGCCTGCCACCAACTCGCCAGCCCCCGCACCGCGACGGCCACCGCAAGGACCACCAATTCCGTAGTCCACGTGCCGAACTCACGCTTGCCCGGATCCGTGATGACCCCGGCGAGTACCCGCCCCAGCACAATGGCGATCACCACGATCGTCGCTGTGATCACCAGCGCCAGCGCGACAGCGATCACCAGATGCGGCCGCGCCGACCGCGCGTACCGCCACAACCGGGGATCCACCGGGCCTCGCCTCGACCGTGTCGGCGTCACCGCGCCCGGCTCGGGTCCCTCCTGCGACAAGCTCTCCGACACCACAGCGTCCGACCTTTCGCGAGCGACGATTTCCCGAGACGGGGCCGACGCCATCTGTCAGCCCTTACCGCTGCGCGGCAGACCCACCGGCGGCGGAATCTGTTCCACCCGAATCCGCTGCCGGAAAACCCAATAGGTCCACCCCTGATACATCAGCACCACCGGCGTAGCGAGCAACGCCGCCCAGCTCATCACCTTCAACGTATACGGCGACGAGGACGCATTGTGGATGGTGAGGTCGTAGAGCGGGCTGATGGTCGACGGCAGCACATTCGGATACATCGACCCGATGATCAGCACCGTCGCCGAGACCACACCGAGCGTCGTGCCGACAAAAGCCCAGCCGTCACGCCCCGCGAAATTCGCCACCGCGGCTAGCGCGAGCCCGAGCACGGCGGTCACCAGCACGATCCAGGTCCACCCGGCGCCGTAGGCGAGCTGCGTCCACAGCCCGAATCCGCCGACCACCACCGCGGTGGGAATCAGCAGCAACCTGGCCATCCGCAAGGCATCGGCGCGAACCTCACCCGCTGTCTTGAGCACCAGGAACACCGCACCGTGCAGCGCGAAGAGAACAGCGGTAGTGAGCCCGCCGAGTAAGGCGTACGGGCTGAGCAGATCCGCGACCGAACCGGCGATCTGCCGGTCCGCGTTCAACGGCACGCCCCGCACCATGTTCGCGAACACCCAGCCCCAGGCCAGTGCGGGAATCCACGACCCGATCCCGATCCCGATATCGCACCAGGCCCGCCATGTCGGATCGTTGATCTTGCCCCGGTATTCGATCGCGCACACCCGCAGAATCAAGGCGACGAGCAGGAGCAGCAGCGCCAGATAGAACCCGGAGAACATGCTGGCGTACCACTCGGGAAACGCCGCGAACAGCGCACCGGCGGCGGTGATCAGCCACACCTCGTTGCCGTCCCAGACCGGGCCGATCGTATTGAGCACGACGCGCCTGCGGGTATCGGACCCCTTGCCGAGAATCGGCATCAGCATGCCGACACCGAAGTCGAATCCCTCGAGCACGAAGTAGCCGGTGAACAGCACACCGATCAGGAGGAACCAGAACTGTTGCAGATCCATCGTCGGCTCCTAGTACGCGAAGGAAAGTTGGGGAGTGTCCGTGCTGTCCGAACTCTCGGCGTGCACGTGGGTGTCCGGCCCGGCGACGACATACCGTCGCATCAGGTAGAACCACACCACCGCGAGCGCACCGTAGAGCAGCGTGAACACCGCCAGCGAGAACATCACGGTCCCGGCCGAGTGTTCGGAGACCGCCTGCTGCACCGTCATTCGAATATTCGGATCGCCGGTCGGATTGGGCACCACCGCCCACGGCTGACGGCCCATCTCGGTGAACACCCAGCCCGCGCTGTTGGCCAGGAACGGTGTGGGGATCGCGAGCAGGCTCAGCCAGGAGAACCATCGCTGATCCGGCACCCGGCCACCGCGCGTCACCCAGAACCCGGCCAACAGCAGCAGCACCGACCCGCCTGCCAGCCCGATCATGGCGCGGAAGGACCAGTAGGTGACGAACAGGTTGGGCCGGTAGTCCCCTGGCCCGTACGCGACGTTGTAGGTCTTCTGCAGATCCACCACACCGTCGAGCGTCACCCCGCTGAATTCGCCCTTGGCGAGATAGGGCAGCACATAGGGCACCTCGAGCACGTGGATCACACCGTCGCAATTGTTGTGCGTGCCCACAGTGAGAACGGAGAAATCGGGGTCGGTCGCCGTGTGGCACAACGATTCCGCCGAAGCCATCTTCATCGGCTGCTGTTCGAACATCAGCTTGCCTTGAATATCGCCGGTGAAGATCGAGGCGACGCCGGAGAGCGCCACCACCACGAGGGCGAATCGCCCTACCGGCCGCCACATCGTCCGCGCCTCTTCGCGTTTCACCGCATCGCCGCTGCGCGCGTTGCGCACCATCCACCAGCCGGCGATACCCGCCACGAAGGTGCCCGCGGTGAGAAACGCGCCCGCGACCACATGCGGGAACGCGGCCAATGTCGTGTTGTTGGTCAGCAGCGCCGCAATGCTTTCCAGCTCAGCGCGTCCGGTCTCGGGGTTGTACCGGGCTCCCACCGGATGCTGCATGAACGAATTGGCGGCGATGATGAAATACGCCGACGCGTTCACCCCGATGGCGACGATCCAGATGGTCGCCAAATGCACCAGCTTGGGCAACCGGGTCCACCCGAAGATCCACAACCCGATGAACGTCGAC
The DNA here is from genome assembly GCF_053608345.1 of Nocardia sp. NPDC055050. Taxonomy (NCBI): domain Bacteria; kingdom Bacillati; phylum Actinomycetota; class Actinomycetes; order Mycobacteriales; family Nocardiaceae; genus Nocardia; species Nocardia sp. NPDC055050. The sequence goes on from NZ_JBSGVG010000025.1 coordinate 6,321, forward strand.
TCCATGAAGAAGGCGATCAGCGCTTCCAGCGCCAGTGGCGCACCGAAGACGTCGCCGATGAAGCGAGAGTACTCGCTCCAGTTCATCCCGAACTGGAATTCCTGCACGATGCCCGTCGCGACGCCGAGGGCGAAGTTGATCAGGAACAGCTTGCCGAAGAATTTGGTCAGCCGGTACCAGCGTTCGTTGCCGGTGATCACCCACGCGGTCTGCATCATCGCGATCAGCGGCGCGAGTCCGATGGTCAGCGGAACGAACAGAAAGTGGTAGACGGTCGTGATCCCGAACTGCCACCGGGAGACATCAAGGGTGTCCATCCGACCTCCACCGATCTACTACGACGACTTGTAGTAGATCGTACGCCCGGAATCACCCCGTTCGAGCGTGACAACCGCCACGGCCCGCGGAAACCCTTCCCGCAGGGGCACGCCCACCCGTGCCCCACACACGGATCACCAGTCTCCGATGGTCCCCGGCCGGTCGATCCCGAGGTCGACCATGTCGATGATCTCCTGAGCGTTGTCGGGCGCCGACAAGCGAATGCCGTCGAGCTGGTTCACTCGAGCGGCGAGGGTGATGCTCGACAGCAGCCAGATGCTGTCACAGTCGAAAAGGTCCGCGGTGAACAGTGTCTGGTACTTGCACTCCCAGCCGGACTTCTCCGCCACATTGAACAGCGCACGCTGCGTGACGCCGGGCAGGACGCCGCTCTTGGCGGGCACGGTGATCAGCTGCTTGCCGCGAGCGATCACCACCGTCGAGCGCGGGCCCTCGAGGACCTTGTGTTCGGTGCTGTGGAAGATCACGTCCTCGGCGCCCATCCGCCGCGCGAACCGCAGCGCGGCCATGTTGGTCGCGTACGACAGCGTCTTCGCGCCGAGCAGCTGCCACGGCGCCGCCTGCGCGAGGTCGACCGAGATGCCGCGCGCCAGCGACATCACCTTCACGCCCTCGGCGCGCGCCGTCGCGACCCGCGCGGGTACCGGGGAGACGAGCACATACGCGGTGGGTTGCGGATCCTCCGGTGCCAGCTCCGAGCGCGGCGCGTCGAATTCCGAGTCGCGGCCGCGCGTGTAGATCAGCCGCAACATTCCTTCCTCTTCCGAGCCCCATTCCTTCACGGCCAGTTCCACCGCGGTGCGCCACCTCGACAGGCCCGGCTCCGGCAGTTCCAGTGCCTGCGCCGAGCGGCGCAGCCGCGCCAGGTGGAATTCCAGCGCGGTGGCCGTGCCGCCGCGCACCAAAATCGTTTCGAATACGCCATCGCCGCGAAGTGCGCCGATGTCGTCGGCATAGAGCGACGGCACGTTCGCGTCAGCGACCGTCCCGTCGAGTGTCACAAGTACCCGTTCTCCCATGCGCCGAGCGTAGGCGTTATCGCTCTGTTATGCCTATGGCTGCTCCGAATCGAGCTCGCGACGCGCGCCGCGAAGACGACCACGTGCGGCGCGTGTCGGCAGACGCGCCTACAGTGGGTGTCGTGTCACAGGTCGTCTCCCCCAGTCCTGTTCTCCATACTCCGGGTGCCGTCGCGGGTGCACCCGATACCCCGGACGCCGCGGTCGCCTGGCATTACGGTGATCCGTTCGGTGAGCAGAAGGCCGCCGCGGAGCGGGTCGCGGTCGTGGATCGCTCCCATCGCAGCGTCGCCACGATCACCGGCGCCGAGCGCCTGAGCTGGCTGCACACCATCACCAGTCAGCACATCGCCGCGCTACCCGACGGGCACAGCGCCGAGACTCTCGACCTCGATCTCAACGGCCGGGTACTCAATCACTTCGTTCTCACCGACCTCGACGGCACCCTGTGGCTCGATACCGAGGCCGACCGCGGCGCCGAGCTGCTGGCGTTCCTCCAGAAGATGGTCTTCTGGGCCGACGCCAAGCCCGAGGACGCGCCGGATCACGCGGTGCTGAGCCTGCTGGGCCCGCGAGTGGACACGCTGCTCGATGCTCTCGGCATCGCGCAACTGCCAGAGATCTACGGAGCGGTCGCGCTGCCCGGTGGTGGATTCCTGCGGCGGATGCCGAACTCCTTCGATCTGATCGTGCCCCGGGCCGAGCTCTCGGCCTGGTGGACCAAGCTCACCCAAGGCGGTGCCGCACCGGCGGGTATGTGGGCCTACGAGGCACTGCGCGTGGCGTCACTGAGGCCGCGCATCGGCGTGGACACCGACGAACGCACCATCCCGCACGAGGCCCGCTGGATCGGCGGCATCGACGAGCACGGGGCGGTCCACCTCAACAAGGGGTGCTACCGCGGCCAGGAAACCGTGGCCAGGGTCCACAACCTCGGCAAGCCCCCGCGCAATCTGGTGCTGCTGCACCTCGACGGCTCGGCCGACGAGCGCCCGGCCACGGGTGACGACGTGACCGCGGGCGGCCGCACCGTCGGCCGCCTCGGCACCGTCGTCGACCACTACGAACTCGGCCCGATCGCCCTGGCTCTGATCAAGCGTTCGGTCCCCGCGGGCACCGAACTGGTGGTCGGCAGCATGGCCGCGGCCATCGACCCCGACTCGGTCCCCGCCGACGACACCGAGCAGGCGGGGCGCGCCGCCGTCAACCGGTTGCGCGGGCGATGAACCGTCCGGTCATGCGCGTCGGCGATACCGGCCGCGTCGAGGCCGTGTGCGTCGTCCACGCCGAGATCGAGGTGCGCACCCGTGTCGGTCGCACGGCCATCGACAAGCGTCCGGTCGACGGTCGGGTAGCCGTGGCCGCCCTCGGTCTGCACGGTGACCACGTCTGCGACACCGCCCACCACGGCGGCATCGACCAGGCTGTCTACGCCTACGCCGACGAAGACGCCCGCCGCTGGGCGGATGAACTCGACCGCGAACTGCCCGCGGGCTGGTTCGGCGAGAACCTGCGCCTGACCGGCCTGCCGGTCAGCGACGCGGTGCTCGGCGCGCACTGGGCGATCGGCGACACCCTGCTCGAGGTCAGCGCGCCCCGGGTGCCCTGCGCGACCTTCCAGCAGTGGTCGGGCGAGCAGCGGTGGGTGAAACGGTTCGCGCTGCGATCCGATACCGGCGCCTACTTCCGGGTGCTCACCGAGGGCACGATCGGCGCGGGCGACGAAGTCCGCGTCGTCCACGTTCCCGAACACGGCATCACCGTGCGCGATCTGTTCACCGGCGCCGACCCCGTGCGCCTGGAACGACTGCGCGCGGAAGAGGCGACCATCTCCGCCGACGTTCGCATGCAGATCGACCGCCACACCCGAACCCGAACCGTCGCCGTGGAGGTCGAGGCATGAGCGGTCAGCGCGCGGAGGCGGCAGCTCGCGTAACCACATGCCCGAGGGAGACAGCATGAGTGTCGAACTGGTCGAAGTCGTCCGATCCGGCTTCCGTGAGTGCGTGCACCGCGGATCCGTCGTCATCCTCGACGCCTTCGGCACCCCCACCCTCGAACTCGGTGAGATCCACGGCCCGATCTTCCCGCGCTCCACCAACAAGCCGATGCAGGCACTGGCCCTGCTGCGCAACGGTTTCGATCCCGTCGACGACGACGAACTCGCCATCGCCACCGCCTCCCACTTCGGTGAACCCGACCACATCGCCCTCGTCCGCCGCCTGCTCGATCGCTTCGGCTGCACCGCCGGCGACCTCGCCTGCCCACCCGACCTGCCCTTCGAGGAGAAGGCCCGCGCCGCCGCGATCACCGGCGCGGGCCCGAGCCCGCTGTACATGAACTGTTCCGGCAAACACGCCGCGATGTTGGCGACCTGCGCGATCAACGATTGGCCGCGCACCGGATACCTCGAGATCGAGCACCCGTTGCAGCAAGCGGTCCTGGCCACCGTCGCCGACGTCACCGGCGAACCGGAGACCGATCTGGGCATCGACGGCTGCGGCCTGCCGATCGTGCCCGTCTCGCTGATCAACCTCGCGCGCGCCTTCGCCGGCTTCACCACGGCAGAGTCCGGCACCGCGCCGCGCCGGATCGCCGATGCCGTTCGGGCGAATCCACGAGTGATTTCCGGCACGAGCGGCCCGGATCTGCTGGCCATGTCGGCGACCCCTGGACTGTTCTGCAAGATCGGCGCCGACGGCGTGCACGCGGGCGCGCTACCCGACGGAAGGGCCTTCGCGTACAAGATCGAAGACGGTCACGATCGGGCCCGGATGCCTCTGACGCTGGCGATTCTGCGCGAACTCGGCGTCGAGTGGACCGATCAGCACACTCAGCTCGCGGCCACCGCGGTGTTCGGCGGCGACGCCAGAGTCGGTGTGATCCGCGCGATTCCGGGAGTCATCTGAGACCGGGCGGTCTGGGCGAAGAAGGGGCAAACCGGGGCGCTTCGACAGGTCTTCACCCACTCCTGGGAGCGCGACGCTCTGACACACGCTAAAGTGTCTGTCAGGAAGAGTATTAATTCGAACGGGGCCGCCAACAAACCCCAGGCCGCCCCGCAGTGACGCGAGGGGGTCAGCCATGGGCCGTGGCCGGGCTAAGGCAAAGCAGACCAAAGTCGCACGTGAGCTCAAGTACAGCTCCGCGCCGACGGACTTCGCGAGCCTTCAGCGCGAGCTGTCGGATAGCGATGCTTCGCCCTACTCCCAACCCAGGAGTAGTGCAGTGCTGTCCGATGAGCATGATGCGGACGAGTCGCCGTCTCGTTGGAACGACGAGGACGACGGCTACGACAGCTGGCGCCGCTGACCTGACAGCGACGAAGGGGGAGGCCGACCGGCCTCCCCCTTCCAGCCGTTCTCAGGTGAGTGACGACAGGCTCGCAGTAGCAGTTACGGCGAATACCTGAATACGCGGCGAGCGTCCTGTGCGATGCACAGGACGCTCGTCGTGTTCGCCGCCTCGAGGCCCCGACCACCCCGAGCCGACGGTCAAAACCCTCCGGGTATGGGTTAACCACTCAGTGGCCGGAACAAACCCTGAACGCACCGAGAGCCGGGTCGCGACCATCGCGACCCGGCTCTCGTGCGTAGCGGAGATCAGAACCTGGGGTGATCGCCCAGCAGCACCGCACGCGGCGCTTCGACATCGGCGGCCTTCTTGACCTGACCCAGCGTCCAGCAGTCGATGTGGCGGGCCGTGAGCACCGCCAGTGCACGGTCAGCGTCCTCGGGCGCCACGATCGCGACCATGCCGACGCCCATGTTGAACGTCTTCTCCATCTCGATCCGCTCGACGCGGCCGCGCTGAGCGATCATCTTGAACACCGGCGCAGGGTTCCAGGTGCCACGATCCAGCTCGGCCACCAGGCCTGCGGGCAGCACCCGCGCCAGGTTGGCGGCCAGGCCACCACCGGTGACGTGCGAGAAGGTGCGCACGTCGGTTTCGGCGATCAGCGCGAGGCAGTCCTTGGCGTAGATGCGGGTCGGCTCGAGCAGTTCCTCACCGAGGGTGCGGCCGAACTCCTCGACGTACCCGGTGAGCGACATCCGATCGATGTCGAGCAGCACCTTGCGCGCCAGGCTGTAGCCGTTGGAGTGCAGGCCCGAGGAGCCCATCGCGATCACAACGTCGCCGGGACGCACCCGGTCGGGGCCGAGGACCGCGTCGGCCTCGACGACGCCGACGCCGGTGGCGGACAGGTCGTAGTCATCGGGATCCATCAGACCCGGGTGCTCGGCGGTCTCGCCGCCGAGCAGCGCGCAACCGGCCTTGATGCAGCCCTCGGCGATGCCGGAGACCAGCTCGGCGACCTTCTCCGGGATGACCTTGCCGATGGCGATGTAGTCCTGCAGGAACAGCGGCTCGGCGCCACACACCACCAGGTCGTCGACGACCATGGCGACCAGGTCGAGGCCGACGGTGTCGTGCTTGTCGAGGGCCTGGGCGACGGCGATCTTGGTGCCGACACCGTCGGTGGAGGCGGCCAGCAGCGGCTCCCGGTATCCGCCCTTGAGCGCGAACAGCCCGGCGAAGCCACCGATACCGCCCTGCACCTCGGGTCGGCTGGCCTTCCTGGCCAATGGTCCGAACAATTCGACGGCGCGGTCACCGGCTTCGATGCTCACGCCCGCCGCAGCGTAGGAAGCGCCTGCACCGCTGGGTGTCTGTTCAGTCATTGTGGGGGAAAGCTCCAAACCGAATCGGCGGATAGATGCCTAGTAACTCTATGTGATCCGCCAGTCCAGGTGTCGTGCGGCTCCTACCTCATTGTTCCAGTTCGGTGGCGAATGTGGCGGCGATCTCGGCGCGACGCCGCCGCTGTTCGACCGGGTCGGGGACCGGAACGGCGGCAACGAGGCGGCGGGTGTACTCGTGCTGCGGGTTGCGCAGGATCTGTTCGTTGTCGCCTTCCTCGACGCAAGATCCCTCGCGCAGGACCATGATCCGGTCCGCGAGCTGGTCGACGACGGCGAGGTCGTGGCTGATGAACAGACACGCCCAACCGCAACCACGCTGCAACTCGGCGAACAGCTCGAGTACCGCCGCTTGCACCGACACATCGAGCGCGCTGGTGGGCTCGTCGGCCACGAGCAGATCGGGGTCGAGCACGAGCGCGCGCGCCAGACTCGCCCGCTGACGCTGCCCGCCGGACAGTTCGTGCGGGTACCGGTTCTCGGTGCCCGCGGGCAGCTGCACGTCGTCGAGCATGTGCCTGACCCGCGCGCGGATGCTCGCCTTGTCACCGATGCCGTGCACGACCAGGGGCTCGGCGACGCATTCGCCGACGGTCAGGCGGGGGTTGAGGGATCCGGCCGGGTCCTGGAACACGAACCCGAACCGCCGCCGGATCGGCCGCAGCTTGCGCTGGGACAGATCCGCGATGTCCTGCCCGCGAATCAGCACGTGCCCCTCGCTCGGCCGTTGCAACGCGGCCACGCAGCGCCCGATGGTCGACTTGCCCGACCCCGACTCGCCGACCAGCCCCAGGGTCTCCCCCGGCCTGATCTGCAAGCTGACGCCGTCGACGGCCCGGAAGGCGGGCCGGCCGAACGGCCCGGGGAACGTGACGACCAGATCCTTCACATCGAGCACGGGCTCGACGGTCCGGTCGATCACGGGCCGCTCGATGGTCGCCGCACCGAGATGCGGAACGGCATCGAGCAGTGCCTTGGTGTAGTCGGCCTTCGGGCTGGCGAACAGCTCGTGCACCGGCGCCTGCTCGACCACCTCGCCCGCGCGCATCACCACCACCCGATCCGCGAGGTCGGCCACCACACCCATGTTGTGGGTGATCAGCACGATCGCACTGCCGAGCCGATCGCGCAGATCGCGCAGCAGTTCCAGGATCTCGGCCTGCACGGTGACATCGAGCGCGGTGGTCGGCTCGTCGGCGATGATCACCTTCGGCTCACACGAGATGGCGATCGCGATCATCACGCGCTGTTTCTGCCCGCCGGAGAGCTGGTGCGGGTAGTAGTCGACGCGATGCTCGGGATCGGGCAGACCGACCAGGCGCAACAGGTCGATCGCCTTGGCCTTGGCGGCTTTTCGGCCCATCCCGCTGTGCGCGCGCAGCGCTTCACAGATCTGGAAGCCGACGGTGAACAGCGGGTCCAGCGCACGCGCCGGTTCCTGGAACACCATCGACACCTCGCCGCCGCGCAGTGCGGTGAGCTGACGTTCGGTCATCGAGGTGACCGGCCGGTCGCCGATGGTCACCAACCCGCGCACCGACGCCGAATGCGGCAGCAGTCCGATGGCGGTGCGCGAACTCACCGATTTGCCCGACCCGGACTCGCCGACGATGGCGAGCACCTCACCGGGGAACACCTCGTAGGACACGTTGCGTACCGCGTTCACGGGCCCGCTGTCGGTCGAGAAAGTGACCGACAACCCCGAAACAGCCAGTGCGGCGGTCTTTTCACTCATCGACTGTTTCCTTGTCTGCCGAGGTGACCGCACGCCGGGTGCGCAGCAGCGGGTTCAGCGTTTCGTCGAGGCTCTCGCCGACCAGCGTCATCCCGAGCACCACCAGCACGATCGCGGTGCCGGGGAAGATCGAGGTCCACCAGATGCCGTTGGAGACATCGTTGAGCGCCTTGTTCAGGTCGTAGCCCCACTCGGCGGCCTGGGTGGGTTCGATGCCGAACCCGAGGAAGCCGAGCGCGGCGAGGGTGAGGATGGCGTCGGCGGCATTGATCGTGACGATCACCGGCAGCGAGCCGGTGACGTTGGACAGGATGTGGCGGAACATGATTCGCGTCGTCGACGCCCCGGTCACCCGGGCGGCGTCCACGTACGGCTCGGTCTTCACCGCGACCGTCGCGTTGCGCACCACCCGGAAGTACTGCGGCACATAGACAACCGTGATCGCGATGGCCGCCGACAGCATGCCGCCGAGACTGCTCGACGTGCCGCCCGCGACGACGATCGACACCACGATCGCCAGCAGCAGCGACGGGAACGCGTAGATGGCGTCCATGATCAGCACCAGCGTCTTGTCCACCCAGCGCCCCACGAACCCCGACAGCAGCCCCAGCGGCACGCCGATCAGCAGCGACAGCGTCACCGAGATCGCGATCACCAGCAGCGCGGTGCGCGCGCCGAACAGCACCCGCGAGAGCACGTCCTCGCTGCGCACCGAGGTACCGAACCAGTGCTCGGCCGACGGACCCTGCTGCGGCACGAAAGCCACTCCGTCAGCGGAATTCTGGGCCAGCCCGTAGGGCGCGAGCAACGGCGCGAACGCCGCCACGAACACGAACACACCGACCAGCACCAAGCCGGTGATGAGGGTGACCCGTTGCAGCCCCGAGGTTTTAGACAACAGTTCGGCGCCGGGCAGACGCCGGCGTTTCACAGCGGTAGTCATCAGAACCTCACCCTCGGGTCGATCAGCGCGACGATGGCGTCGACGACGAAGCTCATCACCGCGACGACCAGCGCGATGAACGCCACGATGCCCTGCACCGCGATGAAGTCGCGCGCCCGCAGATACTCGGCGAGCTGATAGCCCAGGCCTTTCCATTCGAACGTGGTCTCGGTGAGCACCGCGCCGCCGAGCATCATCGCGATGCACATGCCCATCACCGTGATGATCGGGATCAGCGCGTTGCGCACCGCGTGCCTGCCGGTGACCACCCGCGTGGACAATCCGCGCGCCCGCGCCGCCTCGACGAAATCGCTGCGCAGCGTCTGGATCAGGTTCACCCGCACCAGCCGCAGGAAGATGCCGCCGGTGAGCAGCCCCAGGGCCACCGCGGGCAGCACCGCGTGTTCGAGCACGTCGAGCACATAGGACGGTTCGCCGTAGAGGATCGAATCGATGATCAGGATGTTCGTCTTCGGCGAGACATGTTGCAGCGCGAGCTCTACGTCGGTGCTGGCGCGCCCGCCGACCGGGAACCAGCCCAGCCACACCGAGAAGATCAGCTTGAGCAGCATGCCCACGAAGAACACCGGTGCCGCGTAGGCCAGCACCGCGGAGAACCGCAGGAACGCGTCCGAGGGCGTATCCCGGTGTGTCGCGGCGTATCTGCCCAGCGGAACACCGACCGCGAACGCCACGAGCAGACCCCAGAAGACGAGTTCGAAGGTGGCGGCACCGTAGGTGATCACCACATCGCTGATCGCCTGGTTGTCCTGGGTCCGTCCGAAGTCACCGTGCAGGAAGCCGGTGATGTACTCCCAATACTGCGTCAGGATAGGGCGATTGAGCCCTGCGGCTTCCTTGCGGTCCTCGATCTGGTCCTGGGTCAGCCGGCCACCCATGGCCGCGCTGATCGGGTCACCGATCACCCGCATCAGGAAGAACACCACTGTCACCAGCAACCACGCGGTCGGCAGAATCAGCAACAGCCGAATCAGCAGGTACCGCAGCAAAGCCACCTGGCGGGAACCCCCGCCGCGCATCCACCCGAAACGCCGCGCCCGGATCGGTGATCCGGGCGCAGCAGCAACGTCACTCACTTGCTCAGAACCGTGAACCGGAACTTGAAGGAGCCGTCGAGGGTCTGATCGACACCGTCGACGCCCGGCTTCGACACCGCGACCTGCTTACCCGAGAGCAGCGGCAGGGTCGGCAGGAAGTTCTGCGCCAGATCGGTCTGGATCTTCTTCAGCAACTCGGCCCGCTTGGTGGGGTCACCCTCGGTGGTCTCGGCGGTGAGCTGGGCATTGATGCCGGGGTTCTCGAAGTGCGACTGCAGGAAGTTGTTCGGGCCGAAGAACGGCGTCAGGTAGTTGTCGGCGTCCGGGAAGTCCGGGAACCAGCCGAACTGGTACATCGGGTAACCGTCGGAGGCGCGCTCCTTCTGGTAGGTCACCCACTCGGTGGACTGCAGGTTCACCTTGAACAGACCCGAGGCCTCCAGCTGCGACTTGACCGCCGCGTACTCCTCCGAGGAGCTCGACCCGTAGTGATCGGGGTTGTACTGCAGGTTCAGCGTCACCGGGGTGGTCACGCCCGCGTCGGCGAGGAACTTCGCGGCCGCGGCCTTGTCCGGCTTGGCGCCGTAGAGGTCCTTGAGCGGCTCGGCCGCACCCGCCATGCCGGCGGGCACGTAGCCGAAGGCGGGTTGATAGGTGCCCTTGTAGACGCCGTTGGCCAGTGCCTCGCGGTCGACGGAGGACGCGAAGGCCTTGCGTACGGCCAGCTTCTGCTCCGGGGTGTTGCCCGGCATGGTGTTCATGTTGAACACCACGTAGCGCAACTCGCCGCCGGGGCCGTCGGTGACCTTCACCTTGGAATCGGCCCGCAGGGAGTCGATGTCGGTGGGGGTGAACGAGCGGTAGCCGACGTCGATGGCGCCGTTCTGCAGGTCCAGCTTCAGGTTGTCGGAGGTGGCGTAGTACTTGGTCGACACCGTCTTGGTCTTCGGCGTGCCGAGGATGCCCTGGTAATCGGGGTTGGCCTGGTACTCGACGAGCTTGTTCTTGTCGTAGCTCGAGATCGTGTACGGGCCGGAGTAGCCCTTGGCCTTGACGACCTCGTCGTCGGTGGCCACCTTGTCGGCCGGGAACACCGCCTCGTCGACGATGGGGCCCGCCTGGGTCGGCAGGATGGTCGGGAAGGTCTGATCGTTGGCGACCTTCAGCGTGAACGCGACGGTGAGATCGTCGACCACATCGGTCTTCTCGAGATTGCCGAGCAGCGACGCGGGACCGTGCGGATCGTTGATCTTCACCATCCGGTCGAAGGAGAACTTCACGCTCTTCGCGGTCAGCGGGTTACCGCTGGCGAATTTCAGCCCGGACTTGATCTTGCAGGTGTACACAGTGGGAGTGGTGAATTCGCACTTTTCCGCCGCGTCGGGCTTGGGCGTGGTATCGCCCGGTGCGAAGTTCAGCAGATACGAATAGATCTGGTTCTCCACCAGCAACGAACCGTTGTCGTACGCCGCGGCCGGGTCGAGCGAGAAGATCTTGTCGGTGGTACCGACGACCAGGCCCGCACCGGAGCCCGCCTCATCGGTGCGGCCGGAGCCACAACCGGCCAGCGCGGCGGCGACAGCGGCGGTAATACCCACTGCGGCAATTTGTTTCGCGCGCGTACTTCGTGCCTTGTTCAACATCAGGTCCCATTCTCGAACGCCGCGCAGCCGTCGCACCCGGATCACAGGGGCGACGACTACATGGTGAGCTAGCGATATATCGAGGGACCGTACAGGTGAACCATTACCGCCCAGTTTCAAATGGTCCGAATTATTGCCGCCATGTTATGAACTAATCTTACGAAATTGCCGGTTACCGGAATTACTCTCGTACACAACACAAAAGGGGCCGATCAGGTTTATCCTGTCCGGCCCCTCTGGTGCGGCGTAGTGCGACGTGTCTTTACCGCCGACACGTGTTATGGACGGCTCAGTGCGTCCACGTTGGCGTTCTCACCGAGCAGCTTCGACTCGGCCTTGCCCGAGAGCATCCCCTCGAGCACGTTCTTGCCGATGGCGGCCTCCGGCGGCAGTTCGATCGGGTAGTCGCCGGTGAAGCAAGCGGTGCACAGGCGCGAGCGCGGCTGCTCGGTGGCGGCGATCATGCCCTCGGTGGAGACGTAGCCGAGAGTGTCGGCGCCGATGGAGCGACGCACGTTCTCGACCATGTCGGCGTAGCTGTCGTCGGCGCCGGTGCCGTTGGCGATCAGCTCCGCGCGCGAGGCGAAGTCGATGCCGTAGAAGCAGGGCCACTTCACCGGCGGCGACGCGATGCGCACGTGGATCTCGAGCGCACCGGCCTCGCGCAGCATGCGGATCAGCGCGCGCTGGGTGTTGCCGCGCACGATGGAGTCGTCGACGACGATCAGTCGCTTGCCCCGGATCACTTCGCGCAGCGGGTTGAGCTTGAGGCGGATGCCGAGCTGACGGATCGTCTGGCTGGGCTGGATGAAGGTACGGCCCACATAGGCGTTCTTCATCAGGCCCTGGCCGTACGGAATGCCGGAGCCCTGGGCGTAACCCACCGCGGCGGGCGTGCCCGACTCGGGCACCGGGATCACCAGGTCGGCCTCGACCGGATGCTCCTTGGCCAGCTTGCGGCCGATCTCCACGCGGGTGGAGTGCACCGAGCGCCCGGCGATCGTGGTGTCGGGGCGCGCCAGGTACACGTACTCGAAGACGCAACCCTTGGGCTCGGGATTGGCGAAGCGCATGGAGCGCACGCCCTCGGAGTCGATGGCCAGCAGCTCGCCCGGCTCGATCTCACGGACGAACGCGGCACCGACGATGTCGAGCGCGGCGGTCTCGGACGCGACGACCCAGCCACGGTCGAGCCTGCCCAGCACCAGCGGGCGCACGCCGTGCGGGTCACGCGCGGCGTAGAGGGTGTGCTCGTCCATGAAGGTGAGGCAGAACGCGCCGCGCAGCTGCGGCAGCAGCTCCATCGCGGCGGCCTCGATGCTGGAGTCCGCCGAGGCGTGCGCCAGCAGCGCGGTGACGATGTCGGAGTCGGAGGTGGCGCCGGTCATCTGCGGGCGGCCATCGATCACACCGGCGCCGATCAGGCCGAGTTCGCGTGCGCGACCGGCCAATTCGGCGGTGTTCACCAGGTTGCCGTTGTGACCCAGCGCCAGGCCGGAGCCGACGGAGGTGGTGCGGAAGATCGGCTGCGCGTTCTCCCAGGTGACGCCACCGGTGGTGGAGTAGCGACAGTGCCCGACGGCGATATGCCCCGGCATTGCCGCGAGCGTCTGCTCGTCGAAGACCTGGGAGACCAGGCCGAGATCCTTGAAGACCAGGATCTGGGAGCCGTCGGAAACGGCGATTCCGGCCGCCTCCTGCCCGCGATGCTGCAGGGCGTACAGGCCGTAGTAGGTGAGCTTCGCCACGTCTTCGTCGGGAGCCCAGACGCCGAAGACGCCACACTCCTCGCGAGGGTCGTGTTCGATCTCGTCGGGGGTATTGGGCGTGGGGACGATCGTGGGATCGACGTCGGTCACCGTTTGCTCCCTGTTCGGGCGGGCTGGGGGCACTAGTCAGTCTACGGGTCATCCGCAGCGGGTAGTACGCGCGCTCGCATCCCGGCAGCAATCCACTGGTCACGAACCCGCCGATCGGCCACACAGAGCTGTTACGGTGCGCATCGTGACGACGGACGACAGTGCACACGTTGCAGCCGGTGGAACCGGGTCGCATAGCGACAACACCGGTGCGGAGCCGATTGATTCCGACCAGAAACCCCTCGGCGAAGCGACGTTCGCCACACCGAACTTGAACCGGCGCCACTGGGCTCGCATCGTGCTCGCGCCGACCGCGGTGTTGACCGTGCTCACCGCACTGCTCGGCTTCATGTACCTCGGCTATATCGCCGACCCGGAGAAGAATCTGCACGACTTCCCGATCGCGCTCGTCGATTCCGACGTCGGCGATGTCATGGGCTCGGGCGATCAGCGCAAGCAGGTCGATTTCGGCAAGCAGATCGCGGATGCGCTCGTCGCGGGCGTGCCCGCCGATCAGATCGACTTGCGCGTCGTCGGAAAATCGGAGGCCGAGCAGTTGCTGCGCACCGGACAGGTGTACGGCGCGATCATCATCCCCGGCGATTTCAGCAAACGCCTGGGCATTCTCGGCACGGGCAGCATCGTGCCCGGCGAGATGGAACGGCCGATCATCACCCTGCAGACCAACCCGCGCATGGGCGCCTACGGCGTCGGGATCGTGCAGCGCATCGGCGACCGGGCGCTGTCGGAGGTCGACAAGCAGGTCGGGCTCCAACTGACCGAGCAGGTACGGGCGACCCTGGCCGAAACACCGGCGGGTGCACCGCCGCCGCAGGTGTCCGGCGCGGCCATGATCACCCTCGAGAGCCCGATCGATGTGGTCGCGCAGGAATTCCGTCCGCTGCCGAGCGGCACCGGGATCGGCCTGACGGCATTCTTCTTCTCCCTGCTCCTGCTGCTGGCCGGGATGGTCGGGGCGATGGTGATCCACACGATGGTCGATTCCCAGCTCGGCTTCATGCCCACCGAATACGGCCCCTGGTCCGTGCACTATCCGCCGACCCCGATCTCGCGCTTTCACACCCTGCTCATCAAGTGGGGGGTTTCGGCGCTGGTCGCGGTGATCGTTTCGCTGGTGTTCCTGCTGGTGGCGAAGGTGGTGGGCATGCCGGTCGACAATCCGCTCGCCCTGTTCCTGTTCTCGGTGCTCGCCATGATCGCGGTCGGCTGGACCGCGCTGATGACGCTGGCCGCCCTGGGCACCGCGGGTCTGCTGGTGAACCTGACCCTGTTCGTCATCCTCGGTCTGCCGTCTTCCGGCGGTACCGTCCCGATCGAGGCGACGCCGACCTACCTCGCGTGGCTCGCCGAATTCGAGCCGATGCACCAGGTGTTCCTCGGTGTCCGCTCGATCCTGTACTTCGACGCCAGCTATGCGGCGGGTCTCGACCGCGGCATCTGGATGTCGCTGCTCGGCATCGCGATCGCCGTCGTCCTCGGCACGATCATCACCCGCTACTACGACTACAAGGGCCTGCACCGCAAGCACACCGCGGCCGCGTGAGCCGGCGACCCGGTTGCCGCTATTCGGCAGCCGGGTCGTCCCGCGCGGGCAACGGCACGATCGGCAGCCACCCCGCGATCTCCCCCGCCCTTGTCCCCGAGGCGCTCACCACCCCCGCCCGCACCGCGTCGTCGAATCCGAGCAGCCCGGTAGCCAGCAACAACCAGGTCCGCGCATCCGTCTCCACCACATTCGGCGGATTCCCCCGGGTATGCCGAGGCCCCTCGATGCATTGCACGGCCACGAACGGCGGCACCCGCACCTCCACCGAATGCCCCGGCGCACTCCCCGCCAGGGCCCGCGCCGTCCCCTTCACCGCGGCCCCCAACTCCCCCCGCCCCGGCACCGGCAACGCCGGATCCCGCAACCACTCCCCCACACCCAGCACAGCCGCCCGCACCTGCGCGGGGTCGACCACATTCCGTCCAGCCATACCGCGAGACGCTACCGACGTTCACCGACATTCCGGTCACCCGAGCCGACTCCGTGACCCGAACGTCGAACACCCGCTAGCGTGACTCCCGATGAGACGCGCGACTGCCTTGATCTCGATCCCCGCGGCGGCGCTGATCGCCGCCTGCCAGACACCCGACGACACCACCCCGCCCGAGCCCCCGCAGACCGTGCTGGCGTGCCAGGGCAAATATGTGACCGGTCCACAAACGATCGCCGGATTCGACCTCTCGAAATTCATGCAGCGCACCCGCCTGCCACCGGATGTCCGCATAGCCGCGGGAAGATCGGCCGTGTCGCCCGAGCGACCGGGCTCGGTCGATTTGTACCTCGACCTCTGCCTGCCGGGCACCGCGACGATGAACGACCTCCTCCCGGTCGCCACCGACCTGGCTCACGAGCTCAAGGCCGACGAACTCGGCTCCCGCACAGACACATTGACCATCGCCTGCGTGTGCGCCCACCTCCCTGGCCGGACCGAAGTGCGCGACGAGGACTTCCCCGAGCACCCGTGGAACGGCACACCGTCCCGCGACGCCGAGTACCTGACCTGGACCAGGTCCGACAGCTGAGACAGAGGCTCATGGCAGCGCCCCGACGGCCGATCGAACGCCCGACGGCGCCGATCGGCGGGGCTCGTCGTACATTCGTCCTATGAGTGTCACCGATCCCCTCGAGCCGACAACGCTGCGATTGCGCGCTGCCGACGGGCTCACCCTGGTCGCGGACAGCTTCGGCGCGGAAGGCGGCCCGTTGGTCGTGATGCTGCACGGCGGCGGACAGAACCGGCATTCGTGGAAGCGGACGGGACGGGCGCTGGCCGCGGCGGGAATGCGGGTTGTCGCCGTCGACGCGCGCGGACACGGGGACAGCGATTGGTCACCGGAGGCGGACTACTCCAGGACCGTGATGGTGGCCGATTTGCACACCGTGCTCGAACAGCTCGGTGCGACGCGGGACGCGGGCGCGGTGGTGGTCGGGGCCAGCATGGGCGGGATCACCGGACTGCTCGCCACCGCGACGCCGGGTGGCAGCGCGATCCGCGCACTCGTGCTGGTCGACATCGTGCCCCGCTCGGAGTCCACGGGCGTGGCGCGCGTGATGGACTTCCTCGGCAGGCACCGCGACGGTTTCGACACCCTCGACCAGGTGGCCGACGCGGTCGCCGCCTACCTGCCGCACCGCCCGCGTCCCGACAACGCCGACGGTCTCCTGCGCAACCTGCGTCAGCGGGAGGGCCGCTGGTACTGGCACTGGGACCCGGATCTGATCAGCGACGTCAACGACGACCCGGAAGCCCGCATCGTCGAGATGGAAGCCGCCGCCGAGGCGCTCACCATCCCGGTCCTGCTGATCCGCGGCGGCAAGTCCGACGTGGTCAGCGACGAGGGCGCCGCGGCATTCCTGGCGCTCACACCGCACGCCCGCCTGGCCGAGATCAGCGCCGCGGCCCACACCGCCGCGGGCGACGACAACGACGCCTTCACCGAGGCCGTCGCCGATTTCGTCGCGACTGCCTGAGCGGGGTTACCGCCGCAGCCCGTCCACCCACCGAGCGGCGGCGGGCGCGAGCGCTCCGCCGGCATTGATCGCCAGATGCAGGAGCGCGGGCGCGGTGGCGCTACCCGACCGGCGCCGGAGTTCGGTGAAAACGAGACCGGCGAGGGTGGTGGCCAGCACCGTGGGGACAACCGGATCGCCCGCGACCCGTGCCGGTCGGATGTGCCAGAGGCCGAAATCGAGGGCGCTGATCACGGGTGCGAGCGACCCGGCGCTCTCGGCGAGCACCGGGTCGAGGGTTCCACGGAAGACGGCTTCCTCGGCCAGGACGGTACCCACGGGGATGTGCAGGCCGATCCATTCGAGGGTCGATGTCTCCGGTGCGCGGACAGCGATCTCGAGCGGGAGGC
The DNA here is from genome assembly GCF_053608345.1 of Nocardia sp. NPDC055050. NCBI lineage: Bacteria > Bacillati > Actinomycetota > Actinomycetes > Mycobacteriales > Nocardiaceae > Nocardia > Nocardia sp. NPDC055050. The sequence continues at coordinate 23,544 of NZ_JBSGVG010000025.1, forward strand.
GACGCAGGGACGGGATCGACAGGGCGACGGCGTAGCCGGCGACGACGACGGCCGCGCTGCCGAAACCCCAGCGGAAGCCACTGGGCGACAACCAGTTCGGGTTACCCCGAAAGAGTTTCGTGTAGCCCGTCGCGAAGGCGATGTTCGCCGCGGTGCGGCCCCGCAGCGCAAGATCGAGGGCGGGGAGAACCCGGTTGCTCCACAGCAGCGGAAGAGCCAGCGCGGCAACAGCTTCGAGCCTTCTCACTTCACCTCCCGCTCGTAGGTTTCCGCCGATTCCAGTGCGGCACGGATACTCTCGACGACATCACCGTCCATCCCCGGCGGCGCCGCGACGGCCAACCACCCGTCCAGCACCAAACTCCCGTACCGGTGCCCGTGCCCGTCGACCACCCCCTGCGCGTTGGTGAGATCGGCCGTGACCTGCCAGAACGTCACGAACGGCGCCCACCGCATCTGTGTCGACACATCGGGACCGCGCGGTTCGCTCAACCAATCCGGCCGGGTGAAGATCAGATCGGCCGACCACCACACGATCGGGTCGGACGGATGTTGCAGATAGGCGATGCGGGGTTCGCGCCACGGCTCGGCGCGATCGAGATCTGTCGCGTCATCGGCGAATCGGACGACGAGCCCGTCCGCGTACACCGGCGCCACCGCGGGCGTCCCCGGATCGCGGCGGTCGACGAACTGCCGCCACAACCGATTCGAATTCGGCGGCCCCACCCACAACGCGCCGTCGACCTCCTCGCGAAGATCGGCCAGCCCGTCGAACGCCTCCTCCGACCCCTGCGAACCCAGACTCTCCCCGTAGACGAACAGCTTGGGCCGATGCCCCTCCGGCTGGGCCGACCACCGCTCGTACACCGCGTCGAACAGCTCCCGGCTGGCCGCGGCCGCCTTGTCCCGGTCCGACAGGAACGAGAGCACGCTGGGCAGATACGAGAACTGGGTCGCCACGATCGCCGTATCCCCGCCGTAGAGGTATTCCACGGCGCCCGCGGCCATCCCGTTGACCCACCCGGTCCCGGTCGTCGTGACCACCACCATCGCCTCGCGTTCGAAGGCTTTGGTCCGCTCCAGTTCGGCGACGGCCAGCTGCGCCGCGGTCTGGTCCCGAGTCACCGACTCCAACCCCACATAGGCCCGGATGGGTTCGCGCGCGGTCTTTCCCGTCACCTCGGTGATCGCGGCGGCACTCGGCCCGTTCGACACGAACCACCGCCCCTCGAACCCGAGCGACTGCCACGGCGCCAGCGATCCCGGACTCCCCGAACGCTCCGGCGCGATCGGCTGCACCGCGTACGGCGTGGCCCGATCGTTGCGCACGCTGAACGCCGAGTTGGCCACCGCGAAGAACGCCCGCGAGGCGACGCCGTTGAAGATCGTCACCGCGAGCACGACCAGCACCAGCAACCCGGCGGCGGGCGCCACTTCGCGCGGCACCCGCACCCACCGATTGAGCTGGCGAGCCAGGCCGAGCACCATGACGCGCACCGTCCGATACGCGGCCACCACCGCCACCCCGACGGCCATGCTGAGCAGTCCGGTCCGCAGATAGGCGGGCGTGGTGGTGCCCGCCATCCCCATCAGCGAGGTGATCTCGCGCTGCCACCGCGCCGACTGCACCAGCATCAGCGCCGCCACCAGCGCACACCCCACCAGCACGGTCGCCTTGATCGCGTATCGCAGCCGATCGGACGGGCTCGGAATCGGAATCCGCGACCGCACCCACCGCCGGAACAACCACTCGAGCACACATCCGAGCCCGTAACCGATCGCGGCGTTGATCCCGCTGATCAGCCCCTGGAACAGCCAGTCACGCGGCACCAGCGAAGGCGTCACCGACAGCCCGAAGAACAGCGTCGCCAGCACCAATCCGACGTAATTCAGATCGACGACGACCTCGACGCGCCGCAAGACCACGGCGCCGCGCGCACGCAGCATCGCGGTAGTCGAAGCGCGCTCGGTCACCGCCCCAGTATGGCGGCCGGTACCGACAATCACCGGATTTGTGACTGCGGAGCCGCTCACAAACTACGTACCGCACTCGAGTAGTTGTACGCGCGATCGCGACACCGCGGATCAGCACACTGAGAGCCATGAGCACAAACACCAAGCCGAAGAACACCTCGGCCTACATGGCCCAGGCCGCGATCGCGTTCGCTGTCAGCCTGTTCGGGACCGGCGCCGGAATCGCGTACCTGCCGCTGGACGGCTGGCAGCGCGCGTTCCTGGCGATGTCGGGCCTGTTCCTGGTGACCAGCTGCTTCACCCTCGCCAAGGTCGTGCGCGACCAGCAGGAGACTCAGTCACTGATCGGGCGGATCGACGAGGCGCGGCTGGAACAGCTGATCGCCGAACACAATCCGTTCAAATCGGTGTCGTGAGCCGAGTCGGGCGGCGCCGATCGAGGGGTTCGGCGCCCCCGGCTCGTCACTTCAACTGACGTTCGGTAGCCATGGATTCTTCGAGGAACACCCGAATCCTGGCAGCCGATTCTGGTGTGTAGTCCGGTGGCTGGGCCACCGCGGCCCACGCGTCGGGCACCAGGTTGCCGTAGTTGTGGCCGTGCCCGTCCGACACCGTCTGCGCGCGCGGCAGATCCGCGGCGACCTGCCAGAACGTGACGATGGGATACCACGACATGGCCGGTGAAACATCGGGTCCGCGCTTCTCCCGCAACCAATCCGGCTGACTGAACAGCAGATCCGGCGACCACCACACCACCGGGTCGGAGGCGTGTTGCAGGTAGGTGATGCGCGGGTCGTTCCAGGCCGGCGTCGGCCGGGCCAGCTGATCGTCGTCGGCGGCGAACCGCACCGACATCCCGTCGGCGTAGATCGGGGTGATCTCGTCGGTGCCGGGGTCACGTCGGGTCACGAATTCCGACCACAACCGGTTGGAGTTGGGCGGTCCCACCCACAGCACGCCGTCGGTGCGATTGCGAATGTCGGCCAGACCGGAGAACGCACCCTCCGACCCCTGCGAACCGAGACTCTCGCCATAGACCAGCAGCTTGGGTCTGGCGTCTTCGGGTAGCGCCGACCAGCGTTCGTACACCTTGTCGAACAGCGTGCGCCCCATGGTCATCGACTTGTCCCGGTCGGACAGGAACGACAGCGCGCTGGGCAGATACGAGTACTGCGTCGCCACCAGCGCGGTGTCGCCGCCGAACATCAACTCGATCGCCTCGGCGCTGACGGTATCGACCCAGCCGGTGCCGGTGGTGCTGATCACCACCAGCACTTCGCGTTCGAAGGCCTTGGTGCGGTCGAGTTCGGCGATGGCCACATCGGTCTGCGCCTCGACCCCGTCCGCGGATTCCAGCCCCGCGTAGACCCGAATCGGTTCGCGCGCGGGCTTTCCGGTGACCTGCCCGATCGCGAGAGCGGTCGGCGCGTTCGCCACGAACCATCGGCCCTCCGAACCCAGCGTGTCCCACTTGGCCAGCGACTCAGGGCTGCCGGAACGTTCGGGCAGCGTCGGCTGGACCGCGTTCGGTGAGGTGTGACTGTTGCGCGCGCTGAACGCCGAATTGGCGACGGCGAAAAAGCCTTTCGCCAGCACACCATTGAACAGCAGCACCGCGGCCACCAGGACGACGATCACCCCGAGCGGTCGCGCGAACGCCGCCGGAATCCGCACCCACTGGTTCAGCGCCCGCGTCACCGCGCGCACCAATCGCACCACCAGACGCGAGATCCAGATCAGCAGACCGACCACGACCGCGCCGACCAGCACCGTCCGCGGATACCCCGCGTCGGACACCGGCTCCATCCCCATCAGATCGGTGATCTGCCGCTGCCACTTCGAGGACTGGATGCTCATCAGCACCGCGAAGATCAGGCACGCCATCACGATCGCGCTCTGCAGCGCCACCACCAGCCAGCTCGGCCGCCGAGCCCATGCCGTGCGCACTTGCTCGGGCCAGGTGATCCGCGGCGCCACCCATTTGCGCCAGGCCCACGCCAGCAAGCAACCGAGCCCATAGCCGATCGTCGCGTTGATGCCGCTGACCAGCCCCTGGAAGAACCAGTCACGCGGCAGCAGCGAGGGTGTCAGCGACAACCCGAAGAACAACGTCGCCACGATCAGGCCGGCGTAGTTGGGATGAAAAAACCTCTCCACCAGGTGAATTCCCCTGATGAAGAGGTTCTCGCGAACTGCCGGTGGAGAAGCCGAGCTCGTATCCTCAGTGGTCACAAGCTCGACTCCTCTGTCCGATCAGGCGGTGTGCGCTCCGAACAGCTTAGGCAGCGTGCCTTCGAATGCCTCGCGCAATTCGGCGAGTGTCACGGAGAACTGCCCCTGGACCTCGACCGAATCCGAGCCCTGGTCGACCACGCCGATGCGCACCCACGGCAGCTGCCGCGCGTCACACATCTTGGTGAACCGGGTCTCCTCCGAACGCGGCACGGCGACGAGCACCCGGCCGGCCGACTCGGAGAACAGCTGCACGAACGGGTCAGAGCCCTCGGGGAGCACGATGCGGCAACCGGTTTCGCCTGCCAGCGCCGCCTCGATGACGGTCTGTGCCAGGCCACCCTCGGACAGGTCGTGCGCGGCGGAGATCATGCCGTCGCGCGAACCCGAGGTGAGCACCTCCGAGAGCAGCTGCTCGCGGGCGAAGTCGACGCGCGGCGGCACGCCACCGAGGTGGTCGTGGGTGACCTGCGACCAGATCGAGCCGTCCAGCTCGTCGTGGGTCTCGCCGAGCAGGATCAGCGACTCGCCCGGTTCGAGGCCGAGGCCGGTCGGGATGCGGCGGTGCACATCGTCGATCACGCCGAGCACGCCGACCACCGGGGTGGGCAGGATGGCGTCCTTACCGGTCTGGTTGTAGAAGCTCACATTGCCGCCGGTCACCGGAATGCCCAGTGCCGCACAACCATCCGCGAGACCGCGCACGGCCTGCTGGAACTGCCACATCACGCCCGGATCCTCCGGCGAACCGAAGTTCAGGCAGTTGGTGACGGCCTTGGGGGTGGCGCCGGTGGTGGCGACGTTGCGGAACGCCTCGGCCAGCGCCAGCTGCGCGCCGGTGTACGGGTCGAGCTTGGTGTAGCGGCCCGACGCGTCGGTGGCCAGGGCGATGCCGCGGCCCGAGGACTCGTCGATGCGGACGACGCCCGCGTCGGCGTGCTCGGCCAGCACGGTGTTGCCGCGCACGTAACGGTCGTACTGCTCGGTGATCCACTTGCGGCTGCACAGCTGCGGGCTGGCGATCATCGTGAGCAAGGTCTCGCGCAGCTCGTCGCCGGTCTTGGGCCGGGTCAGGGTGGCGGTGGTGTCGGCGATCAGCGCGTCCTGGGTGTCGGGGCGCTGCACGGGGCGCTCGTACACCGGGCCCTCGTGGGCGACGGTGCGCGGCGGCACGTCCACCACGGTCTCGCCGTGCCAGGTGATGACGAGGTGGTCGCCGTCGGTGACCTCACCGATGTCGGTGGCCAGCACGTCCCACTTCTTGCAGACGGCCATGAACGCTTCCACGTTCTCCGGCGTGACGACCGCGCACATGCGCTCCTGCGATTCGCTCGACAGGATCTCGGCGGGGGTCATGTGCGCGGCGCGCAGCGGGACCTTGGTCAGGTCGATGTGCATGCCGCCGTCGCCCGCCGCGGCGAGTTCGGACGTGGCGCAGGACAGACCGGCGCCGCCGAGGTCCTGGATGCCGACGACCAGCCCGGCCGCGTACAGGTCGAGACAGCACTCGATGAGTACCTTCTCGGTGAACGGGTCGCCCACCTGCACGGCGGGCAGCTTCTTGCGGCCGGTGCCGGACTCGTCACCGGAGAAGGAGTCCGAGGCGAGCACGGACACGCCGCCGATGCCGTCGAGGCCGGTACGCGCGCCGAACAGGATGATCCGGTTGCCGTTGCCCGAGGCGAAGGCCAGGTGCAGGTCTTCCACGCGCATCGCGCCCGCGCACAGCGCGTTCACGAGGGGGTTGCCCTGGTAGGAGGCGTCGAACACAGTCTCGCCGCCGACGTTGGGCAGGCCGAGCGAGTTGCCGTAACCGCCGACGCCGCGCACCACGCCGTCGACCACGCGACGGGTGTCGGGGGCGTCCGCCGCACCGAAGCGCAGCTGGTCCATCACCGCGATCGGGCGCGCGCCCATGGCCATGATGTCGCGCACGATGCCGCCGACGCCGGTGGCCGCGCCCTGGTAGGGCTCCACGTAGGAGGGGTGGTTGTGGCTTTCCACCTTGAAGGTGACGGCCCAGCCGTCGCCGATGTCGACCACGCCGGCGTTCTCGCCGATCCCGGCCAGCATCGAGGCCTTCATCTCGTCGGTGGTGGTTTCACCGAAGTAGCGAAGATGCACCTTGGAGGACTTGTAGGAGCAGTGCTCGCTCCACATCACCGAGTACATCGCCAGCTCGGCATCGGTGGGCCGACGGCCCAGAATCTCCTTGATGCGGGCGTACTCGTCGTCTTTGAGACCGAGTTCCTTGTACGGCTGCGGAGCATCCGGGGTGGCTGCGGCGGTAGCGACGGTGTCGACCTGCAGTGTCACGGGAGACCAGGGTCCTTTCGGCCGGGGGGAACTTGATCTGCAGAGTCTAATGGTTGCGGGGTAACCGCCTGCCGCCCGTCCTGCCCTCACGCTGGGGAGGCGGCCGGATTCGGTCTGGTCACACTTGCGGTTGGGCCATCGGGGTACCCATTACTCTGGCGCTGTGAACGAAAGTCCGGGGGTTGCCGAGCAGGTCGAGCCGCGTATTCCCGATTCCGACAACCCGGACCGCCAACGACGCTGGCTGACCGCCGCCATCGGTTTGTTCGTGGTCTCCGCCGCCGTCGCACTGCTGGCGCACTGGTGGCACGGGTTCATCGACCTGCAGGTCTACCGCAACGGCGCGCGGGTGTGGCTCGACGGCGGCGACCTCTACGGCCCGATGCCGCCGGTGTACGGGCTGGGCCTGCCGTTCACCTACCCCCCGCTGGCCGCGATGTTCTTCGTGCCGCTGGCGCTGATGCCGCTGGTGGTCGCCGAGGTCGTCGTGCTGCTGACCTCGCTGGCGAGCCTGGGAATCGTGTTGTGGCTGGTACTGGTTCGCGTGCGCCCCGAACTCGACCGGATCTCGGTGCTCACCGTGCTGATCGCCGGGCTCGGCCTCGCCCAGTACCTCGAACCGGTCCGCCAGACGTTCAACTTCGGCCAGATCAACCTGATCCTGATGGCCGCGGTCGCCCTCGACATTCTCGTGCGCAAGCCGTTCTGGCCGCGCGGGATGCTGATCGGCATCGCGGTGTCGATCAAGCTGATTCCGGCGGGCTATCTGCTGTACTTCCTGCTGCGCCGGGATTGGAAGGCCGCGGCCACCATGGTCGTCTCGGCCGCGGGCGCGGTGGGCGTCGGTTTCCTGCTGTTCCCCAAGGACTCGGTCGAATACTGGTTCCACACCGTCTCCGACACCGGCCGCATCGGCACGCCCTACTTCGCGGGCAACCAGTCGATCAAGGGCACGCTGTTCCGCCTCGGCATGAACGAATCGCTGGCGACGGGCCTGTGGCTCGGTCTGTCGGCGGTCACCATCGCGCTGGCCGCGGTGTGGATGTACCGCCTGATCGGCGTGGGCAACGAGGTCGGCGCGCTGCTGGTGAACGCGGCGGCAGTGCTGTTGGTCTCACCGGTGTCGTGGTCGCATCACTGGGTCTGGGTCGCGCCCGCGCTGGTCGTCGCGGTCAGCCTGGCCGTGTCTCGCCGCTCTCGCGGCTTCACCACCCTCGTCGCCCTGTTCACGGTGATGTTCATCGTGGGCCCGCAGTGGGTGTTGCCACATTCGGGCGACAAGGAACTGGCCTGGGCCTGGTGGCAGCAGATCATCGGCAGCAGCTATGTGTGGACCACGTTCGCCGTGATCGTCTACGCGGTGCTCACCTACCACCCCAGCCGAAAGTCCTCGGCCGCACCGGAACTCGCGTCGGCCTGACCTCGGCGGCCACCGAGGCCGAGCCGATCCCCCGCCGCCGTCAGTCCGTCGCTTCCGGGGTGAGGAAGGCCGCGAGGGCCGAGGCGTAGGCGGGCACGTCGGCGGCACCCATGAGTTCGCGGCACGAGTGCATGGCGAGCTGGGGTGCGCCCACGTCGACGGTCGACATGCCGGTGCGAGCCGCCGTCATCGGGCCGATGGTCGAGCCACAGGGCAGGTCGGCCCGGTGGACATACCGTTGCAGCGGCACGCCGGCCTGCGCACACGCCAGGGCGAACGCGCCCGCGCCCGCCGCGTCGGTGGCGTAGCGCAGGTTCTGATTCACCTTGAGCACCGGCCCCCCGCCGACCTCGATGCGATGCGCGGGCTCGTGCCGGTCCGGGTAGTTCGGGTGCGTCGCGTGCGCCATATCACCGGAGGCGACCACCGAACCGGCAAGCGCGGCAAGGTAATCCGCGCGCCCACCGCCACGGGCCAGCACGATCCGCTCCAGTACGGCGGGCAGCAGATCCGATTGCGCCCCACGATCGGACTGGCTCCCGACCTCCTCGTGGTCGAACATCACCAGCACCGCCGTCGCCGCACCCGGCTCGTCGGCGGCCGCGAGGAAGGCCTGCAATCCGGCGTAGCAGGTGCCCTGGTTGTCGAGCCGCGGCGCGCTCACCAGGTCGAGGTCGCGACCGACGATCGTGCTCGACGCGAGGTCATGGGTCATCAGTTCCCAGCCGAGCACATCGGCACCGTCGACCTCGGCCCGCTCGGCGACGAAGTCGAGGAACGAGGCGGGCGCGTCGCCGATCCCCCAGATCGCGTTCACGTGCCGCTGCGGGTCGAGGGTGACCCCGCGCCGGTCCTCGGACAGGTGGATGGCCAACTGCGGCACCCGCAAAATCGGCTCGTCGATCCGCACCAGCACATCGCGCATCCGCGCGCCCTCGCGCACACTGAGCCGCCCCGAGAGACCGAGCTCGCGGTCCAGCCAGGAGTTCAGCCAAGCCCCGCCGTACGGCTCGAGCCCGACGAGCTGCCACCCCGCCCCTGCCAGATCGGGATGCTGCTTCACGCGCAGGTTGGGGCTGTCGGTGTGCGCGCCGACCACCCGGAACGGAGCCGCGGGGACGGCGTCGTAGTCAGCCCACGCGATCAGCGAACCACCGCGCACCACATAGTGTTTGCCGCCCGCGTCGTCCCACGCCGACGCCTCCGTCAACGGCGTGAAACCGTTGCCGTCCAGCTCGGCCGCCACCGTCGCGCACACATGGAAGGGCGAGGGTGACGCATCGATGAAGGCACACAATCCGCTGGCCGTGGCCGCTGTCAAGGAAACCGGCATCCTGCGATCCTAGGCACGATGCCGTGCCCCGGCACCCCGCCCCGGAATACCGCGCTCGGATCAGTCGTCGCGTTCGGCGATCACCGCGAGCGCGGCCAGTAATTCGCCGTAGCGGCGACTCCCCAGGCGGCAGCGTAATTCTTCCTCCGCGAGCTTTTCCTGCGCGCGGATCCTGGCGGCCAGTTTGGCCCCGAGACTGCTCAAGCCGATCAGGATCCGGCGACGATCGTCGGTGGCGGCGACCCGGAAGATCAATCCGCGTTCGGCGAGATTGTCCGCGTGCCGGGTGGCCGACGACGGGGCCAGCCGCGCCTGGGCGGCCAGTTCCGACATCGTCATCCCGTCGTCGGTGGACAGCTGCGACAGGATCGCCCAGTGGTCGGCCGTGAGATTGTCAGCCGACAGCGCCGATTCGAGCCGGCCTACCCAGTTGCGCTCCGCGGAGCGCAGGGCGCCGTGCAGCGTGGAATACCCACTTATGATGGACACCGATTGCATTCCCACCTGCCGAGAAATTCATTCGAACAATCCTGTTCGCGCTAGGCGATAGAGTACAGAATGCCCTCGTTGGACCAGAGCCGGGATGAAACGATCGAGATTCTCTCGATCGTGCCCACACAAGGCCCTGGCGGCATCATCGCGCCATCGTGTACCGCGGCCATTTCCCTGGCAGTAGACGAAATCAATAGCGGCACAGGAATTCTGGGCCGTGAAATTCGTCTCACCACCCTCGACGGCGGCCGCGAACCACACGAAGTCGCCGCCGAAGTAGCGGCCTTCCTGGCCACCGGAATGGTCGGCGCGATCACCGGTTGGCACACCTCCGCGGTACGTCGAGCGGTCGCCGAAGCCGTCGACGCCCGCGTTCCCTACCTGTACGCCACCGACCACGAGGGCCTGCCCGACGAACGCCCCGGCGTCCTGCTGGTGGGTGAACATCCCGACCACCAGACAGTTCCCGCGGCCGCGTGGATGGCCCGCGAACTGGGAGTGCGCCGCTGGGCCGTTATCGGCAACGACTACATCTGGCCCCGCCGAACCGCCCGAGCCCTGCGCCGATCCCTGCCGAATCCGTACGACATCATCGTCGAGCACTACGTGCCGCTCGGCACCGCCGATTTCGGCGACTTCCTCGGCAACCCGACGCTGCTGCTGGCCGACGCGGTCCTGATCCTCATGGTCGGCGCCGACACCGCCCGCTTCAATCGCCAGTTCGCCGCCACCGGCCTGCCCGCCATGATGCCCCGGCTCAGCCCGGCGGTCGACGAGAACGTCCTGCTCAGCGCGGGGCCATCAGCGAACGCCAACCTCTATGTGGCGTCGAGTTTCTTCATCGACAACCACAGCGCCGAAGGTCGTGCCCGCCGCGCCCGCTATCACCGGCATCAGGGTCGATTCGCCCCCGCGCTGACCACTTTCAGCAACTCCACCTACGAGGCGATCCACCTGCTGAACACCCTGGCCGAGACCACCGGCACCCTCGACGTGAAAACGATCATCGCCGCGGCGGAAACGGGCCTGGTGCTGGACGGCCCGGCCACCCGCCGGGGTTTCCTGGGCAATCAAGCAGTAGGCCCCGCCCACCTGGCAACGGCGAACGGGGTCGACTTCGACATCATCGACACGCTCTAGTGCCGATGCGGGGCTGTCAGGCCTTGACGAAACTATCGATCACCGAGAAGAACATGCCGAGACCGTCGTCGCTGGGTCCGGTCAATGCCTCGGTCGCGTGCTCGGGGTGCGGCATCAAACCGACAACCCGCCCGTTGGCCGAGGAAATCCCGGCGATCCCGCGCTGCGAACCGTTCGGGTTGTCACCGGCGTACCGGAACACCACGCGACCTTCGCCTTCGAGCTCGTCGAGCACCTTCTCCGAAGCCTGGAAACGCCCCTCGCCCGACTTCAGCGGGACAAGAATCTGGGCGCCCGGCTCGTACCGCGAACTCCACGCGGTATCGGTCGCCTCGACCTTCAACCACTCGTCGCGGCAGATGAAGTGCAGTCCCTCGTTGCGGGTCAGCGCACCCGGCAGCAGCCCGGCCTCACACAGCACCTGGAATCCGTTGCAGATACCGAGCACCGGCAGACCCTGCCCGGCGGCGCGAACGACCTCGCCCATCACCGGCGCGAACCGTGCGATCGCGCCACACCGCAGGTAGTCCCCGTAGGAGAACCCACCGGGCACGATCACCGCGTCGACACCCTTGATATCGGCATCGGCATGCCACAGGCTCACAGCCTCGGCGCCGGCCAACCGCACCGCGCGAGCGGCGTCGACATCGTCGAGCGTGCCGGGGAAGGTAATAACGCCAATACGTGCGCTCACGAGACCCGAACGACCTTCCAGTCCTCGATCACCGTGTTCGCCAGCAGCGCCTCGGCGATCTGCTCGAGCTGGGCGTCCGACACACTGTCGTCCACCTCGAGCTCGAATCGCTTGCCCTGCCGCACATCCGAGATTCCAGCGAATCCCAGACGCGGGAGCGCGCCGACCACGGCCTGTCCCTGGGGGTCCAGAATCTCGGCCTTCGGCATGACCTCGACCACGACTCGTGCCACGCGTTGCTCCTCAAGTGATGTGGGGGTTACCTCGGAAATCTTAGTTGACCGGGCCGTCGTGCCCGCGTTCCGGGGTCACGGCGGCTTAGCATCGGGTATGCGCATCGCCCACTTCGGTCATTCCTGCATCCTCGTGGAACTGCACGGCGTGAAAGTGCTGTTCGACCCCGGAACCTTCGCGCACGGGTTCGAGGGCATCACCGGCTTGGACGCGATCGCGGTGACCCACCAGCACCCCGACCACATCGATCCGAATCGGATCGGCGATCTCATCGAGAACAACCCCACCGCCCGGCTGCTGTCGGATCCGCAGACCGCACAGCAGCGCAGCGAGGGCTGGGAGCCGGTGTCGGCCGGTCAGGTGCTCGATATCGGTGACTTACAGATCACCGGCGGCGGCGGCAGGCACGCGGTGATCCACCCGGAGATCCCGGTGATCGACAACACCGTCTTCCAGCTCGGCACCGAGGCCGACCCCGCCCAGCTGGTCCACCCCGGCGACTCGCTGTGGGTGCCGCCGGTCCCGGTCGGCGTGCTCGCCATCCCGGCCGTCGCCCCGTGGATGCGCATCGCCGAGGCCGTCGACTACCTGCGCGCCGTCAACCCCCGCACCGCGGTGCCCATCCACCACGGCATCATCACCCCCTCCGCCCAGGGCATCTACTTCGGCAGGCTGACCGAGATGGCCCCGGCAGGCACCGAGTTCCGCGTACTCGAACCCGAGGACCAGGGCCAGTTCTGATCAGCGGTAGCTGGTCAGGAACAGCGCCTCGGCCAGTGCCATGTGCTCGATCTCGCGGGGGTCGACGCTCTCGTTGGGTGCGTGGATCAAGCACTTCGGCTCTTCGACGCCGATCAGCATGATCTCGGCCTTCGGGTAGGTATCGGCGAAGACATTGCACAGCGGGATCGACCCGCCCTGCCCCTCGGTGGTCACGTCGCGGCCGTAGGAGGTCGCCATCGCCTTTTCCATGGCCGAGCGGGCGGGGCCCTGCGTGGACGCGACGAACGGTTCGCCGAGCGCCTCGACCTCGATGTCGAGTTCGGCGTTCCACGGCACGTGCGCGCGCAGGTGCTTCTCCAACAGGTCGTAGGCCTGCTTGGGGTCGGTGCCCGGTGGGATGCGCAGGTTGAGCCTGGCCCTGGTGCTCGGCTGGATCGCCGCCGACGACCCGACCACCGCGGGCACGTCCATCCCCAGCACGGTCAGCGCGGGCCGCGCCCACAGCATGTCGGACACGGTTCCGTTGCCGAGCAGGCCGACACCGTCGAGCACACCCGCGTCCGACCGGAAGTCCGCCGACGGATACTGCGCGCCGGTCCACTTCTGATCGCCGGTGAGTCCGTCGATCGTGGTGTTGCCCTCGGCATCGCGCAACGACGACAGCAGCTGGATCATCGCGGCGAGCGCATCGGGCGCCGGTCCACCGAACATTCCCGAATGCATCGGCCCTTCCAGCGTTGTCACCGTCAGCACCACATTCACCATCCCCCGCAGGGTCTGGGTGAACGTCGGCACCCCGACCGCGAAATTGCCGCAGTCGGCGACCAGGATCGCATCCGATTGCAGCAGAGCGGGATTGGCGACGACGAACTTCTCCAGGCCGCCGGTGCCCTGCTCCTCCGATCCCTCCGCCACCACCGTGATCCCGATCGGAAAGTCGGGTCCGATCGCGCGCAGGGCGGTCAGATGCGTGACGATATTGCCCTTGCAGTCGGCCGCACCACGCCCGTACCAGCGCCCGTCCTTGTCGGTCAGCGTCCAGACCGGTGTCTTCCACGCGGCATCGTCGAGCGGGGGCTGCACGTCGTAGTGGCAGTACAGCAGCACCGTCGGCGTGCCGGGCGGCCCCGGCTTCGACGCGATGACGGCTTTGCTGCCGTCGGGCGTCTCGTGCAGGCCCACCTCGGTCAACCCGGCCGCGGCGAACGCGTCGGCCACCCACTGCGCGGTCTGCGCACACCCTTCCGGCGGGAACTGACGCGGATCGGCGACGGATTTGAACGAAACAAGCTGGGCCAGATCCTTTTTCGCCTGGCCCATCAGCCCGGAAACCTTGCCGCGCAGCGCCGTCACGTCGTCGGTCATCTCTTCGCGCCTCACTTCGTCGTATCGTCGAGCTTCAGGGTCTCGAGATGAGAAAGATAGTCCTGCAAGCGATCCGGGCAGTAGGTGGCGATCGTGAGCGCCACCGCCTCGGTGGCGGCGCGCGGGCCGATCACCGGACGCTGTCCGGGTCCGGCCGCACCGTTGGTGATCGAGGCCTGGTATTTCGCCTTGATCATCGGCGAAGTCGGGTCCTGGCAGACCGACCCGCCGTCGTCGCCGAGCGCGTCGGCGATCACGTTCGCCTCCGGTGCGGGCAGACCGGCCGCGACCAGACTGTTGTGCAGCTGTTCGGCTTTCGCGCTCGCCTGGGTGTTCTCGCGGATCGCGGTGAAGGTGAACAGGCCGATCAGGGCGAACACCACCAGCAGCACACCTGAGGTGATGTAGATCCAGCGTCGCTTGTGGTCGGGGGCGTCTCCGGTCGTCATGCCTGCTGCCCTTCCGGTACGGCGAATTTCCAGCTGTCCCTGCGATTTCGGTAGAACAGATACGGAATGAGCAGCCCGACGATGCCGAGACCGCCACCCACGATGAGCACGTACACCCACGGACTGCCCGAGCCGAACTGTGACGGCGGCACGAAGCCGATCGTGAACGCGGCGATCGAGGAGGCCGCGCCGAGTGCGCACAGCGCCATCAGCGCGGGTGCCCGGTAGCCGCGCGGGTGATCCGGATCGTCGCGACGCAGCTTGGCGGCCGCGGCGAACATCAGCACGTACATGATCAGATACACCTGCGTGGTGATCACCGACAGAATCCAATACGCGCTCGAGACATCGGGGATGAAGGCGTAGAGCAACGCGATGAACGTGGTGAACACACCCTGCGCCACCAGCATGTTCTGTTGCACGCCGTGTTTGTTGAGCCGGGTCAGGAACGGCGGCAGATACCCCTCGCTGCGCCCGATCAGCAACAGCCCCTTCGACGGTCCGGCCAGCCAGGTCAGCATGCCGCCGACGGCCGCGGCCACCAACGCGATGCCGACGATCGGGGTGAGGAAGCCGATTCCGAAGTGCGCGAAGAAGGCGTCGAAGGCCTGCATCACACCCGCGGTGAGGCTGAGGCTCGCCGCGGGGACGACCCAGCTGATTGCCAGCGCGGGCAGGATGAAGATCACCAGCACGAGGGCCATGGCCAGGAACATCGCCTTCGGGAATTCCTTGGCCGGGTTCTTCAGCGACGACACGTGCACCGCGTTCATCTCCATGCCCGCGTAGGACAGGAAGTTGTTCACGATCAGCACCAGGCTCGCCAACCCCGCCCAGGCCGGCAGCAGGTGCGACGAATCCATCGGCGCCGCGGACGGATTGCCCTGCGCCAGGAAGACCAGACCGAGCACGACCAGCAAGGTGCCCGGGATCAGCGTGCCGATGATCAGGCCCATACTCGACAGCCCGGCCACGGTCTTGGTGCCCTGCGAGGACACGTACACACCCGCCCAGTAGACGGTGATGATCACGATCGCCACATACAGGCCGTTGGAGGCCAGCGACGGATGAATGATGTACGCGAAAGTGCTTGCCACATAAGCGAGCAGGCTCGGATAGTAAAAGATCGTCATGGCGAACTGGCACCAGACGGCAAGAAATCCGAGCGGCTTACTCAACCCCTGACTGACCCATTGATATACGCCGCCCTGCCATCCCGACGCGAGTTCCGCGGCGACCAGCGAGGTCGGCATCAGAAACAGAATCGCGGGAATGACATAGAGGAATACGCAGGCCAATCCGTATACGGCCATGGTGGGCGCTGATCGCAGACTCGCCACCGAACTCGTGGTCATCAGCGCCAAGGTCACCCAGGACATATATTTCGTCGTCGTCGCGACTTTCGTCGAAGTGCCCGTCATCAGCGCTGCCTCCTGCTGTGTTCACACAACTAGCGGAAACCACTCGATCAACTGATGAATGATAAATCGCGCAGGAAGCTATCGGGGCCACCGCCGCGCGCTGATCGCCGGTTACGCGCGCGGCGGTGGCGGTCAGGCGGCTCGGACAGCCGGGTAGGGCTCCCAGCGGTATACGTCGCTGTGGGCGCCGTGATAGAGCGCGAGGTCGACCGCGTCCAGCACGGCTTGGCGCGGACCCGACCGCTGCAACTGCGCCGCCGACACCGCCAACCGCAGCACGCCGCCGCGTCGAGCGGTGCGCGCGGCGCCCATCACCAGCGCCCGGCACCACCATGGCTCGGCCCGGAAGCCCTCGCCGATCCCGTACACCCGAGCGCGCTGGGCGACATCGCGTTCCAGGTCGAGCATGGTGGTGAGCCCGAATGCCATGCGGAAGCCCACGTCGGGCAACGCCGCCAGCGCACCGTTCGAGGCGTCCCAGCGCGGCGCGGCGAACAGCCGGGTGCGCAGTTGCACCCGCTCCATCACCCGATCGGCGGCCTTGAGCCGCAGCGTCGCCTCGTGCCGGGGCAGATCGGCGAACTCCGCGCGCCGCGCCTTGGTGGCGGCCTGGTCGTAGCCGTGCAGCACGATCGCGTCGCCTTCGAGGCGCCGCCCGCGCAGCCACGACTGCGTCGCCGGATCGTCGACCAACCGGTACTTGCCCTTCAATCGCGGCGCGACCAGCAGCGACAGGCGCACACCTCGCGCGTCCATCTCTCCGGCGAACTCGATCGCGGCATCGCGAGTCGTATCCCGGATCCCCGACACCGAAACGATCAACTCAGCGTTCATGCACCTACGGTGACAGCTCGAGGTGACGCCGGCGTGCTACCCCGATGACGCCACGACGAATTCCGCCGCACTTCTCACCATCCCTGCCAGTGCAATACCTGTTCGCGCGGCACCCGCACCGCGGGTTTGAAGTCGGTGCCGATCGTGAACGCCAGCGGCAGGAAGGCCGCCAGCATGACCTTGTCGTACGGAACACCCAGTACCGCAGCGAGTTCCCGTTCCAGGGGCGCCTGCGCGGTGGTCCATACGGTGCCGAGTCCGCGGGCTCGCGCGGCCAGCATGAAGCTCCACACCGACGGCAGGATCGAGCCCCACGTGCCCGCCTGGACTTCCACCGAGGCGCGGTCGGTACGGCCTTCCACGGCGGGGATCACGAACGCGGGCACCCGGTGGATATTGGCCGTCAGATAGCGCAAGCCGTCGAAAACCCGCTCGGTGGAGCGTGGGGAGACGTTCATCCGCTCCGCGTCGCGCGCGGTCAGCGGCGTCCCCTGACTCAGCGGCAGCGACCGCCGGAAGATGTCGGCCAGCTCGCCACGGCGGGCCTTGTCGGTGACGACCAGGAAGTGCCAGCGCTGCCGATTGCGCCCGGTCGGCGCCTGCGTGGCCAGATCGACGCACTCCTCGATGAGCGACCGGGGCACCGGCCGATCGAAGTCGAGCCGCTTGCGAACCGCGCGGGTGGTCGACAGCAACTGGTCCGGGGTCAGATCGAGAGTCATGGGCGCTCCTCGTGCCACGCAGGAATCGTCTGGCACCGGACAATCTGCGCTCAGACGATTATGACGTTAGAGCGCCAACCATCTGTCGTCAAACAATCTGCGCACAGATGATTTAATGGAGGCTCGGACCCGAGGAGTCGCATGCCGCCCAAGCCCACCTACTTCCCCCAGCTCGCCGCCGAACGACCCGACATCGCCCTGTGCCGGGCCTCGGCAGCGGTCGCCCGCGCGGCGGAAGCACACGCGAGCGCGCAGGGCCTGGGCGTCGGCCAGCACCTGGTCCTGAAGATGCTCGCCGAGGTCGGCGCCTGCTCCCAGCAGGCGCTGGCCGAGGAACTGCGCATCGACCGCAGCGTGATGGTGACGGTCTGCGACGACCTCGAGTCATCCGGATATGTTCGGCGCGAACGCAACCCGCTCGATCGCCGCTCCTACGCCGTCACCCTCACCTCTGCGGGCAGCGACCGCCTACGCGGCGCCGAATCCGCCACCCCCGCTTTCCTCGACGACACCTTCGCCGCGCTGGCCCCCAGCGAACGCACCCAACTCACCACATTGCTCGGCAAGCTACTCATCACCGAACCCCGGCGCTGACACAAAAAAATGGGCCCCGGCCGAAGCCGGGGCCCACCGCATCAGGCGTCCGCGAGACCCACTCGGTCGAGGACCCAGGCGTACTCGAAGCCGACTTCCTTCCACTTCTCGTAGCGGCCGCTCACACCGCCGTGACCCGCGGTCATCTCCGTCTTGAGCAGCACCTCGTTGTCGCCGGTCTTGGTGGCGCGCAGCTTGGCGACCCACTTGGCCGGTTCCACGTAGAGGACACGGGTGTCGTTGAGGCTGGTGATCGCCAGAATGGCCGGGTAGTCCTTGGCCTCGACGTTCTCGTAGGGCGAGTACGACTTCATGTACTCGTAGACGTCCTTGTCCGCCAAGGGGTTTCCCCACTCGTCCCATTCGATCACCGTCAGCGGCAGCGACGGATCGAGGATGGAGGTGAGCGGGTCGACGAAGGGCACATTGGCGAGGATGCCGTTGAACAGTTCCGGCGCCAGGTTGGCGACCGCGCCCATCAGCAGCCCGCCCGCGCTGCCGCCGTCGGCGATCAAGCGGTCGGACGCGGTGGCACCTGTATCGATGAGATGACTCGCGCAGGCGACGAAGTCGGTGAAGGTGTTCTTCTTCAGCAGCGTCTTGCCGTGCTCGTACCAGAGCCTGCCCATCTCCCCGCCGCCGCGCACATGCGCCACGGCGAACACCATGCCGCGATCGAGCAGCGACAGCCGCGACACCGAGAACGACGGATCGATGCTGGCCTCGTAGGAGCCGTATCCGTACAGCAGGGTGGGTTTCGGCCCGTCGGCCAGACCCTTGCGCTTGATGATCGAGATCGGAATGCGGGTGCCGTCGGCGGCGATGGCCCAATCGCGGTGCTGCTCATAGTCATCGGCGTCGTACCCGCCGAGCACCGGCTGTTCCTTGCGCAGCAGCAGCTCGCCGGTGGCGGGCACATAGTCGAACACCTGCATCGGCGTGATGAACGAGGCGACCCCCACGCGCAAGGTGGGCTGCTCCCACTCCGGGCTCGAACCCGCACCGGCGGAGAACAACTCGAGGCCGAAGTCGAGCTCTGTCAGTTCGCCGAAGCCCTCCGGGGTGAGCGGCCACACCGACAGGCGCGGCAGCGCGTCGCGCCGGTAACCGAGCACCAGATGGGTGGCGAAGGCGTCGATGTCCTCGAGCCGCACGTCCTCGCGATGCCCGATCAGGGTCGTCATGTCCGACGGGTCGGTGGCGGGTGCGACGGCGAGCACGAAGTTCTCCGCCTTCACCCCGTCGACCACATCGTTGTGCAGGATCAGGAACTTGTCCTCGCCCGCGATCACCGCGTGCTCGGCCGAGTACTCCACGCCTTCACGACGCGGCAACAGCACCCGGAACTCGCCCTCGGGATTGTCCGACTCGAGGACCCAGCCCTCGGTGGTGATCTTGGAACCGAGCCAGAC
This sequence comes from Nocardia sp. NPDC055050, assembly GCF_053608345.1. Lineage (NCBI taxonomy): Bacteria > Bacillati > Actinomycetota > Actinomycetes > Mycobacteriales > Nocardiaceae > Nocardia > Nocardia sp. NPDC055050. Next base: position 42,899 of record NZ_JBSGVG010000025.1, read on the forward strand.
CATCAGGTACTTCTCGGAGCGGGTCGCGCCGACACTCACCCAGTAGCGCTCGTCGGGCTCGTGGAACACCGTCACATCGGCGTCGGAACCGGTGCCGACGCGGTGGCGCCACACGGTGTCGGGCCGCCACGACTCGTCGACCGTCTGATAGAAGATGTGCGTGCCGTCCAGCGACCAGGTCGCCCCCGGCGCCGCGCCCGCCACCTCGTCGGCCAGCAGCTCACCGGTGCGCAGGTCCTTGATCCGCAGCGTGTAGCGCTCGTCGCCGGAACTGTCCACGGAGTAGGCGAGCAGGTTGCCGTCGTGGCTCAGCGAGAACGCGCCGAGCGCGAAGAAGTCCAGCCCCTCGGCGAGGATATTGCTGTCGAGCAGCACCTGCTCGCCCTCGATCGCCGAGCCGACCTCCAGCTGGGGCGGCGTCCAGGCGTCGATACCCTCGGCTTTCGCGTCGACGGGACAGCGGCAGTGCACCCCGTACTGTTTGCCCTCGAAACTGCGCGAGTAGTACCAGTAGTCGCCCAGCCGCGTCGGGACCGAGAGATCGGTTTCCTGCGTCCTGGCCTTGATCTCGTCGAAGATCTTGTCCCGCAGGGGCTGCAGCTGGTCGGTCTGCGCCGCGGTGAAGGCGTTCTCCGCCTCCAGGTACGCGATGACCTCGGGGTCTTCCTTGTCCCGCAGCCACTCGTAGTCGTCGACGAACGTGTCACCGTGGTGGACCCGCTCGACGGGCGCCCTCTTCGCGATCGGCGCCGACACGGTCTCATTCTCGCCAGCCATTGGTCCACCGTAGCCGCCCCGCTCCCACCGGGCCCGCCAACTCGGCCGTCGGCGGCCGGCGGCAGCGGGCTCGCGCCGGCCGAGTGAGTATTTCTGCGCATCTGCCGCAGGCCCGTTGTGCGTAGCCTGACCCGCATGGGGATGCGGTACGCAATGCGTTCGTTGGTCGTGACTGCCGGGGTGGCCTTGGCCGCGGGATCGGGAGCGGTGATGCCGGCGAACGCGTGCGCCTGCGGCGGCGTGGTGAGCGCGGACAGTTCGGCGCGGGTGAACAACGAGTCCGCGGTCGTGGGCTGGGACGGGCGGCGCGAGACCGTGCTGATGAGGTTGGGAATGCAGTTCACCGGTGCCGACGCGGCCCTGATCGTGCCGACGCCGACGCCGGCGACCGTCTCGGCGGGCAGTCCGGACTCGTTCAGGGAGCTGTCGCGCATGACCGCACCCGAGCGGGTCACCGAATACGACTGGTTCGGCAGCGGTTCGCTCGGCGGCGACGCATCCGGCGCCGCTCCGGGTTCGGGTCCCGACGTGCTGAGCCAAGTGCAGTTGGGCCCGCTGGAGGCGACTACCTTGCGCGGCGGCGATCTCACCGGTGTGCGCGAGTGGCTCGACACCAACGGCTATCAGCTCCGACCCGAGGTGAGCGCCACGCTCGACCCCTATCTCCGCGAGGGCTGGTCCTTCGTCGCCATGCGCCTCACCAGTGCGAAGCCCCTCGCCGGCGCCCTGGACCCGGTCCGCCTCACCTTCGACTCCGACCGCCTCGTGTACCCGATGCGCATGTCGGCCGCCGCGACCACACCGCAATCGGTCCACCTGTACGTCTTCAGCGACCACCGGGTGGCACGCATCGATCCCGATACCGAACCCCACGTCATCACCACCGAATTCGCCTCTCCGGTCGGCGAACCCAGCGATCCGGACCTGAAAGCGCTTGCGGCGAGCGGCAACTACCTCACCGAACTCTCGATCTACATCCCCCACCCGGCGACGATCACCAGCGATTTCCTTCTGGGTCCCGCCGCCGAGAACGTCCCCGTGCGTGACCGAGTGGTGAGCAAGGAATACGTCGAGATCCTCGGTCTGCCCGCGGGTTACGTCTTGATCGTCGCCGGGTTGTCACTGATCGGCGTGATCGCGAGCGTGGTCCTGCGTCGGCGGTCCGCGAGGTAGTCCGAACGCACCGCGACCCGGCTCTTCGGCGGTCACCGCCGTCGAACCGGGTCGCCTGTGGGAATTCTCAGGCCCCGAGCGCGGGTCCGATGACCGGCCACGAAGCGTGCAGGGCGTCCTGCCAGTAGGACCAGGAGTGCGTGCCCACCGGGTGGTAGTCGATCTTGGCGCCGATGCCCGCGGCGCGCAGGCGCTGGTCGAAGGCCACCATGCAGGTGTTGACGCCGAGCTCGATGGGTCCGCCGAGGAAGATGTTCTCGGCCAACGTGGGCTTGAGTTCGGCCTCGTGCGGTCCGGGGATGCCGGTGCCGGTCGACATGTACAGCGCCTTGCCGCGCAGCCCATCGATCATCAGGGCCGGGTCGTGCGCCGCCCACTCGGGGCTGCCGGGCGCGCCCCACATGTTGCCGGGATTGCCGCCCCGGTTGACGATGGAGAACATCATCGCGCCCGCCGCCATGGCGATGTCCGGACAGGCGCTGTAACCGGCCACGGCCCGGTAGAGGCCGGGGTGGCGGGCGGCCAAAATGTAGGCCGCGTTGCCGCCCATCGACAGTCCGCCGATGCCGTTCACGCCGGTGCCGTTGAACTGACCGTCGATCAGGCCGGGCAGTTCCTGGGTGAGGAACGTTTCCCACTTGTACCGGCCGAAACGCGGATCGTCGGTGACCCAGTCGGTGTAGTAGCTGGCCTGGCCGCCCATCGGCATCACCACGTTGACGTTCTTGTCGCGGAAGAAGGCTTCGGCGTCGGTGGCGTTGGTCCAGGTGCTCTGGCCGATGCCGGGGTCGAGGCCGTCGAGCAGGTAGTACGTGCCCCGCGCGCCACCGCCCGCGGGGTGCAGGACCTGGAGATCGACGTTGCGGCCCATCGCGGGCGAGGTGACGGTGATCGCCGTCCGGTGCGGAGTCAGTTCGCTGACTCCGATGATCTGCGCGGCGGACGCCGTCGTGGGGTGAACCACCGCCGGTCCGATGACACCGAGGGCAAGGGCCAGCACTGCAGCAGCAACACCTGTACGACGCACGATCTACCCTCCATAACCGCATGCCAATGACAGTCCAAAATAACCCACAGGCGAACGAATCGGAAGCATTCGGCGGTTCGGCGTTTCTTCAGCAAACTTTCCGGTTTGCAATGACCGCTTCGCCGGAATTTCGGGTCAGCGGGTGAGGGCGCCCCGGATCGAACCGGCCAGATAGTCGAGATCCGCCCGCGCGGGCGATGTGGGCCGCGCGCGCAGACCGAAGCCGTCACCGGGCCTTCGCGGGATCACATGCAGGTGCACATGGAAGACCTCCTGCCCCGCCGTAACCCCGTCGGCGAGAAAGAAATTCACCCCGTCGGCCGCCACTTCACTGCTGCGCAACGCGGCGGCGATCCGCTGTCCGACCTGAAAGAGCTTGCCGCCCAACGCGGGATCGAGATCGGCCAGACTCGGTGCGGGCACCTTCGGCACCACGAGCACATGCCCCGGCGTCACAGGACGAATATCCATGAAGGCGAGGACTTCGTCGTCCTCGTACACCTTCGAGGACGGGGCGGCCCCGGCGATGATATCGGCGAAGATCGTGTACGGATTCACCCGACCACGGTATCGACCCCGACGCACGAAAGCCCGCCACCGGCGCCGAAAAGGCGGCAGTGGCGGGCTGATTCGCACGGGACTACAGAATCGGCGACGGCGTGTAGCGCGCGGCGTCCGGATTCGCCTCGACCAGCTTCTGCACCTGCGCGACGACCTCGGCGACCTGGTCCGATGCCGCGCCGATGAACGCCGCCTTGTCGGCCAGCGCCGCGTCGAGTCCGGCCCGGTCCAGCGGCATCCGCGCATCGGCGGCGAGACGATCCAGCAGATCGGGTTCGCGGCCCTGCTCGCGCATGGCCAGCGCCACCGCCACCGCGTGCTCCTTGATGACCTCGTGCGCGGTCTCGCGGCCGACGCCCGCGCGCACCGCCGCCATCAGGATGCGGGTGGTCGCCAGGAACGGCAGGTACCGGTCGAGTTCACGCGAGACCACCGCCGGGTAGGCGCCGAACTCGGCGAGCACGGTCAGGAAGGTCTCCATCTGCCCGTCGATGGCGAAGAACGCGTCGGGCAGCGCGACGCGGCGCACCACCGAGCAGAACACGTCGCCCTCGTTCCACTGGGCGCCCGCCAGCTCGGCGGCCATCGAGCCGTAGCCGCGCAGGATCACCTGCAGGCCGTTCACCCGCTCACACGAGCGCGTGTTCATCTTGTGCGGCATCGCCGACGAACCGACCTGGCCCGGCTGGAAACCCTCGGTGACCAGCTCGTGACCGGCCATCAGCCGGATCGTGTGCGCGAACGACGACGGCCCCGCGCCCAGCTGTACCAGCGCGGACAGCACATCGTGATCGAGCGAGCGCGGGTACACCTGACCCACGCTGGTGAACACGTTCGCGAAGCCGAGGTGAGTGGCCACCTGCTGCTCGAGGGCGGCGAGCTTGTTCGCGTCACCGTCGAGCAGGTCGAGCATGTCCTGGGCGGTGCCCATCGGGCCCTTGATCCCGCGCAGCGGGTAGCGGTCGATCAGCTCGCGCACGCGCGCCAGCCCGACCAGCATCTCGTCGGCGGCGGAGGCGAAGCGTTTGCCCAGCGTGGTGGCCTGCGCGGCGACATTGTGCGAGCGCCCGGCCATCACCAGGGTCTGGTACTCAGCGGCCCGCTCGGCCAGGCGCGCCGCGATGGCGATGCCGTGGCGGTACACGTGCTCGAGCGAGAGCCGGATCTGCAGCTGCTCGACGTTCTCGGTGAGGTCGCGGCTGGTCATGCCCTTGTGCACGTGCTCGTGCCCGGCGAGCGCGTTGAATTCCTCGATCCGCGCCTTCACGTCGTGGCGGGTGACCCGCTCACGCTCGGCGATCGAGGCCAGGTCGACATGGTCGATGACGCGTTCATAATCATCGACAACCCCTGCGGGGACATCGATTCCGAGTTCGGCCTGCGCACGCAGCACCTCCAGCCACAGCCGGCGCTCGAGCACGATCTTGTTCTCGGGCGACCAGAGCGCGACGAGCTCCGGGCTGGCGTATCGGGTGGCGAGGACATTCGGGACGAGGCTCACGAGCACTCAGTCTAATTGCCGCACCCGTTCGGCCTGCTGGGGCATCATGTTGGGGACCACGGGCGGGGCGACGATGTCGATCATTTCGAGCAGACCGGCCCTGGCGGGTCGGCGAGGTTCGGGGTGGCCTTCGATCAGCGCGGCGACCACCGCACCGTCGACGACGGCCACCAGCCTGCGTAACTGCTCGGGGCGCACCACTCGGTCGGAGCGGCGCAGCACGTCGGCGAGCAGTTCTTCGAGCTGGGTGCGTAGTCGGAGCTGGACCTCACGTAACTCGGGGTGACGGGCCGACGCCACGGATCGCTCGTAGCGGGCGATGAGCTGGCCGCGGGCGTCGAGGTCGCCGTCGTCGGGGCCGACGAGCACGTCGAGCACGAGCTCGACCGTCGCCTCGGTGCCGCGCCTGCGATGACTGACCTCACCGACCCGGCGGCGCATCGCGTCGAGTTCGATCGCGCCGCTGAACTCGACGGCGCGGGCGATCAGATCCTCCAGCGATTCGAAGTAGTAGGTGGTCGACGCGAGTGGAAGATCGGCTCGCGAGGCCACCGAACGATGTCGCACGGCGTCGAAGCCGCCTTCGAGCAACAGCTCAGCCGCCGCAGCCACCAGAGCCTGCCGACGTCGTTCGCCTTTCGGGGTCGTTGCGGTGGTCACCGTGCCAACGTGCCAGTCATCATCAGTTCAACCGTGCGCAATCGTCATCGGGGAAACACTGGGAATTCGGGATAACTGAGTTTTACCGTATCCCGGCACAGATGTGTTCGTACTACGCAAAGTTGTTGTCGCACATCACTGTTGACAAGTGTCCAGATCAGCCCTTCAGGAACCGTCCCAGACGCTCCAGTGCTGCGGCGATGTCGTCGGTGGCACCCGCGAAGGAAAAACGGACCGTGTGGTTTCCATTTGTGGTGTCGAAATCGAGTCCGGGCGCCAGCGCGACTCCGGTTTCGGTGAGCACCTCTGCACACCAGGCGCGCGAATTATCGGTCAAATGACCAATATCGGCGTAGGCGTAGAAGGCGCCGTCGGCGGGCGCGAGATCGGTGATTCCGATCGCGGGCAGACCCTCCAGGAGCAGCGCCCGGTTGCGCGCGTACCGGCGCACATGCCCGTCCAGCTCATCCTTGGCTTCCGGCCCGAAGGCGTGCACGGCGGCGTACTGGGAGATGGCGGGCGGGCACACCGTCATATTCGACGCCAGCCGCTGCAGCGCCGGGCGCAGGTCGGCCGGGGCCAGCATCCAGCCCAGCCGCCAGCCGGTCATCGAGAAGTACTTCGACACCGAACCGATCACCACCGACTCACGGGAGAACTCCCACGCCGAGGAGGTCGGTGTGCTCGCGCCCGCGTAGGTGATGCCGTGATAGATCTCGTCGGAGATCAGCAGCGTGCCGTGCTGTTCGCACCAGCGGGCCAGCGCGGCGAGTTCGGCGGGGTCGATCATGGTGCCGGTCGGGTTGGCCGGGCTGGCCACCACCAGACCCTTCGGCGGCTCCGGCAGCGCTTCGAGCATCGCCACGGTCGGCTGGAATCTGGTCTGCGGGCCGCAGTCCAGTTCGACGACCTCGCAGCCGAGCGCGGACAGCGTGTTGCGGTAGGCGGGATAGCCCGGACGCGCCACCACCACTGTGTCGCCCACGTCGAAGGCGGCCAGGAAGATCAGCGTGAACGCGCCCGACGACCCGGTCGTCACCACCACCTCGTCCGGGTGCACGTCGTAGCCGTAGGTCTCGCTGTGGTGCCCCGCGATGGCCTCGCGCAGCGGCAGAATGCCGAATGTCTCGGTATAGCCCAGCAATTCGTGATCGATCGCCGCCCTGGTAGCCCGCAACACCGGCGCGGGCGCCTGCGTGGACGGCTGCCCCGCCGCGAGCACCAGCACATCGCCGTGCGACCTGGCGCGTTCAGCGGCCGCTTTCCACACATCCATGACGTAGAAAGGGGCGATGGCCGACCGGCGCGATTCTCTGGACACCCGAGAGACGGTAGAGCACCCGATTGCGGGCGTTCACAGATATGGTCGGCACAATGGCTCCGACAGCGAATACGCAGCCACCGACGCGACCTCTGTGGTCACGTCGGGGCCGGGGCGCGGGGGCGGGATGAAGCGGACAGGGACGGCACGGGACGTGCGGGCGGGCACCCCCGAGGAGAGCGTGGACACCGAATCCGGACAGCTCACCGCCGACATTCGCGCGGCCGACGGGGACGCTGAATCGACAGCGGCGGGCGGGTCGGCGGGAGACACTGCGACGGCAAGCGCGTCTAGCGGGTCAGCCGAGTCGACGCGATCGAGAACTGGTGCGAGCCGTCGGGCTGTCAGCGTCAATGGCCGTATCTTGCAGGCGAACTGGCGGGAGCAGTTGCCGTCGAAGGGAGCGGCGCGCGACCGTATGACGGAGTGGGCCGCACGGTACCCGGTGGTCGGGGAGATCGCCGGTGAGCTGCGTAGCGGTGAGATGCGCAAGGTCTTCTGGCGGCGGCCGAAGGCGCAAGCCGAAGACCTGTGGGCACGGCGGCCGAGTCGCGATCGGGTGCGTCAGGTGCTGGTCGAACGGCGCGTACTCATCGCCGCAATGGCCGCGGTGGCGGTGTTCGTGGCAGCCGACGGACAGTTCGGCGCCGTCGTCGACGGTGCCCCGCTCGCACCCGGCGAAGCGATCCACGTGGCCGTCGCCTATCCCCCGCAACTGCTCCCCAACCCCCAGTCGGCGACCCGCATGCTCGCTGCCATCGACGCAGGTGAGAAGCGCCGCGAGGCACAAGTGGTCGCCGCGGCGGCCCGTTCCACGCTCGAACGCGCGAAAGCGGAGGCGGCGGCCGCGGCATCGGGTGAATGGCAGGACTGGATGGGCCAGCGCGCCCCGGTGGTTCCCGGCGCGATGGTGCCGGTGCCCGGCTCGACCCCGTCCGTCGGCGGGTTCAGCCTGCCCGCGAAGGGCGCGTTCACCTCCGGTTTCGGCTCCCGCTGGGGCACCATGCACCGCGGCATCGATATCGCGGGCCCCATCGGCAGCCCCATCTACGCCGTCGCCGACGGTACCGTGGTCGAGGCAGGCCCGGCGCAGGGCTTCGGCCTCTGGGTCCGCATCCGCCACGACGACGGCACCATCAGCATCTACGGCCACATGTACGACTTCTTCGTCTCCCAGGGCGAGCGCGTCCCCGCCGGAATGCAGATCGCGCGCATCGGCAACCGTGGCGATTCCACCGGCCCGCACCTACATTTCGAAATCGTGCAAAACGGCCAGCATGTGGATCCGCAGGCCTGGCTCGCTGTGCATGGATTGCGTCTCGACTGACCGCACAGCGGACACCTGCCCAGTCGATTCGAGTACCTCGCCAGCGTGCGTGAAGTGGGCTACTATTCCCCCGGGAGATCAAGGGGAGGTCCAATGTCTTTGCAGCGAAAATTAATTAGATCATGCCTGAAACATATAGGTGACTGGTCGCGACCAGCGTCACACGATCAAAACGCCATGGAGGCAATGTGAGCGACCTGTCGGTCGACGTGTCCCGCCTGAATGGCTTCAAGTTGGATCTGCAAGAGATTGCGTCGAACTCATCACTACCTGGCGCTACGGGACGTTTCGCAGAACTCGTTTCGCCGTTCGAAAAATTTCGGTCTGCCCATTCTACGGATTTGCAAAGTGACGCTTCGGCGATAAAGGTCTCGGCCAGAGTTTGAGTACTGCGGACACCACATACAAAACCAGCGCCATCATGGTTGCGATTCGGGAAAGACTGCGAATTCCCGGTTCACTGATTGTCTGGATACTCGGGCTGTCAGTACTCGTGGGGTCCGGGTGTGCAGATCCAAGCTCCCGAGAATCGGGGACAGTCCAGGAGGCATCGATCAGTCCGGAACTGATTACGGAAGCGGCGAAGTATGGAGACTGGGTACTTCCAGCGGACGGAAACGTGTTGCTCGTCAGGAAATTGGAGCAGCCTCGGGCGGATGTGAAATACAATCTAGTCGTCGAGACATCACCTGATGGATTGGCCGCGATGTTGGAGAATTCAAAGTTCGTCTCTCCATTCAAGGGCGGTCTTCCGCCATACCCAGAGCGAATAATCGCCGGACCCGACCTTGTCACTTCGCCGAGCGTTCGGAGATCGCAAGATACATTTAGGTCCGCAAAAGGTGACGGCATGATTCGCGATGTCATGGTGGATGAGCGCTCCGCCGACCTGCGAATAGTTCACATCGAGTTTCGCGGTCAATGAGCTACCGGCTCGTCTGTGCCGGACGGGTTTTTCGAGTATTCGTTGCGCGCGGTCGATCGCAGCTATACAACCGAGTTGCACCGGGTTGGGACCGATGACTCCCAACCCGGGCGACTGCGCCTGGCCGTGACCAGAGCTACGAATTATCCTCTGGCACAACAACTTCAGTCGCACCGATATCGGTCCGGAAATGACTGCCGGGGCAGCTTGATGCCCGCAAGCCGTGCGTAGCCCGTTCCCGTGCCTGCGCGAGATCCGCGCCGACGCCGACCACGTTGAGCACACGCACGCCCGCCGACACCAGCGCCTTGTCCGCGCTGATCCGTACCGGCGTGCAGCACCAGCGCACCGACCGCATTTCGAAATCGTGCAAAACGGTCAGCATGTGGATCCGCAGGCCTGGCTCGCTGTGCATGGATTGCGTCTCGATTGACATCGCGTCGAGACCACCGACATCACGGGAACGTTAATGTGAGACCTGTCGAGTGTTTTCCTCCGAACCGAAGCGAGGCAACCATGGCAGGCAAGTTCGAGGTATTCAAGGACAAGGCGGGAAAGTTCCGTTTCCACCTCAAGGCCGGCAACGGCGAAATCGTCCTCGAAAGTCAGGGATACGAAAGCAAGGAAGGCGCCAAGAAGGGGATCGCCTCCATCCAGACGAATGCTCCGAACGCCCAGGTCCTCGACCTCACCGCCTGATCGGCGCAGCCGCGCAACGTGCTGCGCCACCGTTTCCCGCTCGATCGTGATCAGCGGTCGCGCACCGCTGATCACCGATCGCGCGAATTACCCCGCGACGCTGTTGCGTTCCGGGACAACAACTTCGGTCGCGCCGATATCAGTCCGGAAATGACTGCCGGTGAGCTTGATTCCCGCGAGTCGCGCGTAGGCCCGCTCCCGCGCCTGCGCGAGGTCCGCACCGACACCGACCACGTTCAGCACACGCCCGCCCGCCGACACCAGCGCCTTGTCGGCGCGCTGATCCGTACCGGCGTGCAGCACCAGCGTTTCGCCCTCCAGCGCGCCGTCATCGGCACCGGTGATCACATCGCCGGTACGCGGTCGCGCCGGGTAGTTCTCGGCGGCGAGCACGACGGTGATCGCGGAACCGTCTTTCCAGCGCGGTGCGTCGACCTCGGCGAGGCGCCCGGTCGCGGTGGCGTGCAGCAGTTCGGCGAACGGGCTGTCCAGCAGCGCGAGCACCGCCTGGGTCTCGGGATCACCGAAGCGGCAATTGAATTCGACGACAGCCGGGCCGTTCGTACCGATCGCCAGACCCGCGTACAGCAGGCCCGAGAACGAGCTGCCCCGCGCGACCAGCTCGGCGGCGACGGGCTTCACCACGTCGTCGACGATCTCGTTCAGCGTCTCCGCGGGCAGCCACGGCAGCGGCGTGTAAGCGCCCATGCCGCCGGTGTTCGGGCCGGAATCGCCGTCGCCGACCCGCTTGTGGTCCTGTGCGGGCAGCAGCGGGATCACGGTCTCACCGTCGACCAGGCAGAACAGCGACACCTCCGGACCGTCGAGGAACGACTCCAGCAGCACCGGATGTCCCTGCTCGAGCAGTTCGGCGCCGTGATCGCGGGCCGCGCGCCGGTCGGCGGTCACCACCACGCCCTTGCCCGCGGCGAGCCCGTCGTCCTTGACCACCCAGGTCGGGCCGAAGCGGTCGAGCGCCGCGTCCAGCTCGGCCGGGCTGTCGACGATCTCGCTGTGCGCGGTGCGCACCCCGGCCACCGCCATCACATCTTTCGCGAACGCCTTCGACCCCTCGATCCGCGCCGCGTCGGCCGACGGGCCGAACACGGGGAATCCGGCCGCGCGCACGACGTCGGCGACGCCGAGCACCAGCGGCACCTCGGGGCCGATCACCACCAGGTCGGCGGCCACTTCACCGGCCAGCGCGGCGACGTCGTCGGCGGAGCAGGGATCGACCGGGCGTAGCTCGGCGTGCTGGCCGATGCCGGGGTTGCCCGGGGCAGCGATCACCGCCGTCACGGACGGATCCCGGCGCAGCGCCAGGACGAGGGCATGTTCACGGGCTCCGGAACCGATGACGAGTACGCGCACGGCCTTAGATTAGTCGCGTACTTCGCGCGTACTTCGCACGCCCCGTTCCGATACAAGGTCCGCGATCGGGTAGCGCGATCGTCACCCCCGCGAGGGCGCTTCGGGCCGGCGATCGGGCCGTCGCGATGCGGCTCGGCCCTCGCGGCCCGGGTTCGATTGCGCCACAATGGGACCAGGCGTGGCGCGGCAGCCGCCACCGAAACGGGGGAATGCCATGGGCCTGCTCGACGGGATGATGGGCAATGCCGGTCGCATAGATCCGGCCGCCGCCCAGCAGGAATACGCGAAGCTGTTCGGGCAGGGCGAGCAGGTGTACGCCGCGTTCATCCTGGTCCGCGACGCGATGCTGTTCACCAATCGCCGCCTGATCATGGTCGACAAACAGGGCGTCACCGGCCGCAAGGTCAGCTACCACAGCATCCCCTACCGGTCGATCAGCCACTTCGCCGTCGAAACCGCGGGCACCTTCGACCTCGACGCGGAGCTCTACATCTGGATCGGCAGCGGCGACGAGCCGGTCAAGCAGCGTTTCAACCGTCAGGTCGACATCTACGAGGTGCAGGGCATCCTGTCGCATTTCGTGTCGATCTAGCTACGCTCACCGGTATGGCATCCGTCTTCAGCGCGATCATCGCAGGTCAGATCCCCGGCCGCTTCGTCTGGGAAGACGACGAGTTCGTCGGCTTCCTCACCATCGGCCCCGTCACCCAGGGCCACACCCTCGTCGTCCCGCGCGCGGAGATCGACCAGTGGCAAGACGTGGATCCCGCCGTGATGGCCCGGATGATGGGCGTGGCCCAGAAGATCGGCCAGGCCGTCCGCGTCGCCTTCGACGCCCCCCGCGCCGGCCTGCTCATCGCCGGCCTCGAGGTCCCCCACCTGCACACCCACGTCTTCCCCGCCTACACCATGGGCGACTTCGACATCTCGGGCGCGAACACCGACCCCACCCCCGAATCCCTCGACGAAGCCCAGACCAAGATCAAGGCCGCCCTCCGCGACCTCGGCCACGAAGCGAACGTCCCAGCCTGAGTTCTGCCCTGGATGGAACCGAAACGACCGGGCGCGCGTCTAAGACATCGAGTGGTCGTTGTGTGCGAAAGAGGAGAGACGATGCGAGTGGTTGGCTTTGCCGCCGGGGTGTGCGCTGTAGTGGCGCTTGCCGGATGTTCCACAGCGGTCGACGGGCAGCCTGAGGCCAGCGGGGCTCCGCTGACCAAGGAGCAGCTGTTCGATCCGTGTGCTGTGTCGGACAGTGTGTTGCAGGCGGCGGGGGCCGATCCTGCAACGAAGGACGACAACCCCTTCTCGGTACCGCGACCGGATTGGAAGGGCTGCAGTTGGCGAGCAGGCGATCACTTCGTTTCGTTCTTTTCCACGACAAATACGCTGCAACAATTTCGCGAGAACCAGTATTTTCGAGATTTTCGTGATGTAACAGTCAGCGGCAGGCCGGCCTTGCAGTTCTACTTGGGCACGATCAACCCTCCGGAAGAATGCGAAATCGCCTTCGACACGAGCCAGGGACGGGTCACCTTGACGGCAAGCAAAGCCTCGAGCAGTAACTCGACCACCGACCCCTGCGTTTGGGTGAATGATGCGGCACCTCATTTCGCTTCATCAATCCCCCGCTAGCGACGACCGTATCCACACTGGAGATATACGAAATGGCCGATCCTCACGAGCTCACAAAAAAATTTCAGACGCTAGCCGGCGAAGCCGCCGCAGGCAGGCTGGTGATCGAATTCGACACCGCCGAGAGATGCGCGAAGCACTGCGATAACTACATTTCTGACCTGGACCGACTGAAGTCCCGGACGCAGAGCATGGTCAATGTCGGGTCTTTCGGCAGCTTGGGCTCAGCAACCAAGCTTGGGCAGAAGTTTGCAGACCTTGCAATCGGCGGCCCTGGCACCGGTTCCTACTCCGATGCCATCCGCCTCCATCAAGAAGTGCTAGCAGCCATGGCCGACATGTACCGCAAAGCCGGTGCCGCATACAAGAACTGCGACGAAGCCACTCAGCTCGCTATCAAACAACAGACCAACAAAGTAGACTGAATCCGGGGGGATAAATGACCTTTTCAGATTTCATGAGCAAACTGGGCAGCGTTGCATTGACAGCGTCGAGCCCGTCCAGAATTGGTGACCGAATCGGCTCATTGTTCGATTCCGATATCTCCGCCACGCAGTCCGAGCTAGACGCCCAGGCTGCGGGCAACAGCGCACGGTCTCGCATCTACGCCGAGAATTCCAGCCTTGCCAACGGATTTTCCGGCGAGTTCACACCGCAGGTCGTGCCGCCCGTTCTAGAATCGTTCCTCACCATGAGCCATTCGGACATCATGAAATTTGTCGAGTCGATCAGCCCCGAGACGATGAGCACCAGCGTTCAAGGCTGGCGGCAGTTGGCAACCGACACCACGACGAAAGCCACCGCCTTCCACGACAGTATCCAGAAGGAAATGGAGCGGGGCTGGTCGGGAAGCGCAGCGAGCCAAGCGCTGGCGAGCACCAAGAGCTATCTCGCCGACGTGCACAAGGTCGACCAGGCTGCCTCCCTGATCGGCAACAAGATGGAAGAGGCTTACTCCGGCTTCAACCAGGTGAAGTACTCGGTACCGCACGAGTCCGACCAACAGAGCAGCACCGTCGCAGGATTAGTCGCCACCACGCTCTCGAACGCGGTCGCGCCCGGGCTCGGCACCGTAACCAACTTCGTCATGGACAGCACCAGCGCAGGCCGCTCCGATGCCGCCCAAGCCGCGGCTCGCCAGGTGATGGAGACCGTCTACAAGCCAGTCGCGCAGCAGTCCGACACCCAGGTCCCGAAGGTTCCCGAGCCATCGAAACCCCAGTCCGACAAGCCGACCGGCGACACCAACAAGGACAAGCCGACGGGCACCACCACCGACAAGCCCACCGGCACCACCACCAAGCCGAGCACCGACGACACCACCCCCTCCACCACGGAGCCGGAAACCCCCACCACCACCGACCCTGGTGACGACGACAGCACCACTGACGACACCACCGGCGACGAGACCACCGCGGCCACGACAACTCCGGAAACCCCCACCACCACTACCCCGTCAGGCACCAGCCCTGGCACGACCCCGGCCGGCACGTCCCCCGGCGGACTCGGCTCCGGCGGCGGAGCAGGCGCGGGTGCCGGAGCAGGTGCGGGCACGCCCGGCGCGGCGGTCCCCGGGACCGCCGGTCAGAAGCAGGGCGCCGGTGCGGGAGCGGGCGCGGGTTCCGGTACGTCGTCGGGCCGCTCCGGCATGGGCGGAATGGGCGCCCCCGGCGCGCGCGGCGGCGGCAAGGACGACGAGAACGAGCACCAGGCCCCCGACTACTTGCGCGGCGTCCACGAAGAACTGCTCGGCCCCGAACGCTTGCACGTCCCGCCGGTGATCGGCGGCGACGCATGACCGACACCTGGGAGCTGACCCCGTTCGAGTTCTGGGTCGCCTGGGAAACGCTCGGCCGCGACCGTATGCCCTGGCCCCTCACCTTCACGGCAGGTGTCGAAACGCAGGTGGAGTTCGACCGGGAATGCCGTCGTGCCGCGGATTCGCTGATCGCCAAAATGGGCACCGACGAATCGCTGTACCACGCCTTGCACGCCCTCGCGCACCCCGAAATCCGGGTGGAACTGTTCGGGCACCGCTTCGACGGCCGCACCCGGATGGTCCGCGCCTGCGCGACCACCGAGGCGAGCAACGGCGTAGTCGCCGCCCAGCTCCCCGGTCCCGAATACGGCCAGGGCGGCAACATCCTGATCACCCTGCGCCCGGCCCACGCCATCGTCACCCGCCTGCTGTCCATCCTCCCGAAAACTCCCGCGGGCACCACCGGCGGCTTCAACGTCCACCGCGACGACTTCACCACCACCCCCGACCCCTACGCCCGCCACCGCACCCCCGCCGAACAAGCCCTCAAATTCCTCAAACGCCCCTTCACCACCTACGCGGAATTCCGCGTAGCAACCGGCCCGGCCCTGGACGGCTGGCAAGAAGGCGGCACCACCCTCCAACTGGTCGACTACACCGACGACGGCCGCTACCTCATCCAAGAAGGCGAACGAGTAGAAGTAACCCCCACCACCCCCGACCGAATCGAAGCCCACCTCCATCACCTGATCGAGAAAGCCACGGCCGGCACCCGCCAATCAGCCTGGTAATCAACACAACCAGGCCCTGTGGCCCGTCATCCCATGGCAATTCCGTACGGGTCTGGACGATCTACGGGATTTCCATGCTGTAGCGATGCCATCGCATGGCACTCCGCTACGCCTGTAGACGCAACGGAGTGCCCTTGCGGTTCCATCGATTTCACCACCGGTACCAGCCCTCGGGATTCCAGTACGCTCATCCCTTGGCACTGCGTGCCGCAGGGTCATGGCGACCGGTTCGGACCGGGCCGATCAAGTTCGACACCGCAGGTCGCGGGCAGGGTTGCCCGCTGAGCAGGGGTGGCATCACACCAGGGGGTGGGACACTGAATATGACAAGAGCAGGCGGAGAACTCAGCTCGAACATGTCTGCGGTCACGGACGCGTTCACAATTCGTGACACCACCAACGCCACTGCGCTCAAGACCCAAGAGTCCGGTCTGTAATGGCCGCCAATCCCCTGATCGCGGCTAAGGAAGACACCACCGACTGGTCCACCGGTATCAGCCTGGTCAGCTCGGTCACCGACCTGTCCGACGCGATCTCGGGCGGTTCCTGGATCGAAGTAGGTCTGGGTGTCGTCGGTCTCGGCGCCGAAGCGGTTTCGTTGGTCGTGGACCCACTCGGCACCTTGGCCGGTTACGGCGTGGGTTGGCTGATCGAGCACTGCCAACCATTGCAGGATGCCCTGGATTGGATCGCGGGTGACCCCGCGCAGATCGAGGCTTATGCCAAGACCTGGGACAACGTTGCCGCCCGAATCAGCGAGGTAGCGACCGCCCAAAATGCCGCGGTTACAGCCGATGTCGCGGATTGGACTGGTCAAACCGCCACCGCCTACAAATCGGCGGCGTCGAACACCACCAACTTGCTCACTGCGGCCAACACCGCCGCGACCGCGGCAGCTTCGGCGATCCGGATGGCGGGTGGGATCGTGGCCGCGGTTCGCGAGACCGTGCGTGACTTGGTAGCCCAGACTGTTGGTCGTCTTGCGGTGTGGGCGGCGGAGTTGGTGTTCTCGGTCGGTCTGGCGACCCCGCTGGTCGCGGTCCAAGCCACCGCTTACATCGCGAAGACTGTCGCGACGATTTCGAAGTTGTTCTCGAAGTTGGCCAAGACGATGTCGAAGCTGAAGCCGTTGCTCAAGCAGTTGAAGTCGGCATTCGGCGATATCGCGAAGGCGTTCAAGAAGACCCCGTCCAAGACCTCGAAGAACGCCGACACCACCACCACGAGCCCCGCGGCCGCGAAGAACACCGACACCTCGACAACACCGGCGACTACGAAACAGCCTGACACACCGACGAATCCGTCGAGTACACCCGACACACCGTCCAAAACCACCGACAACCCAGACACCCCGGGCAGCACGAAACCCGCGAACACCCCGAGCGATACCAGCAAGCTTCCCGACCAAACCGATTCGCAGAAACCCGACCTCAACAAAACCGCGAAACAAACCACCGACTGCGGTGACCCGGTCGACGTCGCGACCGGCGAATTCCTGCTCCCCGCAACCGATATCGAACTCCCCGGCGTACTGACACTGATGTTGACCCGCCGGCACCGCTCGTCCTACCGCTTCGGCCGATGGTTCGGGCCTTCCTGGGCCGCGACCCTGGACATGCGCGTCGAAGTCGACCAGGTCGGAGTCCGGTTCGTCGGACCCGACGGCGAACTGTGGCAGTTCCCCCACACCGCCCCCGACGTCCCAGTCCGGCCGGTCCACCAGGGCACCCGCGCGACCATGACCCGCACCGAAACCGGCGGATACTCAGTCCACGACCCAGACCGCGAACTCACCTACATATTCCGACCGACCGTGGCGGACGGGCCCGAAACCGCACTCGGCACCTATCCGATCACCGAGATCACCGACCACCACCACAACCGAATCACCTTCCACTACACCAGCACCGGCCAACCCACCGAAGTCACCCACACCGGCGGATACCGCGTCCGCATCGACACCACCGACGACCGCGTCACCGGCCTGACCGTCCTCGCCACCACCCCCACCGGCGAGCCGCTGGAAACGACTGTTCGCGAGTTCGGTTACACAGCAGGTGATCTCACCACGGTCACCAACGGTGTCGGCGCGACCACGACCTTCGCCTACGACAACGAACACCGGATGCTGTCGTGGCGCGACTCCCGCGGCACCGAAATGCGCAACACCTACGACCGATCCGGACGGGTCATCGAACAGGTCGGCACCGACAACATCCTGTCGGCGACTTTCACGTATGAGGCGATTGTCGACTTCCGCCGCTCGCGCACTCATCACACGAACTCCCTCGGCGCCACCACCACCTTCGAGTTCGACGAAGACCTCTGCCTACGCAACCTGATCGACCCACGCGGTGCCACCTCGATCACCGACTACAACGAGTACCGCCAACCAGTCCGCCACGTCGACGCCTACGCCAACACCACCGTCTACCTCTACAACCCCGACGGCGACCTGGTCCTGGTCCGACGCCCCGACCAACAAACCATCAGCATCAGCTACACCGCACCACGGCGTCCGGCCACGATCACCGACGTCGACGGCACCACCACCACCCGCACCTACGACGACCATGGCAACCTCACCAGCGTCACGGATGCGGACGGTGTCACCACTGCTTACACCCATCATCGGTGCGGTGCACCGGCCTCGGTCACGCTTTCGACCGGTGCCACCACCAGCATCGACGTCGACGACGCCGGCCTACCGATCCGGATCGTCGAACCCGGCAACGCCGTCACTGTCGTCGAACGCGACATGTTCGGTCGACCGGTCACGATCACAGATCCCCTCGGCTACACGAGCATCAACCGATACTCGGTCGAGGGAAAGCGGCTGTCACGTACCGATGCTGATGGCACTGTCCAGTCGTGGACCTATGACGGTGAAGCGAACCTACTCACCCACACCAACCAAGTCGGTGCGATCACCCGCTACACATACGGCACTTTCGATCTGGTAGCCACCCGCGAAACCCCCGATGGTGCGGTTACCTCCTACACCCACGACACCGAACGTCGGCTCACCTCGGTCACCAACCCACTCGGTGATACCTGGACCTACGAATACGACCCGGCTGGAAATGTCTGCACCGAAACCGATTTCAACGGCTCAGTCATTTGCACCGACTACGACCTCCTCAACCGGCCCAGCATCATTACCACACCCACCGGTGTCCAACGCCGCCTCACCTTCGACATCCTGGGCCGGTTCACCGGTGTCAGCACAGACACCGGTGAATGGATCACCAACACTTACACCCCGACCGGGCAACTCGCGACCGCCCGAAACGGGATCCATGCTGACGTGGTCCATTCGGTCACCTTCGCCCACACTCCAGCGGGCCGAGTCCTGACCCAGCACGTCGACGGAAGACCTGTCACCTACGACTACGACGAACACGGCCGCCGCATCGGATACTCGACTCCCAGCGGCGCGTCGACCAAATATGAACGCACCCCGACCGGGCGAATCTCCGCACTAACTACTAACGGGCACCGATTCGACTTCACCCACGACTCGATCGGACGCCAGAACAGCTGGCACAGTGCCGGTATCGGACAACACAACATCTATAGCGCGTCTGGCCAGACCGTCAGCCGTGAACTCGTCCGACTCGACCCGCGCACCAGCACCCCCACCCGACTCCTCGAACGCGACGAATATGCTTGGCGCCCCGACGGTTACATCACCAGCCACACCACCACGTCACCCACCACCAGTCGTCGCCGCGACTACACCCTCGACGCCCTCGGCCGAATCACTCACATCGCCGCCCCAAGCGACGGTGTCACCGAGCAGTACAGCTACGACGCCCTGTCGAACCTCACTACGGCCGAGATTCCCTCATCACCAGCACCATCTGATCCTGTCCCGCCCGACAACAACCCATCCGAACCTGCAACTGATCCGCGGTTCGAATACCGCAACAACCTCCTTATCCGAGCCGGTCGCATCCGCTACCACTACGACACCGCCGGCCGCCTCATCCGTAAAGAAAAGACCCGGATCTCCCGCAAACCCGCCATCTGGCACTACCGCTACAACGCCTTCGATCAGCTCACCGAAGTCACCACCCCCGACAACGACACCTGGACCTACACCTACGACCCCTTCGGCCGCCGAACCACCAAACGTCACCGATCGAGCGAAACCCGCTTCTCCTGGGAGGGAATCCATCTCGCCGAACAAACCACCACTACCGCAAATTCTGGCGCCCAAACCCACACCTGGGCCAACCATCCCATCACTCATGTCCCCCTCACACAATCGGTCGACGACCAATTCTGGGCAATCGTCACCAACCTCCAGGGCGCCCCAATTCACCTCGCCGACCCCACCACCGGCGAAATCGCCTCAACAGCCACCACTACCCTCTGGGGTCAGACTATCTGGACGGGCACCACTACGCCCCACCGATTCCAAGGCCAACAACACGATCCTGAAACCGGCCTCCACTACAACCACCACCGTTACTACGACCCAGAAACCGGTCGCTATCTCACCCAAGATCCACTCGGGCTCGCACCCGCGCCTAACCCGGCGACGTATCCACGGAATCCGACGCGTTGGTCGGACTCCCTAGGGCTCGCGCCTGACTGCGATGGCGGAATTGCTCTAGGCTTCAGCGAAATCGATGGCGACCCGATGGCTCTACAGGATTTTGCCAGTTCGGTCGGGGCGCGGTCGTATCATGACTGGCCTTCGCAGGGCGATGATTGGGTCAATGAATTTCAAAATTTTGTACAAGATCCAGATACTCCTGTCCATTTCAACCTCGACGGACTCGATGACCAAGAGTGGATCACTTCAGCTGGACGAGCAAGAGGAACTGACCCAATTTTCGACGGCCATGTAACCCCCTGGGAATTGTCGTATATCATGGATAATCGCAGCTCGTTGTCGAACGTGTTCTTCTATCGAAACGGAAGTCGGTATGACAACCCCTTCACCTGATCGCGAGTATACGAGAATTGATGGCGATCTTCCGATCCACTTTGGATTCAAGTTCAGGCCGTGGCGCTACAACCTTTCTCTGTCGGAATTGGAGCTACGCAGTTTCGACAGGTCTCCGGATCCGACTTTTGTATCTATTAGATTCTTCAGCGTATTCGCTTTGAAAATGAAGACGTTGTTCAACACTATGACGATCGACCTGGCCGACCGATCTCAGTCCCTGGAGATACTCCAGATTTCGGAGGTGGATGAATCTAAATGGGGTCGAATCAAGTGCCTGGCGTTGAAATCTGGCGATGTGGACAGTTTGGTTGCATGCACCAGTTATTCTATTCGACTTTACCCTCATGGATTTCCGTCGGCCAGCACGGTTACCCGGAATCCGAGCGAGTAAGGGGGAACGACAGTACGGTTCGGCGCCGGGGCGAGCGACACTTGCTCTTTCGCCCAGGAAACGATGTACTGGGCTCCGGTTCGTTCCTATCGGAAGGTTTCGCAGATGCGTTTGACCGTTGGACTCACCACCGTCGTTGCGATATCCCTACTCGGGGCAGGCACAGCGTCGGCGGAGGTACGCGATGCGAAGATTCAGTGCCTCGGTTCGAACGCGAACTTCCACCTGTACCCGTTCTATCTGTCGCTGGTGGCGACCTCATCGGACGACCGACCCGGCACCATTTCGATTCAGCCCCGCGGCGATTCGAACTTCGGTCCCTTCGGCTATCACGCGACCGTGAACTGGACCAATCTCGACACCGGCGAATCCGGCGTCGTCGCCCAGGACGGCACCGTCGGCGCCGACATGCCGAGCTTCGACGTGAACACCGGCTGGGGCACGGTCCGCCTGACCGGTGCGGTAGGCACCTCCGGTCTGTCCGCGGGCCAGACCATGCAGTGCTCCGGCGCAGACCTCTACGTGCCGTAGCGCTCGTCAGCCGGGCGGATCATCGAGCGACGACACCGCCGTTCGCGCCACGGGCAGCAGGATTTCGTAGCGAGCCGGCTCGCTCGGTCACGGCATGGGCGGCGGCGATTTCGGTGAGCGCGCGGAGCGGATTCGATACGGTAGGCAGTAGCGAATCCGAGGAGGAAAATGTGCCGCGCCCACGGATCGGCGACTGGTTCCGCGACACCGGCCGATGAATACTCCGCTTCTGCACCAACGCTTTCCACGCCTGCGCGAATCCCTGCCGCATATCGGACTGAGCTCCGGCCCGACACCGGTCCGTAGGCTCGATGCGCTGCCTACCGGTGGCGCGCCGGTCTGGCTCAAGGACGACGGCGCGTTCGGTGACGGCGGGTGGGGTGGCAACAAAGTCCGCAAGCTGGAATGGATCCTGCCCGACGCGCACTGGCGCGGCTCCCGGACCATCCTGACCGTCGGCGGATTGGGGACGAACTGGGGACTGGCCGTCGCCCTGTACGCACGCGATCACGGGCTCGGCACCGCGCTCGCCCTCGTCGACCAGCCCGTGGACGAGCACGTTCGTGCCCAGCTGAACCGACTCGAGAACTGTGGCGCCGCGCTGTATTTCACGCATTCGAAGACGCGGACCATCCTCACCGCGCCGATGCTGCTCGCCCGGCACACCACTGGGTGGCATCTGCCCTACTTCCTGCCGCCCGGCGGGTCCTCGCCGGTCGGTGTCCTCGGTTACGTCGAGGCCGCGCTCGAACTGGCCGGACAAGTAGACCGCGGCGAGCTACCCGAGCCCACCCACCTCGTGACCGCCGTCGGATCCGGCGGCACGATCGCGGGGCTGCAGCTCGGATTGCGGATGGCGGGCTTGACGACCCGGGCAGTCGGTGTCGTCGTCAACGACACGCTGCGGTTGGACCCGGCGACGATCACCCGGCTCGCCCGCCGTACCGCGCGCCTGCTGCGTCAGCGAGGCGCGGACCTGTCCGATCTCGAACCGCGAGTCGAGGACATCGATATCGTCACCGACTGGCTCGGCAGCGGCTACGGCCACCCGACGTCGGAAGGCGAACGCGCTCAAACCTTGTCAGGCGACCGCGAGCACCTGCACCTCGAACCGGTCTACACCGCCAAGGCCATGGCGGCGCTGCTGGCGATGAACGAGCAGGGCGCATTCGGCGACGACCCCGTCCTCTACCTCAACACGAACGGGCCGCGCTGACCAAGCGAGTCCATGCCGGACGTCACAGCAGTTCTACACAAGATGCTCACGCCTCCTGCTCAGGTACGCGCGCTCGGCGGGGTTCTGCGTGGCGGCAATCGCGGCGTCGTAGGCCGATCTCGCCTCGGCGCTGCGCCCCAACCGGCGCAGCAGGTCGGCGCGGGCGGCGTACCAGGCATGATAGCCGTCGAGTGGCAGTGAATCTATCTGTGCCAGCGCCACATTGGGGCCGTCCAGTTCGGCGATGGCGACGGCTCGGTTGAGGGCGACGATCGCGGTCGGGGTGACGGTGTAGAGCTGGTCGTAGAGGGCGACGATCTGGTTCCAGTCGGTGTCGCGGGGGTCGGCCGCGTCGGTGTGGACCGCGTTGATCGCCGCCATGATCTGATAGCGACCAGGTGGGTCGCCGCCTGCCGCGACTCGGCGCAGGCATTCGCGTACCAGCGCGTGTCCCTCGGCGATGAGGGTGTGGTCCCAGCCGCCGCGGTCCTGCTCGTCGAGCGTCACCAGCTCCCCGCCCGCGAAACGTGCCGCGCTGCGGGCGTCGATGAGCAACATCAGCGCGAGCAACCCGGCAACCTCGCCGTCCTCGGGCAGCAGATCGCGCATGATGCGGCCGAGCCGAACGGCCTCGGCCGTCAGGTCGGCCCGAACAGATTGCGCGCCTGCCAGATACCCCTCGTTGAAGATGAGGTAGATGACCTCGAGCACACCGCCGAGCCGATCGGTGACGTCCTCGCGATCGGGCACGCGGAACGGGATGTGCGCGGCTTTGATCTTGGCCTTGGCGCGGGTGATGCGTTGCGCCATGGTCGTTTCGGCAACGAGAAACGCACGAGCGATCTCGCCGACGGTGAGCCCGCCGAGCAGGCGCAGTGTCAGCGCGACTCGCGCCTCCGGCGCCAATGCCGGATGGCAACAAGTGAAGACGAGCCGGAGACGGTCGTCGTTGATCGGTCCGGTCGGTTCGTGCGGTGTGTGATCGTCGATGATCATGGCTGCCTGGTGTTTCGCGTCGCGCAGTGATTCACGGCGGATCCGGTCGATCGCGCGGTTGCCCGCGGTCTTCGTCAGCCAGCCGCCCGGGTTGGGCGGTATGCCGTCGACCGGCCACCGTTCGATGGCGGTGAGCAGGGCCTCGCCCGCGGCGTCCTCGGCGATGTCAAGATCGCCGAACCGTCGAGCGAGCGAGGCGACCACCCGGCCGTACTCCTCGCGGTAGATCCGATCGATCCGGGCGCGAGTGTCGTCGCTCATGCGCCGTCGAACGTCCTGATCTCGATCTTCTGCTCGCAGACCTTCGACGCCCTGGCGGCGATCTTCAGCGCCGCATCGAGGTCGGGCGCCTCCACGACCCAGAACCCACCGAGGCATTCCTTGGTCTCGGCATACGGCCCGTCGGTGACAACCACGTCAGCACCGGTGTTGTCGACCGTGGTGGCCTCATCGATCCGTCCGAGCCCACCCGCGAAGACCCACGCCCCTTCGGCCCTGAGCTCGTCGTTGAACCTCCCCGTCGCCTCGTACTGCGGCTGCGCCTCCTCCTGCGGAATGTCATAAACACTCGGTTCGACAACAACGGAAAGCAGGTACTGAGTCATGGCGATTTCCCTTCCTCGGTGGCCGCCGATCGGCTGCCTCTACCCACACCACGAACGGGCCGACCCGGATACGACAACTCTCGACGAGATTCCCCGAATCTTCTCCGAAATGGGCGCATCGATCCACGAGCCTCGAGCATTCCGGGATAGCAGCTTTGCTGCTTGACCGCTTTACTGCTCAGCGGGATAGTGGGGCGATGGGCAATTTTCGCGGATACGCGGCAATCCAGGGACGTGGCACGGTCGCGCTGCCCGCCGAGCTTCGGAAGAAGTACCGGCTGGACGAGCCAGGTGCGCAGCTGGAGATCACCGAACGCGAAGACGGCGTGATCGAGCTTCGGCCCACCTTGCCGGTCCCAGTCGATGAGATCTGGTTCTGGAGCGAGGGCCACCAGGCAGCTGAACGCGAGGCCGAAGCCGATGCCGAAGCTGGGCGACACAGCACTTTCGACAACGCCGAATCGTTCTTGGCGCACCTCGACACGCTGGCGTCGGGGCCCAGCGAGGCGGTGGAGTGAAATACCGGACGCTTGCATCGTTCGATCGAGACTTGCGACGTCTGCCCGCTGAACATCAACGCATGTTTCAGCAAGCCCTACGCTCACTCTTCCTGCCGGCCATCGACGCCGGAGCGTTCGCGGGCTCACCACCTTGGCCGACACACCTGCGGATTCACAAACTGAGCAACTGCGAGGTCTACTCACTCACGTGGAATTTCACCTCACCGGACGGTAGGGCCACGTTCCACCTGGAGAAGACGAACGAGAGCGAGCCGATCCTGGTCTGGCGACGAATCGGCGACCACGGAATCTACGACCGCCCATAACGCCACCGCACCGGTCAGTTGGCCCCGGAGAACGCCACGCTGCTGCCCACTCCGATGATCATCGCCCCACCCACGCTGCCGACCGCCTCGAGTCGGCGCGGAGATCGCGCGAACCACGTCCGCACGGTGCCGGCGAGCAGGGCCCACGCACTGTCCGAAGCCATCTGAATCACGAGGAAGATCGCCCCGAGCACCAGCAGCTGTGCGGGCAGTGCGCCCGCCTCCGGCACTGTGAACTGCGGCAGGACCGCACCGAAGAACACCATCGTCTTGGGGTTGGTCGCGCCGACAACGAAGCCCTGCCACAGCACCCGCCGACCCGTGGTGTTCGGCACCTCCGCTTCGAGCGCTGTCACCAATTTCTTCCGGTCCCGAATCGTCACGACGCCCAAGTAGACGAGGTAACCGGCGCCGGCGACCTTCACGATCAGGAACAGCGCGGACGAAGCCATCAACACCGCCCCCAGCCCGAAGGCCACCGCGACCAGCGGAACCCCCGAGCCGGCCACCGCGCCGATCACCGACAGAATCGCCTGCCTGTGCCCCAGGGTGAGTGCCCGCCCGATAGCGAACAGCACATTCGGACCCGGAATCACGATGATGACGAACGCGGCAACCACGAATGCCGCCGCATGAGACAGCGGAACCATCCACCGACCCTAACCGGCCACTGCCACAATGGTCGCGAGACGAAAAAGGACCTGACCTGCTTTCACAGGTCAGGTCCTTGTCGAGCCCCCTGTCAGGATTGAACTGACGACCTTCGCTTTACAAGAGCGGTGCTCTACCACTGAGCTAAGGAGGCGGGTGGTGCGCGACTATCTTAGCCGCGCACGCCAACCGCGCGACACCGGATGGGTGTCACGCGGTGGCGGAGGAGATCAGGACTGGGCGCGGGCTGCGTCGTCGGCGGCCATCGCGTCACGCAGGCTCTTGGGCCGCATGTCGGTCCAGTTCTTCTCGACGTACTCGACGCACGCTGCCCGGCTTTCTTCGCCGAACACGACACGCCAGCCCGCCGGGACCTCCGCGAACGCGGGCCACAGGGAGTGCTGCTCTTCATCGTTGACCAGAACGAAGAAGCGGCCGTCCTCGTCGTCGAAGGGGTTGGTGCTCATTTCACCTCACTGGATACTGGCGCTGTGTACAGGATCACTGCGCGGCCGCGAAGCCACGAGCGTTGTGTCGACCCTAGCAAGGCATACGTTACTGGTAGGGAGTTACCCGATGCTGCCCCGGTCACGGCGGTCAGGCGGCGAAGAAGTCGAGCAAGATCTTGTTGATCGCCTCGGGTTGCTCCAGGTAGCCGTAGTGACCGGTATCCGGGACCTCCTGGTAGCGGGCGCCGGGAATGGCCTCGGCGACCTCACGCGAGAGGTACGGCGGAATCATCCGATCATCGGCGAACCCAATTGCCAAGCAGGGCACCGTAATCGAACGATACGCGGCGACCCGATCGAATTCGTGATCCATCGCTCGCTGGGCCCGGACACCGGCCGAGGGCGTCCCCACGCTGAACTCGAACAGATCGAGCCAGTCGCGCGCGGAGTTGGTGTCGGCCATCGTCGCGGGCGACAGATTCATCACCGCGCTCAACGCCGCCTCGAATTTCGCGGGGAGCTTCACCGCCGAGGCGTCGAGCTCCTGCTCACCCACCGACAACGTCTTCTGGAACTGATCCAGCCTGCCGTGTCCGGCCATGAACACGGCCTTGCGCACCAGATCGGGCCGGGCAAGCGCCAGCTCCTGCGCCACCCGCGCACCCATCGACGTGCCCGCGACCAGCGCGGGGCCTTCGTCGAGGAACTCGATGAGCGCGGCGGTATCGGCGACCAACTCCTCGATCCGCATCCCGCCCGGGGCCTCGAACGACGGCGCGATCCCACGGTTGTCGAACACGCAGACCCGGTAACCGGCCGCGACCAGCGCGGGAACCTGATGCAGCTCCCACACCCGGCCCGGCGAGCCCGTTCCCATGATCAACACCACCAGCGGACCACCGCCCTTGACGTCGGTGCCCTTGGTACGGTCGCCCTTGACCTGATAGTTCAGTGCGATGCCGTTCACCGTGGCAAGTGGCATGAAAGAAACCTCTCTGCGGGGTCGATCGTGTACTGCCCCACGGTAACGGGACCGCCACGACACGGCACCGGGGCGGGGTGTTACGCGTCGCTACTTCATCGGCCGTGCGCCGGCGCCCGATAGTATTGATCACTCGCAGGTAGAGCGCAGGGAAACCGGGAGGACGAACCCATTATGGCCGCGAAGAGCACCGCCAACGACATCGCCGACGACGAACTCGAGCCGCTTGCCGACGAGACCGCCCGCCAGGCACAGAAGGTCGTCGCGGCACACGCCGAAGACGCCGACGAATGCCGCATGCTGCTGTCGATGCTCGGCATCGCCCCCGCCTGACACAGCGCACCCCTGCGACGCATAAGGATGCGTGAGTGGACCAAATGATCGATCAACCGTCCAACGACCGTCCGTCCGAAAACAGTGAAACCCTCGTGCCGAACGGCGCTGGTTCGGGATTCGTTGTCGTCGCCAACCGGCTCCCGGTCGACCTCGAGCGCCTGCCCGACGGCACCACCAGGTGGAAGCGCAGCCCCGGCGGGCTGGTGACCGCGCTGGAACCGGTGCTGCGCAGCAACAAAGGCGCCTGGGTCGGCTGGGCAGGTGTGCCCGATGTCGAGGTCGAGCCGATCATCGAAGACGGGCTCGAGCTGTATCCGGTGCCGCTCACGGCGCAGGAGGTGGAGGACTACTACGAGGGGTTCTCCAACGGCACGCTCTGGCCGCTGTACCACGACGTGATCGTGCGCCCGGTGTACGACAGGGCGTGGTGGGCGGCCTATGTCGAGGTCAACCGGCGCTTCGCCGAGGAGACCGCGAAGGTGGCCGCCGAGGGCGCCACGGTGTGGGTGCAGGACTACCAGCTGCAGCTGGTTCCCAAGATGCTGCGCATGCTGCGCCCCGATCTGACCATCGGCTTCTTCCTGCACATCCCGTTCCCGCCGGTCGAACTGTTCATGCAGATGCCGTGGCGCACCGAGATCGTCGAGGGCTTGCTCGGCGCCGACCTGATCGGCTTCCACCTGCCCGGCGGCGCGCAGAACTTCCTCTACCTGGCCCGCAGACTGGCCGGTCAGCCCACCTCCCGCGGCACGATCGGGGTTCGCTCGAAACTGGGTGTCGTGCAGGTCGGTTTCCGCACGGTGCGCGTCGGCGCGTTCCCCATCTCGATCGATTCGGCCGAACTCGACGAGTCGTCGCGGCGTCGTTCGGTGCGCGAGCGGGCCGCGAAAATCCGTGCGGAGCTGGGCAATCCCAAGAACATCATGCTCGGCGTCGACCGCCTCGACTACACCAAGGGCATCGACATCCGGCTCAACGCGCTCCAGGAACTCCTCGAGGAGGGCCGCGTCGACCCGACCGAGACGGTGATGGTGCAGCTGGCCACCCCCAGCCGCGAACGCGTGCAGAGCTACATCAAGATGCGCGGCGACATCGAACGTCAGGTGGGCCGGATCAACGGTGAATTCGCCCGCGTCGGCTACCCGGTCGTGCACTACCTGCACCGCCCGATCCCCCGCGACGAGTTGATCGCATTCTTCATCGCCGCCGACGCCATGCTGGTGACGCCCCTGCGCGACGGCATGAACCTGGTGGCGAAGGAGTACGTGGCCTGCCACAGCGACCTCAACGGCGCCCTGGTGCTGAGCGAGTTCACCGGCGCCGCGGCCGAGCTGCGTCAGTCCTACCTGTGCAACCCGCACGACCTGGACAGCGTGAAGGACGCGATCATCGGCGCCCTCGACGACGATCGCGACACCAAGCGCCGCCGGATGCGGTCCCTGCGTCGCCAGGTGCTCACCCACGATGTCGAACGCTGGGCGCGCGCGTTCCTCGACGCGCTGTCGCAGGGCAATGTTGCGGGTTCGGCGCTGATGAGCGACGAGCAGACCTACCCCGCCGACCAACGCTAGCGGCACACAGCGACCTCACAGCGTCGGTCCAGCCACTTCCCAGCGGGGTGGTGGAGCATAGGGGCATGAGCGGTGTGCCTGATGTGCCCGAGGCGCGGGTACTCGTCGTCGACGACGAGCCGATGATCGTCGAGCTGCTGGCGGTGAGCCTGCGCTACCAGGGGTTCGAGGTGGCGACGGCGGCCGACGGCGCCGAGGCGCTGGATCGGGCGCGCACGTTCCGCCCGCAGGCGCTGATCGTCGACGTGATGATGCCCGGCATGGACGGCTTCGGCCTGCTGCGCCGGCTGCGCGCCGACGGGATCGACGCGCCGGTGCTGTTCCTGACCGCGCGCGACGAGGTGGACGACAAGATCACCGGGCTCACCCTCGGCGCCGACGACTACGTCACCAAGCCGTTCAGCCTGGAGGAGGTGGTGGCGCGGCTGCGGGTGATCCTGCGCCGCGCGGGCCACGCCGAACCCGAGAAGGCGAGCACCCGGTTGCGCTTCGCCGATATCGAACTCGACGACGACACGCACGAGGTGTGGAAAGCGGGCGAGCCGGTGGCCTTGTCCCCCACCGAGTTCACGCTGTTGCGCTATTTCATGGTGAACGCGGGCAGCGTGCTGAGCAAGCCCCGGATCCTGGATCACGTGTGGCGCTACGACTTCGGCGGCGAGGTGGGCGTGGTGGAGACCTACGTGTCCTACCTGCGCAAGAAGGTCGACACCGGCGAGCAGCGGCTGATCCACACGCTGCGCGGTGTCGGCTATGTGATGCGTGAGCCGACGCGGTGAGCAGACTTCCCCTGCGGGTGACGCTGGTGTTGATGCTGGTCGCGCTGGCCGGATTCGGTTTGGTCGCTTCGAGTTTCGTGGTGACCAAGGCGATGGAGAACTCGCTGCAGAATCGCACCGATCAGCAGTTGCAGGACGCGGCGATGGAGTGGGAGCGGCGGGTGGGGCTGCCCGCGCCGAATCTGCCGCCGCCCTCCTCGGAGTCCGGACAGCCGCCCGGGCGATATTTCGTGACCGCCGAGAGCACGGACGGCACCCGAAACGTGCGCCTCGACAACGTCTTCGGTACCGATTCCCAGCCCGACCTACCCGATCCGCCCGCGCTACAGCCGATTACGGTCGGCTCGACGGACGATTCGGGCGATCAGTGGCGGGTGCTCACTGTCAACGGTCATCGCGCCACGGCGACGGTCGCCTGGCCGCTGACCGAGAACATCGAGACGGTGCGCAATCTCGTTGTGCTGCAATTGATCGTCGGCGCGATCGTGCTGATCGCGCTGGCCATCGCGGCCTATTTCGTGGTGCGCGGCAGTCTGCGACCGCTGCACCGGGTCGAGGCGACAGCGGCGGCGATCGCCGGTGGCGAGCTGCATCATCGAATCCCGGTGCACGGCAACGTCACCGAGGTCGATCGACTGTCACAGTCGTTGAACAGCATGCTGACCCAGATCCAGCAGGCCTTCGCCGCCACCGAGGCCTCCGAGACCGCCGCGCGCGTTTCCGAGGCGAAGATGCGCCGTTTCGTCGCCGACGCCAGTCACGAACTGCGCACCCCGCTCACCACGATCCGCGGCTTCGCCGAGCTGTACCGTCAGGGCGCGACCACCGACCCCGCGATGTTCATGAACCGCATCGAACACGAGGCACAGCGCATGGGCCTGCTGGTCGAAGACCTGCTCATGCTCGCCCGACTCGATGCCCAGCGGCCCGTGGAACTGGGCCCGGTGGACCTGCTGGCCGTGGCAGGCGACGCGGTGCACAGCGCCCGCGCGGTCGAAGCCGCCGCGGGCCGACACCATCCGATCACCCTCGACATCGCCGAAGGTACCGGCACCCTGGAAGTCCGCGGCGACGAACACCGCCTGCGCCAGGTCCTCACCAACCTCCTCGACAACGCCCGCACCCACACCCCCGACGGCACCTCGATCACCGTCCGCCTGACCCCGGCCACCGACGAGGTCGGCCTCGAGGTCGTCGACACCGGCCCCGGCCTCACCACCGAAGACGCGAACCACGTCTTCGAACGCTTCTACCGTGCGGATATCTCCCGTACCCGCCGCGGCACGAGCGACAGCAACGCCACCATGACGAGCGGCAGCGGACTCGGCCTGTCGATCGTGGCGGCACTCGTCGCGGCCCACGGCGGCACCGTTCAGGTCGAGGCCACTCCGGGTGGTGGCGCGACCTTCGCCGTGCGGCTGCCACGCGGCGACCAGGCCGGCTCAGCGTGAGCACCGAGCCGGCTGGTCGCGGCGTGCATCGATCAGACCGGCGTGACCTGAGCGACCAGCCAGCGGTTGTCCGCCTTGTCCAGGGTGACCCGCACCCGGCTGCCCGAGGTGGCGCCCTCAGGTGAGTCCTTGCTGGTGGTCAGCTGGTTCAGGTACAGCAGGACGACGGCGTGTTCCGGATCCGCCGAGACCACGCCCTCGGCCTGGGTGGTGGCCTTGACGGTGAGCTGCTTCTCCTTGGCGCCCGGCGCGATGGCCTGCTCGATCAGCTTCAGGTAGTCGGCCCGGAACGACTCGGTGAGATTGTCGGCCGCCCTCGGCAACTCGGTGTCGACGGTGGCGGGCTCATAGGTGAACATCGCGCTCACCGTCCGGCTCGCGGTGCTCATCGCGTCGGTGCGCGCCTGCTCGGTCATGTCCTGCTGCCACAGCTGATACCCGCTGACGCCCAGGATGACGGCCGCGATCACACCAGCCGCCGCGAGGGCGCCGAAGACGATCTTGATTCGCTTGCTCATCCCACGAACTCCACTTTCGACACGGTCATCCCGGAATCGCCCTTCGACACGGTGATCCGGAATCGATAC
Organism: Nocardia sp. NPDC055050; assembly: GCF_053608345.1. NCBI lineage: Bacteria > Bacillati > Actinomycetota > Actinomycetes > Mycobacteriales > Nocardiaceae > Nocardia > Nocardia sp. NPDC055050. Next base: position 74,757 of record NZ_JBSGVG010000025.1, read on the forward strand.
TGGCGCGACTGCGGTTCGGCCGACCCGGTGTTGCTCACCATCTGCTTCGCGGCCACCAGCACCTTGGCCGAGTTCTCGTCGACGGACTCGATCCCCGACTCGACGACCTCGCCGGTGGAGACCACCTTCGCCTGCTTCACCACATCCATGAACGGGTCGACGCGACCGTCGAACTCGTTCTTGAACTCGCCCGAGGCCACCGCCAGAATCCGGTCGATGTCCTCCTTGGCGGAGTCGGCGCGGATGGTGGTCAGGTTGATGACCGCCTGCCGGGCGGTCTGGGTGTACTGCGCGCGCAGATCCTCGTCCTGATTGCCCGACCGCGCCGCGAGCGCAGTGAACGTGGCACCGACGACCAGCGCCAACACCAGCACCGCGGCGGCGGCGAGCCCGATGATCTGCCCGAGCCGCGTCAGCTTCGCATCTTCTTCGTCTAGCTCGGCCGAATCATCGTCGGCCTCCTCGTCCACCACCGCGGCCTTCGTCAACTCGACGGGAGCCGCGACTACGGTGGCTTCCTCGGCCGTAGCCACCTCGGCATCGGCCACCTCGGCCGATTCGACCGCACCCGCGTCGACTGTCACGTCGACGACCTGCACATCCTCCACCGGCGGACCCGCCGACCTAGCTGCCCGCCTACGCGGGCGGCCGTTGTTGCTTTCACTCATCTCTGCTGCTCCTCCAACATCGCCTGCCAGCTGGCCGGGACAGTGCCCGAGCCATCGGAGGCGATATCACCTTGGCGGTACATGCGTCCGTCCGGGCCAAGATAGCTGCCCGTGGACGGATCATAGGGGCGCGCGGCGGCGGGGGTGACTCCGCCGGTGGACGCGCCGGTGGGGGCCGAGGCCGGGGCTACCGGCTGCGGCGCGCCGAACGGCGGGTTCGTGCCCTGCGGCACGTACCCCGTCCGGCACAGTTCGGGAGTGGGCGCCCGGACGCCGGGATACTCCATGCACGGACTGTTGCGAATACCGCGCACTTCGATCGGAGAATCCTGAGCTACCTTGCAGTACAGCCCTTCCGGAGTGTCGATCGGGCTGAAATCACTCGGCTCACGCCACTGGTCGGCGGGCAGGAAGCCGGTGGTGCAGGCGGGCGGGTCGTGGACCACGGTCATGAAGTCGACCATCGCGCCGTACTTGGTGGGTCCGCGCAGGACCGTCCGCAACGCCGCGATCAACGGCGGGAAGACGACCAGAAGTTGTTCGAGACCAGCGTGATAGGTCACCCCCACCTGGCCGAGGCTCACCAGATTGCCCGCCAGCAGCGGCAGCGTCGGACGCAGACTCTGGAACTGCTCGGTCACCTTTTGCATCGCGGACGGGCTGTCGCGCAACAGGTTCCGCAGGGTCGGGTCGGACTCGCGGAGCTGATCGGTGAGGGTCGCGAGATCTGTTGTCCAGGAACGAATATTGGCATCGGACTGGACCTGGGTGTCGAGCAGCGGACCGATCTGATCGAGCAGTTTCTTCGTCGGTTCCACATCGGTTTCGGCCTGCTGCACCAGCAGCGCCGCCGAGTCGATGAACCGCTGCAGGTCGGGGCCCGCGCCGTTGAACGCCAGGAACGCCTCGTCGATCACCTGGCGCAGCCGGGTATCGGCGACGGTCGAGAGCAGCTTGTCGGTCTGGTCGAGCAGCGAGCCCACGTCCTGAGGCAGCTTGGTGCGCTGCACCGGGATCACCGAACCGTCGCGCAGGTCGCCCGAGGTGGAATTCGCCTCCGGCACCAGGTCGACGTACTGCTCGCCGATCGCCGAAACACTGCGCACCCAGGCGATCGAGTCCGACGGCACCTTGTAATCGCTGTCGATCGACAGGTCCGCCTCGACCCCCGCCGTGGTGAGCCGCACCGCCTCGACCTTGCCGATATTGGTGCCGCGGTAGGAGACATTGGCGGTGGGATACAGCCCGCCGGTGGCGGCGAGCTGGACCGTCACCCCGTAGCGGCCGATCCCGAACATCGCGGGTAGCTGGATGTATGTCCCGCCCATCACGACGAGACCGACCACGGTGAGTACCGCGAAGATCACGAGCTGAACGTGGACGAACCTGGTGAGTTTCATCGTCCCGCCCCTTCCTGGCCGGGCAGCGGCACGGTGATTCCGGGGATGGAGGGCAGGCCGGGAATGGACGGCAGTCCGGGCAGGGTCGGCGTCGGCGCCGCACTGGGTGCGGGTGCCTGCGGGAGCTTCGTCGGATCGCCGGCGTCGGTCGCCGTCGTAGGCGCGAAACTACCGAGCACGCCCTCGACCCCACCGAAGCGGCCGCCGAGCGGAGTACCGGTGAGCCAGTTGCTGTCCAAGCGCTTACCGGTCAGGTCGAAGGTGATGTAGAGGTTGAGGTAGTCACCCTTGATCGCGTTGCCGATGTTCTTGATCGGGAACGGGAAGGAGGGAATGATGCCCATCGCGTCGACGAGGTTGGTGCCGGTGTTCGCCAGGGTCTCCAGCACCGGGCCGAGGCTGGCCAGGTTGGCCTTCAGATCGTCACCGCTGGTCTGGATGATCCGCTCGGTGACATCGCTGAGCTCACCCAGCGCGGTGACCGCCCTGGTGATGTTGGCGGTGCGGTCGGCGAGCGCGGTCAGTGCCGGGTGGATATCGTCGATCGCGCGGGCCAGCACGTCCTTCTGGTCGGCGAAGTTGCCCGCCAGCCGGTCGAGGCCCTCCATCGCGGCGATGATGTTGCCGGTCTGCCTGTCCAGGCCGGTGGTCAGCTCGTTGAGCTGCGGCAGCAGGTCGGCGATCTCGGCCTCGCGACCGTTGAGCGCCGCGTTCATCTCCCTGGTGATGGTCTCGAGCTGGGCGATGCCGCCGCCGTTGAGCACGACCGACAGCGACGACAGCACCTGCTCGGTGGTCGGGTAGGCACCTGCCCGCTCGAGTGGGATCACGTCGTTGTTTCGTAGTTGCCCCACGGCGGGCGTATTGGTGGGGGCGGACAGTTCGACGTGATTGCTGCCGAGCAGGCTGGTCTGCCCGATCTTGGCGATCGCGTTGGCGGGCAGTTTCACCTCGGGATTCAGCGACACCGTGACCAGCGCGTGCCAGCCCTCGACGTCGATCCCGGTGACATTGCCGACCTCGACATCGTCCACGCGCACCGGCGAATTCCGGGTCAGCGTGGTGACATTGGGCATCTGGATCCGCACCGTGTACGAACCGGGGCCGGAGCCCTCGGAGCCGGGCATGGGTAGCGAGTTCAGCCCGTCCCACTGACAGCCGGTCGCGCCGAGCGTCACGGCGACGCCCACCGCCAACCCGGCGAGCATGCGTTGGGGCGTCATCGTTGTCCTCCTGGAACCGCGAGTCCGGCGAGACCGTTCGGCACGGTGATCGGAGCCGTCGCCGGGGACGCAGGCGCGGACGGCACCTCCGCGGCCAAACTCGGCGGGCTGTACGTCAACTGGCCGGGCAGGGCCTGCGTGCCGCCGACCGGGTTGAGCATGATCGGCACGTAGTTCATCGCCAGCGAACTGATCACCGGAGCGATGAATTCCGCGCACAGGTCCGCCGACCGGTCCGAGTCGTTGTGCTCGAGCGCGCGGATGGAACCGCAGAGGAAGGTCAGCGGGCTGGACGTATTGTTCAGTGACACAGAGCCGCTGAGCGAACCCTGGGCCGGCTTGTAGATCTGGTAGAAGTTCACCAGCGCGGTCGGCGCGGAATGCAGCAGCCGTTCGATCTCCGGCCGCTTGTCGACCAGCGTCTGGGTGACATCGGCGAGCCGCTCGACACCGTCGGTGAGCTCGGCGCCACTGCCTTCGAGGAAGCGCTTCACATCGGCGAGCGCCACATCCAGACTGTCCAGTCCCGCGCCCAGCTCCTCCGACGCACCCGCGAGTACCGAGGCCACCGAGGCCAGGCGGCCGCCGAACTGCACGATCTGCTCGTTGCTCGCCGAGAGCACCTCGACGAACTTCTGCAGGTTGCGGATGGTGCCGAACAAGTCGGTTCGCCCGTCGGACAAGGTATTCAGCGTCGCCGACAGTTCGTGCAGGGTGTCACGGAACTTCTGGCCGTTGCCGTCGAGGTTGTTCGCGGCAGTGTCGACGAAACGCCCGAACGAGCCCTGCTGGTCGTCGCCGACCGGACCCAGAGCGGTGGCGAGATTGGAGAGTTCGGCTTTGATGTCGTCCCACTCCACCGGGACCGCGGTGCGCTCGATCGGGATCTGCGCGCCGTCGGCCATCTTCGGGCCACCGTCGTAGGCGGGCGCGAGCTGGATGAACCTGGCCGACACCAGCGAAGGTGCGATCAGCACGGCGCGGGCGTCGGCGGGCAGGTCGATGCCACGGTCGACCGACATCCGTACCTGTACCCGGCCCTCGCCGGGCTCGATCGAGTCGATCTTGCCGATCTTGACTCCGAGCATCCGCACCTCGTCGCCCGCGTACAGGCCGGTGGTCGAGGTGAAGGCGGCGGTGATCTTGGTCTTGCCGATGCCGAGGGTGGTGTAGACCCCGACCGCGACCAGCGCGACGATCACCACCACGGCGACCGCGAGCGTCCAACGCGGCACGCCACGGACTTTCGATGCGATACCACTCATCGCGGCGGATCCTCCTCGGTCGGCACGATGCTCGGCGGCGCCGGGTGCGTGAAGATGTCGATCAGGTCCTGCGGCAGGTGCTCGGGCCAGACCAGCGCGTCCACCAGTGGACGCAGCTCGGTACTCGTCGCGTTCACCACGTAGGCGTTGAACCACGGACCGTTGCCGACCTGCTCGCCGAGTGCCGAGGCGTAGGGGCCGATACCCTCCAGCGCCTCCGACAGGTTCTCCTTGTTGCGCTGCAACAGGCCGAGCACCGAATTGAGCCGGTCCAGTGTCGGTTTCATCTGCGCCTCGTTGTCGGCGACCAGCCCGGAGAGCTGCTTGGCGACCGAGTCGACGTAAACGATCAGCTGGTTGATGGCGGCACGGCGGTTGTCGAGTTCGCCCAGCAGGTTGTTGCCGTCGAGCAGGAGCGCGTTGAGCTGCGAACTACGGTCGGCCAGCACCTTGGTGACGTTCTGCGCCCGGCCGAGCAGATCGGTGAGCGCCTGGTCGCGCGTATTGATGCTGCGCGAGAGCGCGGTAACGCCGTCGAGGGCGTTGCGCAACGGGCCCGGTGTATCGGCGAAGGCGGCCGAGAGCACATCCAGGGTCTTGTCGACCTGATCCATGTCGAGATCGCGGACGGTCGCGCCGAGGTCGCTGAGTGCCTCGTTGAGCGAGTACGGCGAGGTGGTCCGGTCGAGCGGGATGGTGTCGGAGGTACGCAGCGCGCCCTGTCCGGTCGGCACCACATCCAGGGACTTGCGACCGAGGACCGTGTTGGTCTTGATCGCGGCGGATGTCTTCTGGCCCAGCACGATCGACTCGTCGAGGGTGAACTTCACCAGCACCTTGGGACCGTCGAGCGAGACCTGGTCGACTTCACCGGAACGCACACCGGCCACGTGCACCGGGTCGCCCGGCACCAGCCCGCCCGCGTCGACGAAGAACGCGGTGAAGGTCGCGCCGGAGCGGATGAACGGCAGCTTGGTGTACTGCAGGGTGGCGAGCGAGATCGTCACCACCAGCACAATGCCGACGATGCCGATGGTGACGGCCGACGACTTCTTCTCACTCATTGGGCGTACACCTTCCGGTCGCCTGCAGGCCCGGCGCCTTCACTTCCATCGGCTGACCGTTCGGGCCGTCGACAACGAAGTTGGTGCCGCAGATGTACAGCTGCAGGAACGAACCGTAGGCGCCGACGCGGACGAGTTGCTTGTAGGTCTGCGGCAGCTTCTCGAGCACCCACTGGAGGTGGTCGGAGCCGTTGTCGAGGTTGGTGGCCAGCCTGCCGGTCTGCTCGATCGTGTTGCGCAGGTCGGGGCGGGCGGTGGTCAGCAGGTCGTTGAGTTCCTTTGTCGCACCGGCGATCCGCGGTAGCGCGGCGCCGATCGGGTCGCGTTCGGCGGCCAATCCGCTGACCAGGCGCTGCAATTCGTCGATCGTGGTGGCGAACTGCTCGTCGCGATCGTCGATGGTGGCCAGCACGGTGTTCAGGTTGTCGATCACGCTGCCGATCAGGGCATCGCGGTCGGCGAGGGTCTTGGCGAAGCTGCCACCGCTGTTGAGCAGCGAGACCAGGGTGCCGCCCTGGCCCTGGAAGATCTGCAGCAGCGCCGAGGTCAGGTCGTTGACCTGACCGGGATCGAGCCCACGCAGCAGCGGCTTGAAGCCGCCGAGCAGCAGGTCCAGATCCAGTGCGGGCGTGGTCTGCTCCTTGCCGATGGTGGCGCCGGCGGGCAACTCGCGGGCCGAGCCCGGACCTTCCTTCAGCTCCAGGTACCGGTCACCGACCAGGTTCTCGTACTTGATCGCCAGGCGGGTGCTGGAGAGCACCGAGTACTTGGTGTCCACGTCGAACTCGACATGGGCGAGATCGTCGTCGCCGACCTTCACCGAGGTCACCGAGCCGACCGGCACACCCGCGATCCGCACCTTCGACCCCGGCAGCATGCCCGAGGAGTTGGTGAACACCGCCTTGTACCCGTTCTCGCTGGAGAACCGTGCCTGACTCAGCACGATCGCCAAGCCGGCGAACACCAGCGTCATCACCACGGTGAAGATCGCGAGCTTGACTGTCGTCGCCGTGTTTCTCACCGCGTCACTCCCGGCAGTCCTTCCAGCAAGAGCTGGAAAACCTTTGGTGCGCTGTCGTTCAACGCGAGCGGCGCGGTACTGGGTGTGTACACCGTGCCCTGACTGGTATCGGTCACCACATAGTTCGAGTGGCTGTCCGGTGCACGGGTGACCACGCCGTCACAATGCGGTCCGCCGGTGGCGTTCACCTTGGGCAGGTCCTTGGGGTAGGTGTAGGGCTTGGAGCCGGGCATGAGCGAGGCGTTCATACCGACGCCGGGCAGCACGCCGCCGAATACCTCCTCGGCCAACGGCATCAGCGGGCCGAGGCCGTTGATGATGCAGCTCAGCGCGGGCGCGTACTCGAACAGCAGGTTGGTCGTCGGCCGCAGCAGGTCGAGCGCGGTGACGAGGTCGGATTCGTTCTCCCGCAGCACCGAACCGGTGGTATCGGACAGCCCGATCACGTTCACCAGCACATTGTCGAGCTCGGCTTGCATCTCCGACAGCGTCTTCGCGGTGACCGTGGCGTTGTCCACGGTGCGCAGCAGCGCGCCGGAGGCATCGGCGTAGATATTGGTCACCTGGGCCGTCTTGTCCAGATCCTGTTGCAGTGTGGGCAGATAGGGGTTGATCTCGCGCAGGTAGCGATCCGAGCGGACGAGCAGGTCGCCGAACTTGTCGCCGCGGCCCTGCAGTGCGGTGCCGAGCGCGGTCAGCGTGGCGTTGAGTTTCTCCGGTTCCACCTGGGCGAGCACATCGGACAGGTGCTGGAACAGGGTGTTGAACTCCACCGTCACCGACGTCGCCGCGACCGTGCTGCCCGGCTTCAGCGGGCTGGACGACGGCTGTTCGGGGACAACGAAGTTCACGTACTTGGCGCCGAACACCGTGGTCGAGCGAATGTCGACGCCCGCGTTCGACGGCACCAGCTTCAGCTGTTCGGGGTCGACCTCGAGCATGATCTGCGCGCCGTCGTCGCGCAGGTTGATCTCGGCGACCCGGCCGATCTCGACGCCGCGCACCTTCACCTTGGCGTCGGGGTCGAGCACGAGGCCCGAGCGGGGAGCGTCGACCAGCACCTTGGCGGTGGTGGTGAACGCACCTTGGAAGAGGGCGAACGCGAAGGCCGCGAGCCCGACGAGCAAGCCGACCATCGTGAGCGCGGCGAGCTTGCGCCCGAGCCCGCCCTGCAATGCGGCAACGATCCGTGAAGTGTCCATCACGCTATCCCGAGAGGTGGAAGTTGCCGGAGGTGCCGTAGATCGCCAGCGAGATCAGCAGCGTCACTGTGACGACAGCGATCAGCGACGACCGCACCGCGTTACCGACCGCGATGCCGACGCCGACCGGACCACCCGCGGCGTGGAAACCGTAGTAGGTGTGGATGAGCATCACGGCCAGTGCCATCACGATCGCCTGCGCGAACGACCACAGGATGTCGCTCGGGATGAGGAAGGTCGAGAAGTAATGGTCGTAGACGCCTGCCGACTGCCCGTAGATCACGACGGTCGCGAACCGGCTGGCGATGAACGAGGCGATCACCGCGAGCGCGTAGAGCGGCACGATCGCGATCATGCCCGCCAGCACCCTGGTGCCGACCAGGAACGGAATCGGCCGGATAGCCATGGATTCCAGCGCGTCGATCTCCTCGGCCACACGCATCGCGCCCAGCTGCGCTGTCGCGCCGGCGCCGATCGTGGCGGCCAGACCGATGCCGGAGATCACCGGTGCCGCGATGCGCACATTGATGAGGGCGGCGAAGAAGCCGGTCAGGGCCTCGACACCGATATTGCCGAGCGAGCTGTAGCCCTGCACCGCGATGGTGCCGCCTGCCATGAGGGTCAGGAAGCCGACGATCACCACGGTGCCGCCGATCACGGCCAAAGCGCCGCTGCCCATGCTGATCTCGGCGATGAGGCGGATGGTCTCGGTGCGGTAGTGCACCAGCGCGCGCGGCACCGAGCCGAGCGCCTTGATGTAGAAGATGGCCTGATCGCCCAGGGAATCCACCGATTTCGACATTCGGTCGAAACGGCGGACCGTGCGCGGGAACTTACTGCGAACTATGAATGCCATCGTGGTCACCGCACCGTGAATTTCAGGCCGATCGCGGTGACAACGACATTCACCACGAACAGCGCCATGAACGCGAATACCACTGTTTGGTTCACCGCGTCACCGACGCTCTTGGGTCCGCCTTTGACCTGGAGCCCGAGATAACAGGCGACCATTCCGGCGATCAAGCCGAACAGGCCCGCCTTGATTTCGGAGATGATCAGCTCGGACAGATTCGTCAGCAGCGGAATCCCGTTGACGAACGCGCCGGGGTTCACGCCCTGGAGGAAGACCGAGAACACGAAGCCGCCGGCGATGCCGATGGTGCACACCAGGCTGTTGAGCATCAGTGCCACGAACATCGAGGCGAACACGCGCGGCACGACCAGTCGGCTGACCGGGTCGATGCCGAGCACCTTCATCGCGTCGATCTCTTCGCGAATCGTGCGTGCGCCCAGGTCGGCGCAGATCGCGGTGGCGCCCGCGCCCGCCACGATCAGCACCGTGACGATCGGTCCCACCTGGGTGACGGCGCCGAACGCAGCGGCCGCGCCGCTGAGGTCGGCGGCGCCGATCTCGCGCAGCAAGATGTTGAGCGTGAAGACCACCAGCACCGTGAACGGGATGGCGACCAACAGCGTCGGCACGATCGAGACGCGAGCCACGAACCAGGCCTGGTCGATGAATTCGCGCCATTGAAATGGCTTACGGACGGTGGCGCGTGCCACTTCCGCGCCGAGTTCGAAGAATCCGCCGACCGCCCGCAACGGGACAGCAAGGAGGTTGTTCATACCGAATCCTCCTCTTTCGACGGGCGGACCGATGTGTCCGCGTACCCGTACTTCACCGCCACCCCGATCTGAAGACTGCCCAAAGACTAGAACATGTTCCTACTAATGTCTGCCATATTCGTAGACTCAGAGCAGGACTTTTTCTCGTAAAACGCTGTCAAAACTGAAACGGATACTTATTCAATTCGGCGACCTTCCTGTGAGGCGGCACACACCCCGACGGTCATGTCTACCAATACCTGGACTGGTGATCAACACGACAGGCGAGACAAATCCGGCGGGGTATGCGGTCAGCCAACATCAGGCAAACCGCGGACTGGACTGCTCAGCCCAGATCGCGGAGGTCGCGCGCCGAAAAGGTGTGATCCGCAGGGCGCTCTGCGAAGTAGCCACCGAGGGTGGCGGCCAGGTCGGCCTCGGACCATTCGGCACCCGCGGCATCGAATCGCCGCTCGACCGTCGGCGCCGCCATCAGCGCCACCATCGGTCCGTAGACGACGAAGACCTGACCGTTCACGGCATCGGCCGCGGGCGAGGCGAGGTAGGCCACGAGCTTGGCCACGTGCTCGGGCGCCAGCGGGTCGACCGCGCCTTCAGGCGCGTCGGCGAAGACCGCCTCGGTCATCGCGGTCCTGGCCCGGGGGCAGATCGCGTTGGCGCGCACGCCGTACCTGGACAGCACGCGCGACGCGGTGAGCGTGAGGGCGGTGATGCCGGCCTTGGCCGCACCGTAGTTCGCCTGGCCTTCCGGTCCGAGCAGGCCCGCCTCCGAGGAGGTGTTGACCAGCCGGCCGTAGACCGGCTCGCCCGCCGCCTTGGATGCCGCGCGCCAGTAGGCGGCCGCGTTGCGGGTGAGCAGGAAGTGTCCGCGGAGGTGCACCGCGATCACCGCGTCCCAGTCCTCGTCGGACATGTTGAACAGCATGCGGTCGCGGGTGATGCCCGCGTTGTTGACGACGATGTCGAGCCCGCCCAGCGATTCCTGCGCGGTCGAGACGAGCGCGTCGGCCGTCGAGCGTTCGGCGATGGAGCCGCCGACGAATTCCGCCTTGCCACCGAGCTCGCGGATGGCGGCGATGGTCTCGGCCGCGGCGTCCTCGGTCAGGTCATTGACGACCACCGCCGCACCGGCCGACGCCAGCGCGAGAGCTTCGGCCCTGCCGAGCCCGGCGCCCGCACCGGTCACGATGGCGACCCGGCCCTCCAATGAAATCTGCGTCACACTCATTCGGCCGACTCTAGAACGTGTTCCACCATCCGACAAGAGCGGATCACGCCAACCTCAGCGCGGCCTTGGGGCACTGCGCCACGGCCTCCTCCGCGTCGGCGAGGCGATCGGGCGCGACATCGCCCTCGGCGACGGTCAACATGTCGTCGTCATCAAGTTCGAACATGTCAGGGGCGATTCCTACACAGACGCCGTTCGCTTCACATCGGTCGAAATCGACGATGATCTTCATGAGAACTTCCTTCCACACGGTCTTCGCGACACTAACCCAGACAGCCTGGTCCCCGAAGCGGAACAGGCACCGAATCACCATCAATACTGGAACATGTTCCAGTTCATATGCAATGATCGGTTTCGGCGGGGCTCACCCCCTGCGCCCCGCCACCCGCCCTTTCAGCTCGACACCGAGGTAGGAAGCATGCGCGTCGCGTATACGCCGCAGCAGGAAGAATTGCGCGCCGAGCTGCGCGAATATTTCGCGAAGCTGATGACACCGGAACGTCGCGCGGCGCTGAGCATGACGACCGGCGAATACGGCTCCGGCAACGTGTACCGCGAGGTCGTGCGCGAGATGGGCCGCGACGGCTGGCTCACCCTGAGCTGGCCCAAGGAGTACGGCGGCCAGGACCGCACCACGATGGATCAGCTGATCTTCGTCGAGGAAGCGGCCATCGCGGGCGCGCCGGTTCCCTTCCTGACGCTCAATTCCGTGGCGCCGACGATCATGCAGTACGGCACCGAGGAGCAGAAGAAGTTCTTCCTGCCCAAGATCGCCTCCGGTGAGCTGCACTTCGCCATCGGCTACTCCGAGCCGGGCGCCGGTACCGACCTGGCCTCGCTGCGGACCACCGCGGTGCGCGACGGCGACGACTTCGTCATCAACGGCCAGAAGATGTGGACCAGCCTCATCGCCTACGCCGACTACATCTGGCTGGCCGTGCGCACCGATCCGGCCGCCAAGAAGCACAAGGGCATCACGATGCTCATCGTGCCGACCGATGTCGACGGGTTCTCCTGGACGCCGGTGCACACGATGGCCGGGCCCGACACCAGCGCCACCTACTACCAGGACGTGCGGGTGCCCGCCTCGTCGGTGGTCGGTCCCGAGAACGGCGGCTGGTCGCTCATCACCAACCAGCTCAATCACGAGCGAGTCGCCCTCACCTCGGCGGGTCCGCTGAGCCTCGCGGTCGCCCAGACCGTGGAGTGGGCACGGGAAACCACCCTGCCCAACGGCAAGCGCGTGATCGACCAGGAATGGGCCCGGCTCAACCTGGCTCGGGTGCACGCCAAGGTCGAATACCTCAAGCTGCTGAACTGGGAGATCGCCAGCCGCGCCGATCAGGGCGGCGAGGCCGCGCCGAAGCCGTGGGACGCCTCCGCCTGCAAGGTCTACGGCACCGAACTCTCCACCGAGGCCTATCGCCTGCTGATGGAGGTCGTCGGCCCCCACGCGTACCTGCGCCAGGACTCCCCCGGCGCCGCACTGCTCGGCCGGCTCGAGCGGATGCACCGCGCCGCACTGATTCTCACCTTCGGCGGCGGCACCAACGAGGTCCAGCGCGACATCATCGCCATGACCGCCCTGCGCCAGCCCGCGTCCGCCCGCTGATTCCGAAAGCCGGTATCTCCCCATGGATTTCACTCCCACCGAAGCCCAGACCGATCTCGCCCGGCTGACCGGCGAGATCTGCGCCAAGCTGGTCACCGCCGATCGGCTGCGCGAACTCGACACCGCCGCCCGCTTCGACGAGCAGCTCTGGAAGTCGCTCGCCGAGACCGGCGTGCTGGCCGCCGCGCTGCCGGAAGCCCTGGGCGGCAGCGATTTCGGCATGCTCGAGCAGACCGCGATCCTGCGTGAACTCGGCCGCGTCGTCGCCGCGGTGCCCTACCTGTGGTCGATCGTCCTCGGCGCGGGCGCGCTGGCGAAGTTCGGCAATGCCGACCAGCAGCAGCTGGCCGCGCGCGCGAGCGCGGGCGAGATCGTGCTCACCGCCGCGCTGGCCGAGGAACTGCGCGCCACCACCGACGCACCCGGGATCGTCGCCCAGGCCGCCGGCGCCGGATGGACGCTCACCGGTACCGCGACCACGGTCGCCGTCGCCGATCGTGCCGAACGAATCCTGGTGCCCGCCATCACCTCTACCGGTGTCGGCGTGTTCGTGGTCGATCCGGAGCACGCTTCGGTCACCCGCACCGCCCAGCAGGTCGTCGACCTGAGCCCCGAGTTCGCCGTCGACCTCGCCGCCGCCCCCGCCGAACTGCTCGGCAGCATCGAGGCGGGCGCCGACATCCTCACCTGGCTGCGCGAACACGCCTGGCTCGGCCTGTCGGCCCTGCAACTCGGCACACTGGAGCGCGCACTCGAGCTGACCGCCGAGCACACCCGCACCCGCGAACAGTTCGGCAAGCCGATCGGTTCGTTCCAGTCGGTGGCCCAGCGCCTGTCCGACGCCTACATCGACATCGGCGGTCTGCGCCTCACCGTCACCCAGGCCGCCTGGCGCCTCTCGGAGGACCTCCCCGCCGCCGAGTCCATTCACATCGCCAAGTTCTGGGCGGCCGAGGCCGGGCACAAGGTCGCCCACACCGTCGTCCACATCCACGGCGGCCTCGGCATCGACCGCGACCACATCACCCACAACTACTTCACCGCCGCCAAGCACAACGAATTCGCCCTCGGCGGCGCAACTCCCCACCTCCTCGCCCTCGGCGCGGAACTGGCGAACTAACTCTTGGCCGACAGTTCGTACGAACTGTCGGCCAAGATGTACAATTCAAAGCATGACTGCAGCCCCCTCGCCCGAGAACTGGGAACTCCCGGTAAGTGAAGCCAGGGAGCGCCTCGCCGAGGTGATTGCGGCCGCCGAGAGCGGCACCGTCGTGCACTTGACCCGTCATGGCCGCCGCGTAGCGGCCGTGGTGCCGGATTCGATGGCCGAGACCGCAAACAGCCAAGTCCGCGCACTATCGCGACAATTCGCCGAGCGTCACAGGAGCCTGCTCGACAGGCTCGCCGAGTGAGCGAAGCGGAGATCTACTACCTCACGGTCGCCGACCTGCGAGCAATCGCCGAGGATGTGGCAGGGCCGTACGTCGTACGCGACGCGGGACTGCTCGCCTCGGCGGCCGCGCGCCCGGCAACCACCGTGTTCGGGACCGACGCCTACCCAGGCATCTGGGAGAAGTCCGCAGCGCTCCTGCATTCGATCGCAGCCAACCACCCACTCGTCGACGGCAACAAGCGTCTTGCCATCGCTGGCGCGATCGTCTTCCTGGCCTACAACGGCATCGACACGAGCTCTCTCGACGAAGACCTCACGTACAACCTCATGATCGACGTCGCCAGTGGCGCAGTGATCGATGTTCCCGAGATCGCATCCCGTCTCGCTACCGCTTTGAAGCACTGACCACCGGTTCTCACCGACTCTTGACGCCGTAGGCCGGCCGCGCCTCAAATGGCGTCGCAAGGCACCGATGCACTCCTGCCTACCGATGGAGATCCAACCCCGAAGTCAGGTAGCGCTGCAGGGTGGGGGCGAGGTCGGTGACGATCTGCTGTGGCGTAAGCGCGACTACCGGCGGCAGCCGCAGGACGTACCGACACAGGGCCAGGCCCAGGAGTTGAGTGACGATAAGCGCGGCACGACGCGGGGCGTCTGCGGGGGTGCCGAAGCGGAGGACGGCGGGCAGGACCTGGTCGGCGAAGATCTCACGGAAGCGGGCCGCGACCGCCTCGTCGGTGATCGAAGAGCGGAGCAGGATCAGCAGAACGGTGTTGTCGTTGCCCTCCCAGATCTCGAGGAAGCGGCGGATCATCAACTCGCCCATGGCGTTCGGGTCGGCGGCACTCAGGTCGGGGAGGTCCAGGTCGATCTGAGCGGCGGCGGCGAAGAGGCCGTCCTTGCTGCCGAAATAGCGCATCACCATCGAGGGATCGATCTCGGCGTCGGCGGCGATCGCGCGGATCGTGGCCTTGGCGTAGCCGTCGGCGGCGAAGCGGGCGCGAGCGGCCTCGAGAATGGCGGCCTTCGTCGCGTCGGAACGACGGGTGGGAATCTCCTGGTCAGGCATGTCAACAATTGTAGGCCAACAACTGTTGACTTTCATCCGTGAGCGGGTTTACCGTTATGCCTACAAGCGTTGGCAAACAAGCGTTGACCAGGAGTCGAAATGCCCGCCACCTCACTTCCCGAAGCCACCTCCGTCGTCATCGTCGGCGCGGGTCCCGCCGGGCTCACCGCCGCGATCGTGCTCGCCGAAGCCGGCGTCGACCATGTGCTCATCGATCGACTCGGCGAGGGCGCCAACACTTCTCGGGCCGCGGTGGTGCACGCCAGGACACTCGAGGTGCTCGACGGGCTCGGCATCACGAGCAAGCTCGTCGAACTCGGAATCCAGGTGCCCACCTTCAAGCTCCACGACGGCGCGAAGACGTTGGCCACCATCGAGTTCGGCGATCTCCCCACCGCCTTCCCGTACACGCTGATGGTGCCGCAGGACGTCACCGAGCAGGTGCTCCTGGACCGGTTGCACGAGCTGGGCGGCACGGTGCACCGGCCGCTCACCGTCACCCGGGTCAGCGACGAGAACGACAGCGTCACTGTCGAATACGTCGACGAGAACGACCAGCGCGGCGAGATCGAGGCCGACTATGTCATCGGCGCCGACGGCATGCACAGCGTCGTGCGCGAGCAAGCGGGCATCGGCTTCACGGGCGATACCTACCCCGCCTCCTTCGTCCTCGCCGACGTCCGCATGAGCTGGCCTACCCCGCGTTCGGAAGTGTCGCTGCACCTCTCCCCCGAAGGCGTCACCGTGGTCGCGCCCCTTCCCGACGACGCGCACAACCGCTACCGCGTCGTCGCCACCGTCGACGACGCCCCGGAACACCCCACCCGCACCGATATCCAGACCCTGCTGAACACCCGCGGCCCAGCGGGCGAGATCCACGTGGACGAGGTGCTGTGGAGCTCCCGATTCCGGGTCCACCACCGCGTAGCCGACCAGTACCGCGCAGGCCGCGTCCTCCTCGCGGGCGACGCCGCCCACGTCCACAGCCCCGCAGGCGGCCAGGGCATGAACACCGGCATCCAGGACGCGGCACTCCTGGGCTCTCTGCTGGCGAAAGTCGACGCAGGCGAACCGGATTCGATTCTCGACACCTACGAAACCACCCGCAGGCCCATCGCACTCGACGTCGTCGCCTTCACCCACCGCATGACCTCGATGGCGACCCTCCAGTCCGCCCCGGCACGCACCGCCCGCAACACCGCCTTCCGCCTGCTCACCCGCATCCCCGCGGTCCGCGCCAAGCTGGCCTACCAACTCTCCGAACTCGGCAACCGCTGACCGGAACCCGTTTCCCCACCACCGATTCCGAACACGACGAAAGCCCGCCCGGCGACGCTGCCGGGCGGGCTTGTTCGTATCGTGCGGGTACTACGCCGAGCCCGCCTCCGCGTGCTCGTCCGCAGGCCGCTCATCGGTCTGCGACTTGGCCCATCGGTAGTCCGGCTTGCCCGCGGGCGAGCGCTTGATCTCGTCGACGAACCACAGGCTGCGTGGCTGCTTGTACGACGCGATCTCCTGGGCCAGTACCGGTTTCAGGTCGGCCAGGGTGGGGCGGTTCTCGCCACGACACTGGACGACGGCGACGACTCGCTGGCCCCAGCGGGCGTCCTCGACCCCGACCACCAGCGCGTCGAAGATCTCGGGGTGCGCCTTGAGGGCGCCCTCCACCTCTTCGGGGTAGATCTTCTCGCCACCGCTGTTGATGCTCACCGAACCACGGCCGAGCATGGTGACCGAGCCGTCCTCCTCGACGCGCGCGTAGTCGCCGGGGATCGCGAAGCGAACGCCGTTGAACTCCTTGAACGTCGCGGCCGACTTGACCTCGTCCTTGTAGTAACCGAGCGGGATGTGCCCGCTGCGCGCCAGCAGGCCGACGACGCCGGAACCCGGTTCGACCGGATTGCCTTCCTCGTCGAGCACCTGGGTGGCCGCGTCGATCTTCACCCGGGGACCACCGGTGTGGGTGGCGCCCTTGGCGACCAGGGAGAGTCCACCGAAACCGGTCTCCGAGGAACCGATGGAGTCGGAGATCATCCGGTTGGGCAGCACCTCGAGGAACTTGTCCTTGAGCGACGGCGAGAACAGCGCCGCACTGCTGGCCAGCACGTACAGGGTCGAAAGATCGTAGGGCTCACCGGTTTCCGGGTTGCCTTCGGCCAGCGCGTCGAGCATCGGGCGCGCCATCGCGTCGCCGGTGATGAAGATCAGGTTGATGCCGTGCTTGTCGACGGCCTGCCACACTCCGTGCCCGCTGAACTCGGGAATCATCACGGCCTTGCCACCGCCGAACAGGCTGTGGAAGGTGGCCCACTGCGAGCCGCCGTGGATCATCGGCGGAATCGGGAAGCGCACCATCTGCGGGTTGGCCGCGCCGACCTTGGCCAGCTCCCACTCGTCCTTGGTGTACTCGCCGGTGACGAAGTTGATGCCGGCGCCGAGCACCCGCCAGACATCCTCGTGCCGCCACATCACGCCCTTGGGCAGGCCGGTGGTGCCGCCGGTGTAGAGCATGTAGATGTCGTCGGGCGAGCGCTCCCCGAAGTCACGTTCACCCGACGAATCGGCCAAGGCCGCTTCGTACTCCACAGTGTCCGCGCCGGTGGGCCCATCGGTGCCGTCCTCGACGACGATCACCGTCTTCAGGGCGGGCACCTTCTCCCGAACCGCCGCCACCTTGTCGGTGTAGCGGCGCTCGTGGATCAGCGCGACCATGTCGGAGTTGTCGAAGATGTGCAGTAACTCGTTCTCGACGTAGCGGAAGTTGACGTTGATCATCACCGCCCGCGCCTTGAAGACGGCCACCATCGCTTCGACGGCCTCGACGGTGTTCCTGGAATAGATTCCGACTTTGTCGCCGGGACGCACACCCTGTTCCAGCAGGTAGTGGGCCAACTTGTTGGCCCGCTCCTCCAGTTCGGCGTAGGTCGACTCTCGATGTTCGCCGACCAGCACGATCCGGTCGGGCATCAAGTCGACGGCATGTTCGACGAGATCGGCTATGTTGTAGCTCACAAGGACAAAAATAGAACGTGTTACTGTTTCTGACAAGACTCAACTTGTCAGGAGTACGAAAATGGCCCACTGCCTGGTCGAGAAACGCGACCATGTCCTCATCGTCACCATGAACCGCCCCGAGGCGCGCAACGCCCTCTCCGGCGAGATGATGGCGATCATGCGCGACGCCTGGGACCAGGTGGACAGCGATCCCGACATCCGCGTCGCGATCCTCACCGGTGCGGGCGGGGCCTTCTGCGCGGGAATGGATCTGAAGGCGATGAGCTCGCAGCATCCCGGGGACACCGCCTCCTCCGGCAGTTGGGACCCCGCCTACCTCCCCGCGCTGCTGAAGGGACGGCGACTGGCCAAGCCGCTGATCGCGGCCGTCGAGGGCCCCGCTATCGCCGGTGGCACCGAGATCCTGCAGGGCACCGACCTGCGCGTGGCCGGGGAAAGCGCGAAGTTCGGCGTTTCCGAGGCCCGCTGGGGCCTGTTCCCGCTGGGTGGTTCCGCGGTGCGTCTGGCCCGGCAGATCCCGTACACGGTGGCCGCTGATCTGCTGCTGACCGGTCGGCACATCACCGCTGCCGAGGCCAAGGAGATCGGCCTGATCGGACACGTCGTCCCCGACGGAACCGCCCTCGACAAGGCCATGGCACTGGCAGGCCAGATCGCCGACAACGGCCCGCTCGCCGTCCAGGCGATGCTGCGCACCCTGCGTGAAACCGAGGCCATGCCGGAGAACGAGGCGTTTCCCATCGAGGCGAAGATCGGCATCGAGGTGTTCCGATCAGCCGACGCCAAGGAAGGGCCGCGAGCCTTCGCCGAGAAGCGCAAGCCGAACTTCACCGGCTCCTGACACGCCGCCGGGCGCCGGGCTCGGTGCCCGGCGGCCTGATGGCGGTGGGGCCTACGCGCCCGGGTAGTTCATGTAGAACGGCTCCCACTGGTGGCCGTCGGGGTCGAGGAAGGTGCGGCCGTGCATGCCGACCTGGGCCTCCTGGGCGCGCTTGTCCTCGTTGGTCTGCTCGGTGGCGCCCGCGGCGACTGCGGCGTCGGTCAGCGCGTCGACCTCCTCGGCGCTGGCCAGCGACAGCGCGTACCCGGCGGCGGCGGTGTTGATGGTGTCGGCGATCGGACGCGTGCTGAAGGTCGAGAAGAACGGCTTGGTCAGCAGCATCAGGCAGATGTTGTCGTCGATGACGATGCACGACGCGTTCTGATCGGTGAAATCCTCGTTGACCTTCCAGCCCAGCGCCTCGTAGAAGCTCTTCGAGCGGTCGAGGTCGGCGACGGGGAGGTTGATGAAGATCATCTTGTTGCTCATGGGATTCAGCCTTTCGGGGCGTCGTTGCGGTCTCGAACATGTAGACGTGGCGGTCGACGCGGATTCATCGCAGCGGCGCGAAGTTCGCGAAATCGCGATAGTCCGTTTTCGCCTCTGTCGGCTGTCGGACCCCTGTGGCATCGTGAAACTATGAGCGACGCCACAACCGCCACCACCGGCCCCGATCCCGCTGTACTCGCCGAATTCGAGACGCATCGGCGCGAGTTGTGCGCGTATGCCTACCGGATGCTCGGGTCCTCCTTCGAGGCCGAAGACGCAGTGCAGGAAACCTTTACCCGCGCCTGGCGCTCCTACGATTCCTTCGAGGGCCGCGCGAGCCTGCGCTCGTGGCTCTACAAGATCGCCACCAATATCTGTCTGGACATGCTCGACCGTCCCCAGAGTCGTGCCAGACCGATGGATCTCAACGGGCCGGGCCGCCCGGATTCCCCGCTGCCCATGCCCCAGCCCGACTACGTGTGGATCGAGCCGATCCCGAACGCGCTGGCCTTCGGCGCAGACCCGGCCGACCACGCCTCCACCAGGGACACGCTGCGCCTGGCGTTCGTCGCGGCCTGCCAGCACCTGCCCGCCACTCAGCGCGCGATCCTGATCATGCGCGAGGTGCTGCGCTTCTCCGCGGGTGAGACCGCCGAGGCGCTGATGATGTCGCCGGCGTCGGTGAACAGCGCGCTGCAGCGGGCCAGGGCCACCATGTCGAAGGTGCAGCCGACCGTGTCCGACAGCTTCGACGAGACCGATCCGGATCAGCGCAAACTGATCGACGATTTCGTCAAGGCGTTCGAGGCCTACGACATGGACGCGCTCACCACCCTGCTCAAAGCCGATGTGGCGCTGTCGATGCCGCCGTTCGATCTCTGGATCTCGGGCCCGGAGAACGTGGCCGCGTTCATGCTCAGCACGGGCAGCGCGTGCCGCAATTCGCGGATGGTGCCGCTGGTCGGCGCCAACGGTTCGCCCGCCTTCGGCCACTACAAGCCGAGCGAGGAGCCCGGCGTCTGGGTGCCGTGGTCGATCACGGTGCTCGAACTCGAGGGCGACACCATCGCCGGCCTCAACTTCTTCCTCGACACCCAGCGCCTGTTCCCGCTCTTCGGGCTCGAGCCGGAGTGGCGCGAGCCCGTCTGAGCGGGAACGAAATTCAGAGCAGGCGGCGCTTGTACAGCTTCCCGTTGGGATCGCGGGGCAGCTCCGCACGGTATTCCACCGTGCGGGGCAGCTTGTACTTCGCGAGCTGGCTCGCGGCGAATTCGAGGATGTCGGTGGTGAGTTCGTCGCTGCCCTCGGTGCCGGGCACCGGTTGCACGAACGCCTTCACCTGCTGACCCCAATCCGGGTCGGGCACACCGAGAACCGCCACATCGGCGATCTTCGGGTGGCTCATCAGCACGCCCTCGATCTCGGCCGGGTAGATGTTCACCCCACCGGACAGGATCAGATCCGAACGCCGGTCGCAGAGGAACAGGTAACCGTCGGCGTCGAAGTAGCCGATGTCGCCGACGGTGAACATCTCACCGACGCGCGACTCCTCGGTCTTCTCCTTGGCCTTGTGGTACTCGAAGCTGGATGCGCCCATCTTCATGTAGATCAGGCCCTCTTTGCCCGCGGGCAGTTCGGTGCCGTCCTGCTCGTCGAGCACCTTCACCACCGACCACGGCCACGCCTTGCCCACCGAGCCCGGCTTTTCCAGCCACTCGGCGCCGGTGATCACCGTGCCGCCGCCTTCGGTCGCGGCGTAGTACTCGGTGACGACCGGTCCCCACCACTCGAGCATGCGTCGCTTGGTGTCCGGCGGGCACGGCGCCGCACCGTGGATCATGCTGCGCAGCGAGGACATGTCGTAGCGGGCCCGCACCTCGTCGGGCAGGGCCAGCAGCCGGTTGAACTGGGTGGGCACCATGTGACTGTGGGTGACCTTGTACTTCTCGATCAGCGCGAGCATGCCTTCGGCGTCCCAGCGATCCATCAGCACGAGCTTGTGCCCCATCTGGATCGAGATCGTCGAGTTGTTCAGCACGGCCGTGTGATAGAGCGGCGAACCGCAGATGTGCACGTGATCGTCGTAGGGACCGAGGCCGAACAGGCTGAAGTAGGCCTGGTTCGCCGCGGGAACGACATCGGGATCCGCACCGGTCAGCGGGCGGCGAACGCCCTTGGGCCGACCGGTGGTGCCCGAGGTGTAGAGCATCGGCGCGCCGATGGACCGCTCGTCCGGACGACCGGTGTCGGCGGCGCCGAGCCAGGACACCGGCCGGAAGCCGGGGATGGTGCCCGCCGAGAAACGGGCGTCGGCGGACAGTTCCGCGAGGTCGGCGGCCTCGGCTGCGGTGTCGGCGAACCGCTCACTGGCCAGGAACGCCGACGCCTCGCTGTCGCCGAGGATGTAGGCGATCTCCGGCGCGGTGAGGTGCCAGTTCACCGCGACGATATAGAAACCGGCTTGGTAGGCGGCGAAGTACGCGGCGATGGCCTCGACCCCGTTGTGCAGCATGCTGACCACCACGTCGCCGGTGCGCAATCCGATGCCGCGTAGCCCGTTGGCGTACCGGTTGGCGAGGGTGGCCAATTCTCGATAGCTGATCTCTCTACCGTCCGGGTCGACGAGGGCGATCCGTTCGGGATCGGCCTCGGCGATATTCCACAGTCCGAGGACTTCCGTTGTCTGCTGGCTCACCCCTCGAATTTAGAACGTGTTCTACATGGTGACAAGGGGTTGGAGCCGACGCATTTGTTCGGCATCCGAGACCGAGATCAGCATCATCGTCACGCCCGCGTCCTCCCATTCCTTCAACCGGGAGCGGACATGGGCCTCGTCGCCGAAGATCGCGGTGTCGGTGATCAGCTCGTCGGGCACCGCCGCCGCGGCCTCGGCCTTGCGTCCCGCCTGGAACAGTGCGGAGATCTCGTCGACCTCGGCGGCGTAGCCCATCCGCTTGTACACCTGAGCATGGAAGTTCAGCTCGGGCGCGCCCATGCCGCCGATGTAGAGCGCGCTCACCCACCGCATCCGCTCGATCTCGCCGGCCGGATCGTCGGTGATCACCACCTGCGCACTCGCCGCGATCTCGAAGTCGTCGCGCGAACGGCGCGCGCCCGGCCGCGCGAAGCCCTCGTCGAGCCACTCGTTGTACATCCCGGCCAGTCGGGGTGCGTAGTAGATCGCGAGCCAGCCGTCGGCGATCTCAGCGGTCTGTGCGACGTTCTTCGGACCCTCCGCACCCAGCCAGATCGGCAGATCGGCGCGCAGCGGATGCACGATCGGCTTGAGCGGTTTGCCGAGCCCGGTCGCTGCGGGACCCGTGTAGGGCAGACCGTAGTGCTTGCCGTCCGACGTCACCGGCGCCTCGCGGGCCAGCACCTTGCGCACGATGTCGACGTACTCGCGCGTGCGCCGCAGCGGCTGCGCGAAGGGCTGTCCGTACCAGCCCTCCACCACCTGCGGTCCGGAGACGCCGAGGCCGAGAACGGCCCGGCCGCCGCTGAGGTGATCCAGCGTGAGCGCGTGCATCGCGGCCGCCGCAGGAGTGCGGGCCGACATTTGCGCGACCGAGGTGCCCAGCCGCACGCGCTCGGTGGACGACCCCCACCAGGCCAGCGGGGTGAAGGCGTCCGAGCCCCACGACTCGGCCGCGAACACCGCGTCGAAGCCGGTTTCCTCGGCCGCGACCACCAGCTCGCCTGCGTTGGCGGGCGGCTGCGCGCCCCAGTATCCGAGTTGCAATCCGAATTTCATGATCGGCGCCCTTTCGGCGAATCCTTGCGAGCAGAATAAGAACCTGTTCTACTCGATATCGTGACCCAGGGGAATACCGCAGTGGAAGTATTGAGTGCACCCCTGAGGGTGCGATTCGACTACACCAGGTCCGTCGGACCCATCATCGGCGCATTTCTGACCGGACTGCGCGAACGCCGGATACTCGGCGCGCGCGGCAGCGACGGGCGAATACTCGTGCCACCGCCCGAATACGATCCACACACCAGCGCGGCGCTGGCCGAACTGGTCGAGGTCGCGGCGACCGGCACCGTCACGTCCTGGACGTGGGTGTCCGAGCCGTTGCCCGGCCAGCCGTTCGACCGACCGTTCGCATGGGCGCTGATCCAGCTCGACGGCGCCGACACGGCGTTGCTGCATGCCCTGGACGTGACCGACCCAGGACAACTCAGCACCGGAATGCGGGTCAGTGCCCGCTGGGCCGACGAGCGCACCGGCCGCATCCAGGACATCGCCTGCTTCGAACCCGGCGAGCGCACCAGCCCCGCCGACTACTCCGAACAAACACCGATCACCATCCTGACCACGCCCGTCGACCTCGACTACAAGCACACGGCCTCTCCGCAGGAGAGCGTCTATCTGCGCGGGCTGGCCGAAGGCAAGCTCATCGGCGGCCGCTCCGAAGCGGGCGGGCGGGTGTACTTCCCGCCGCGCGGCGCCAACCCGACCGACGGCAGACCCACCGACGATCTGGTCGAGCTGTCCGACAAGGGCACGGTGACCACCTTCTGCATCGTCAACGTGCCGTTCCTCGGCCAGCGGATCAAGCCGCCGTACGTGGCCGCCTATGTGCTCCTCGACGGCGCCGACATCCCGGTCCTGCACCTGATCCTCGGCTGCGAGGCCGACGAGGTGCGGATGGGCATGCAGGTCGAGGCGGTGTGGAAACCCCGCGAGGAGTGGGGCCACACGCTGGCCAATATCGACCACTTCCGGCCCACCGGGGAGCCCGACGCTCCCTACGAGTCCTACCAGCACCACCTCTAGAGAGGCGACGTTGACCACATCAGCATCCTCCGGCAGCGACGCGAGCCTGCCCGAGATCGCGGTGGTGGGCTTCGCCCACGCACCACACGTACCCGAAACCCACGGCACCACCAACGGCGTCGAGATGCTCGTGCCGTGCTTCCAGCAGCTCTACGCCGATCTCGGCATCACCAAGTCCGATATCGACTTCTGGTGCTCGGGGTCCTCCGACTTCCTCGCTGGACGCGCGTTCTCGTTCATCTCGGCGATCGATGCGATCGGCGCCGTCCCGCCGATCAACGAATCGCACGTGGAGATGGACGCCGCGTGGGCCCTCTACGAAGCGTGGGTGAAGCTGCGTTCCGGACAGGCGCAGACCGCACTCGTGTACGGCTTCGGCAAGTCGTCGGCAGGCACGCTGCGCCAGGTGCTGACCATGCAGCTCGACCCCTACCTGGTCGCGCCGATGTGGCCCGACGCGGTCTCGATCGCGGGTCTGCAGGCACGTGCCGGCCTGGACTCCGGCCGGTGGACCGAGCAGGACATGGCGGCGGTCGCGGGCGGTGACCTCGGCGCACCCTACGTAGCCGACCCGCTGCGCGCCCACGACATCGCACCGATCACCGACGGCGCGGCCGCGATCGTGCTCGCGGTCGGCGATCGCGCGCGCGAGCTCTGCGAGCGGCCCGCGTGGATCACCGGAATCGCGCACAACATCGACGCCCAGGCGCTCGGCGGTCGCGACCTGACCCGCTCCCCCTCCACCACCAAGGCGGCCGCGGTGGCGACCGGCGGCAACACCACCTTCGACGTCGCCGAGCTGCACGCGCCGTTCAGTCACCAGCAGTTGATCCTCGCGGAAGCGATCGGGCTGTCCGCGGACACCCGGATCAATCCCTCCGGTGGCGCCCTCGCCGCCAATCCGATGTTCGCCGCGGGTCTCGAACGAATCGGCAGCGCCGCCCAAGCCATCATGTCCGGCACCGCGAACCGGACCCTCGCTCATGCGACCAGCGGCCCTGCGCTGCAACAGAATCTGGTCGCCGTCATGGAGGTCAAGTGAGCTTCCCCGCAGCGGTGCTCGGCACCGGCCAAACCCATCACGTGACAAAACGTACGGACGTGTCCATGTCGGGCATGTGCCGTGAGGCCATCGATCGCGCACTCGATGACGCGGGTCTGACCATCGCCGACATCGACGCTGTCGTCGTCGGCAAGGCCCCCGACTTCTTCGAGGGCGTCATGATGCCCGAGCTGTACATGGCCGAGGCGCTCGGTGCGGCGGGCAAGCCGTTGATCCGCGTGCACACCGCGGGCTCGGTCGGCGGCTCGACCGGCGTCGTCGCCGCCAACCTGGTGCAGGGTGGGGTGCACAAGCGCGTCCTCGCCATCGCCTGGGAGAAGCAGTCGGAGTCGAATGCCATGTGGGCGTTGTCGATTCCGGTGCCGTTCACCATGCCGGTCGGCGCGGGCGCGGGCGGCTACTTCGCCCCCCACGTGCGCTCCTACATCCGTCGCTCGAACGCGCCACTGCACATCGGCGCCATGGTGGCGGTGAAGGATCGACGCAACGGCGCGAAGAACCCGCTCGCGCACCTGCATCAGCCCGACATCACGCTCGAGTCGGTGCTGGCCTCCCAAATGCTCTGGGATCCCATCCGTTTCGATGAGACCTGCCCGTCGTCGGACGGCGCGTGCGCCGTGGTGATCGGCGATGCCGAGGCCGCCGCGGTGGTCGAAGCCGAGGGCAAGAAGGTGGCCTGGGTACACGGCACCGCGATGCGCACCGAGCCGACCACCTTCTCCGGTCGCGACCAGGTGAATCCGCAGGCGGGCCGGGACGCGGCCACGGCCCTGTGGAAATCGGCCGGGATCACCGATCCCCTGGAAGAGATCGACGTCGCCGAGATCTACGTGCCGTTCTCCTGGTTCGAGCCGATGTGGCTCGAGAATCTCGGCTTCGCGGCCGAGGGCGACGGCTGGAAGCTCACCGACAAGGGCGAGACGGAGATCGGCGGGCGCATTCCGGTGAACCCGTCGGGCGGCGTCCTCTCGTCCAACCCGATCGGCGCCTCCGGCCTGATCCGGTTCGCCGAAGCGGCCAAGCAGGTGATGGGCCGCGCGGGCGCGTACCAGGTACCGAACGCACGCAAGGCCCTCGGCCATGCGTACGGCGGTGGCTCCCAGTACTTTTCGATGTGGGTCGTGGGAAGCGAGCGTCCGGCATGAAATTCACCCTCGGTGTCGCACTGAGCCCCTTGGATCAGCTCACCGAGCTGGCCAAGACGGCCGAAGAATGCGGGTTCACCTCCATCGGCCTGCCCGATTCGCTGTTCTACATGAAGTCACAGGCCGCCGACTACCCGTACACCCCGGACGGCAGCCGCTTCTGGGGGCCGGAGACTCCGTGGGTGGATCCGCTGATCGCCGCCGCGTCCATGGCCGCGGTCACCACGAACCTGCGCTTCTACACCAATGTCCTCAAGCTCGGCTCGCGCAATCCGCTGCTGCTGGCCCGACAGGTCGGCTCGATCGCCAACCTGTCGGGCAACCGGTTCGGGTTCGGCATCGGGATCGGCTGGGCACCTGAGGAATTCGAATGGTGCGGTGTCCCGTACGCGCGTCGCGGCGCCAGAGTCGACGAGATGATCGAGGTCATCCGGCTCGTCCTCGACGGCGGCATGGTCGAATTCCACGGCGAGTTCTTCGATTTCGACCAGCTGCAGATGAGCCCCGCGCCGAGCGAGCGGGTGCCGTTCTACATCGGCGGCCACACCGGCCCGGCGCTGCGCCGGGCCGCCCGCATCGGTGACGGCTGGACCTCGGCGATGATGAAGTTCGACGACCTGGTCACCACCATCGGCACGCTGCGCGACCTGCGTGCCGAATACGGCCGGTCCGAGGAGCCCTTCGAGATCCAGTCCGTCTGCATCGACAAGTTCGGCCGCGACGGCTATCAGGACCTGGCCGACGCGGGCGTCACCGACAACATCGTCGTGCCGTGGCTGGCCGACGGCATCGGGTTCGACGGCGAGCTGGCGGCCAAGCAGGACTCGCTGCGCAAGTTCGCCGAGAAGTACATCGCCGACCCCATCATCGCGAAGGTGCAGCCATGACCACCATCGAACGCACCGCCCGTGCCGCGGGCCTGGCATCTCAGGCCGCGGTCAGGGCGAAGGACCGGGCGGCCTGGGTCGCCCTGTTCGCCGAGGACGGCATCGTCGAAGATCCCGTCGGTCCTTCGGGTTTCGATCCGGAGGGCGTCGGCCACCGCGGCCACGAGGCCATCGGCGCCTTCTGGGACAAGGCCATCGCCCTGACCGAATCCATCGAATTCCGCTTCGAGGACTCCTTCGCCTGCGGGAACGAAATCGCCTTCACCGGCCTGATCCGCACCACCATGGCCGGCCACGTCATCGACGCCGAGGGCGTGTTCACCTACAAGGTCGATGCCGACGGGAAGATCGCCGCTTTGCGCGCGTTCTGGGAAGTGGACCGCGCGGTCGCGACCACGCGTCCCGTCGTCTAGCAGTAAACGCGAGAACAGCCCGGGACCTTTCGGTCTCGGGCTGTTCTCGTTGTCAGCGACTCAGTGCGCGACGGGGCAGCCGGCGGGCTTGTAGTCGACCGGCAGCTCCTTGATCCCATTGAGCCAACCCGAACGCAGCCGCTTCGGATCACCGATTTGCGTGATATCGGGCAGATGATCAGCAATCGCGTTGAAGATCAGATCGACCTCGAGCCGAGCCAGGTTCGCGCCGACGCAGAAGTGGGCGCCGGTGCCACCGAAGGCCAGGTGCTGGTTGTCGGCGCGGGTGATGTCGAACGTCTCCGGGTTCTCGAACACGTCCTCGTCGAAGTTTGCCGAGCGGTACAGCATCACGAGCCGCTGGCCCTTCTTGATCTGCACGCCGCCGAGTTCGGTGTCCTCGAGCGCGGTGCGCTGGAAGGAGGTCACCGGGGTGGCCCAGCGGATGATCTCGTCCGCCGCGGTGGCGGGGCGCTCCTTCTTGAACAACTCCCACTGGTCGGGGTTCTCCATGAAGGCGATCATGCCGTGGGTGATGGCATTGCGGGTCGTCTCGTTGCCGGCGACGGCCAGAACGATCACGAAGAAGCCGAATTCCTCCGGCGTGAGGTGCTCGCCGTCGACGTCGGCCTCGATCAGCGTGGTCACCAGATCGTCGGCCGGACAGGCCTTCCTGGCTTCGGCCATCTGGTAGGCGTAGCCGAGGATCTCCATCGACGCGGCGACCGGATCGGCGGTGCTGTCGGGATCGTCGTAGCTGGTCATGTCGTTGGACCAGTCGAAGACCTTCATCCGGTCCTCCTGCGGCACACCGATCAGTTCGGCGATCGCCTGCAGCGGCAGCTCACACGCCACCTGGGTGACGAAGTCACCGCTGCCGGACTCGAGGGCTCGCTTCACAATGCCTTCGGCACGGGCCGAGAGTTCGGCGCGCAGGCCGTTGATCGCGCGCGGGGTGAAGCCCTTGGCGATCAGCTTGCGCAGCTTGGTGTGCTCGGGGGCGTCCTTGTTCAACAGGACGAAGCGCTGCAGTTCGATCTGCTCGCGCTGGATGTCGTCGTTGAAGCGCGGGATCGCGGTGTTCTCGAAGGTGGAGAACACATCGCTGCGGCGCGACACCTCTTTGACGTCGGCGTGCTTACTCACCACCCAGAAGCCGTCGTCATGGAACCCGCCCACCTCGGGCGACTGCGGGTTCCACCAGATCGGGGCCGTACGACGCAGTTCGGCGAACTCCTCGGCCGGAATCCGCTCGGCGTAGATCGCCGGGTCGGTAACGTCGAACCCGTCCGGCAGGTTCGGCCGGGCACCCGTCACGGGGCCGGCGTGTGCGGTGCTCGGATCTACCACCAGATGTCTCCTTCGACAAACTGAAACACGTTCTATAATCATTCAAGCATAGCGGTCGCCGCGACGGAAGAACCTCGCGGTTTTACCCTGAGCTCAAGATCAGAACCTGTTGCAGTTATAAGGGAGAATCACATGGGCACACCCGTGATCGTCGAGGCCGTGCGGACCCCCATCGGCAAACGTCGAGGGCAACTTTCGGGACTGCACGCCGCCGAATTGCTCGGCCTGGCCCAGCGCGGACTACTCGACCGGGCGGGTCTCGACCCGGCCGAGGTCGAGCAGGTCATCGGCGGCTGCGTCACCCAGGCGGGCGAGCAATCCAACAACGTCACCCGCGTCGCCTGGCTGCACGCGGGCCTGCCGTGGCAGACCGGCGCGACCACGATCGACGCCCAGTGCGGCTCGGCCCAGCAGGCCAACCACCTCATCGCGGGCCTCATCGCCACCGGCGCGATCGACGTCGGCGTCGCGTGCGGCGTCGAGGCGATGAGCCGGGTGCCGCTCGGCGCCAATGTCGGCACCGAGGCGGGGCCGCGACGGCCCGCGTCGTGGTCGATCGATCTGCCCGACCAGTTCGGCGCCGCCGAGCGCATCGCCCGCAGGCGCGGGATCACCCGGTCCGATATCGACGAATTCGGTTTGCGCTCCCAGCAATTGGCGGCCAAGGCGTGGGCCGAGGGCCGCTACGACCGCGAGGTACTTCCGGTCTCGGCGCCGGTACTCGATGGCGAGGGCGTGGCCACCGGCGAAAAGGTGGAGGTCGCCCGCGATCAGGGTCTGCGGGCGACCACCCGCGAAGGGCTGGCGGCACTGAAGCCGGTCGTGGCCGACGGCATCCACACCGCGGGCACCTCGTCGCAGATCTCCGACGGCGCCGCCGCCGTGCTGCTGATGGACGAAACCGTCGCGCGCCGAAAGGGTTTGCGTCCGCGCGCCCGGATTCACACCCAGGTACTCGTCGGCGCCGAACCGGAGTTCCATCTGGACGGTCCGGTGCAGGCGTGCACCCGACTGCTCGAGCGCTCCGGAATGACGATTGGCGATATCGATCTATTCGAGATCAACGAAGCATTCGCGTCGGTCGCACTTTCGTGGGCTGCCGTACATCAACCTGACATGGAACGGGTAAATGTCAACGGCGGCGCGATCGCAATCGGGCATCCTGTGGGCTCTACCGGCTCCCGATTGATCACGACCGCGTTACACGAACTCGAACGCACAGGTCAGGGCACTGCCATGGTGCTGATGTGCGCCGGCGGCGCACTGGCGACGGGCACCATCATCGAGCGCCTGTAGACTGGCCCTTACCGAAACCGGGCGCCCAGGTTGAACATTCATCCCAGGGCGCCCGGAACGTGTCGTACGCCACAAAGTCACGGGGGGCAGGGGGATCATGAGATGTCAGCTATCTTTGGGCTATCATGGGGGCATGGTGGAAGAACCCCGCGACGGGCACGAACCCGGGCACCCCAGCGCTCCACAAGAGTCGTTGGCGCGACCCGCAAACGCGACCGCCGCCGCCCCTGCACGCAGGTGAGCGTCGGAAATCGTAGAGAAATCCCCAATCAGGCGTAGGTTTTCAGTTACTGAGCCGCTAATATCAATGATACGTATCCGAGATAACGACTGTTAGTACAGTGAAGGGAATTGGGCGGCTCACAATGGCTGATTTCGCGGCGCGGCTGAACAAGCTGTTCGAAACCGTGCATCCCCCGGGGCGCAAGCCGCACACCAACGCAGAGGTTGCGGCTGCGCTGACTGCCTCCGGGCATCCGATCTCGAAGCCGTATCTCTCGCAGTTGCGGTCGGGACAACGAACGAATCCGTCCGACGAGACGGTGGCCGCCCTGGCGAAGTTCTTCAAGGTCAAGCCTGACTACTTCTTCAACGATATCTACGCGGCCAAGATCGATCACGACCTGGAGCTGCTCGCGCAGCTGCAGGGTTATGGACTTCGTCGACTGTCGAGTAGGGCATTCGACCTGTCCGAAGAATCACAGAATCTGCTCACCTCGATGGCGGAGAAGCTACGGGCCAGCGAAGGCTTGCCCGAAATTCCTCCGGACGGAACAGAATAGGATCCACGCAGCGGCCGGCCTGACGCACCTGATGGTGTCCTGGGTACGGCCGTAAATAGGTCGGATACGCAGACAACGGGCCTGAGACGGTGTAAATCACCAGCTCAGGCCCGTTTTCTGCGTATCGACCTAGGTCGAGGAAGCGGCGTTCTGCGGTGCCGTCTTCGCGTCGGCCACCGCGTACTCGTACTGATTCGACAGCGCCAGCACCCAGCCGCGGGGACTGATGCCGGGCGGCGGTGCGATCCATCGCGCGTCGACAAACAAGTCCCCCAACGGATTTCGCGCCCACTCGGCCACCACCGCGGCCCGCTGCGGCACCGAACTCGGCGGCTCACCGGCCGCCGGGATCACGATGCCGCTGCCGGAGAGCAGATACAGCGCGTCCATCACCTGTGCCATGTGATCGGAAGCCTTGAGCTGGGCCGAGGTGGCGTTCTGTTCGGGCGCGACCACCTCGGGGAACCGGCCGACCATCAACTGGTGCAGCGGACGGATCTTGCGCAGCAGGAGCTTGGCCCGCCACCACAGCTCGATCACGATCGACACGGCACCGAGCGCGATCAGCAGCGCCGCGATCTCCCACGCGGCCCAGCCCCACAGCGGTTCGTTGGGCGGCGTCGGCGCGGCATTCCGGAACGCGCGGCCCACATTGGCGACCGCGAGCACCGCGACCATCGCGGTGCCCGTGATGTAGATGGCGATGCCACGACCGAGAATCGTCCAGTCCAGGTTGCGCAGACCGGTGGTGACGATGAACACCGCGCCGAGCGCGACGGCGATCCAGCCGAAGGTGAACGACCACGCCAGGGTGATCGCGATCGCCACCGCGCCGATGCCGTACACGACCATCGCGACCTGGCGCAGGTTGCGCCGCGAGACCACCGGCCACGCCGCCGAGGCCACCACCGAGGTGGCCGTGGTGAACAGGATCCAGGCGGAGATCACGAGACCGGTGGACAGCCAGCCGCTGTGCACACCGCCCTTCATCAGGTTGTCGATGGCAACAGCCATCTCGGGTATGGCGACGGTGACCGCGAGTGCCACGGCGGCGACCGCGACGACGATGGCCACGCGGGCGGTCGTCGCGGGCTTCACCAGCACGCGACCCACTCGCGCACCCGCGGCAACCCAGACCAGCAGGGCTGTCAACCAGAGTGTCATCCGAGTGCCTCATCGAATCGAAGGACCGAGACGCCTGCGCCCCGGTTGCTGAATACGCGCAGGCGCGTCATGAGCATGGCCGCGAAGGTCTCGGCTTCCCATTCGGCGAGATCGTCGGCGCCGTCGTCGACGATCTGCGCGTGGGCGCGCTGGCTGAGCATGTAGGCGATCAGATCGTCGCTGACCTCGAGGGTCGTCTCCACCGCGGGCGCGCCCTCGTGGTCGAAGACGATGTGGCCGAGTTCGTGGGCGAGGGTGTGATCGCGACTCGGGAGAGCGTCGGCGAGCACGATGATGTCGCGTTCGGGGTAGAACCGGCGCTGACCGCACACGCCGGGGCCGAGGTTCGCGCTGGTGATCTCGATTTCGCGTTTGCGCTCCAGCGAGATGGCATGGACCACCTCGTCGAGGCTGGTGGCGTCGGAGTCGGCGGCCACCGCGCACACCGCGTCGACGGCGGCGGCGACGCGGCGATAGGACCGGGAGGTGCTCTGGGTCTTGCTCTTACTCATCGAAGATCCCCTCACGACCTCGGTCCGAAGAACTCGGCACGCGCCGCGTTCACCCGTGCTTGGGCTGCCGCGGCACCTTGGAAACTCACTGCGCCCGAACCGGTTCCGGCCAGTGTGAGCGCTATCAGGCCGCCGATCACCGACAGGAGTTCGGGTTCGGGCAGGCCGCTGTTGTCACTGGTCGGCTTGAACTCGTGGTTCGGCTTGGCCGCCGGTGCCGGTGCCGCCGCGGCGGGTGGTGCGGCGGGGGCCGGAGCCTCGGCCGCCGGTGGTGCGGCGGCTGGAATGGGTACTGCCACAGCGATATTCGGGACACCGGGGACCGCGGGAGTGGGTGGGATCGCGATCGACGGAAGCGCCGGAACGGCCGGGACCGAAGGGATCGGGATCAGCAACAACAGCAGGGGCGAGGCCGAGCCGACCGCCGCCGAACCGACAGCGGCGGAACCGACAGCGGCCGAGCCCGCACCCGCGGAACCTACCGCGGCGGAACCGGCGGCAGCGGAACCCACTGCGGCAGAACCTGTTCCGAGGACAGCGGAGCCCGCGCCGAGGGCGGCCGAACCGGTACCCGCGGCGGCCGAGCCGACTGCGGCCGAGCCGGTACCGAGTACCGCCGCGGCACCGGCCGAACCCGTGCCGAGTACCGCCGCGGCACCGGCCGAACCCGTGCCGAGCACTGCGGCGGCGCCTGCCGAGCCGGTGCCGAGGACGGCGGCCACGCCAGCGGAACCGGTACCGAGAACCACCCCGAGACCTGCCGAACCGGTCCCGAGCAGCACTCCGAGCCCCGCGGAACCGGTACCGAGGACCACGCCCGCGGCGGCCGAGCCCGCGGCGGCCGATCCGGAGAGCGGGCCCGCGACTTCTTTCTTGGGAACGTCAGCGCTGGACTGGCCGGGGATGGTGAGCGGGGTCCATTCGCCTTCACCGGCGACCGGGGCGCCCGCCTGCGGAGCAACCGGGTCGGTACCGGGAGCCGGGTTGGTCGCCTGACCGTTGCCGTTGCCTTGGTTCTGCCCCTGACCGGGCAGGCTGAGCTCATCGGGCTTGGGAGTCGGGGTGCTCTGACCGCCGTTGCCACCGCTGCCGTTGCCCTGCCCCGAGCTTCCGCTGCCGGGGGCCTGCGCGGCAGGCGTCGGCGGCTTTTCCGGGGCGGCCATGGCGACCGCGGGCCCTAACAGCGCACAGCCGGCCAGCACACTCGCAGCGGCAAACACGCGCAACATGCGACCAATGGCCATGCGCTAGATCATCCCCTTAGTTATTCAGCGCAGAATTACCCCCGGTCGCGACACATTCCGGGATCGACGAACAGTAGCCCATAGTAAACCCACGGTCCCGGGACCGCAGAAGAGAGCAAGAGTCGTCCAGCCCCCTGGACGTGTGTGACATGCCATAAGTGCAGGCCGGGGACATTTCCCCGGCCGCACGCCTCAAAGTTTGCTATGCACCGTACACAGGCTCCGGCGGGGTGCTCTTCTCGATCAGTTCCTTGACGACCGGACCCAGTTCGGCGGGGTTCCAGCGAGCGCCGCGATCGACCGGGGTGCCGTGCATCCAGCCCTGCGCCAGCGCCACCTTTCCGCCTTCCACCTCGAACATCCAGCCGGTCACCCCGGCGGATTCGGTGCTGCCGAGCCACACCACCAGCGGTGAGACGTTCTCCGGAGCCATCGCGTCGAAGCCCGCATCAGGGGCGGACATGGTGTCGGCGAAGACCGTCTCGGTCATCCGGGTGCGGGCGGCGGGAGCGATGGCGTTCACGGTCACGCCGTAGCGCCCGAACTCGGCCGACGCGGTCAGTGTGAGACCCGCGATACCCGCCTTGGCGGCGCCGTAGTTGCCCTGGCCGACGCTGCCCTGCAGACCGGCGCCGGAGCTGGTGTTGATCACGCGGGCGTCCACCGGGCGGCCCGCCTTCGACTCGCCCCGCCAGTACTCGGCCGCGTGCCGCATGGTGGCGAAGTGGCCCTTGAGGTGCACGCGTACGACAGCGTCCCACTCGTCCTCGCCGAGGTTCACCAGCATGCGGTCACGCACGAAGCCCGCGTTGTTGACGAGCACGTCGAGGCCGCCGAAGGTGTCGACGGCCTGACGGATCAGGCGGCGGGCGCCTTCCCAATCGGCGACGTCGTCGTAGTTGGCGACGGCCTCGCCACCGGCCGCGACGATCTCGTCGACGACCTGCTGAGCGGGGGTTTCCGTGGTGGCTGCGCCGTCGAGCGCGGTGCCGACATCGTTGACCACCACGCGGGCGCCCGCCGCGGCGAAGGCCAGGGCGTGGGCGCGGCCTATTCCGCGGCCTGCGCCGGTGACGATTACGGTGCGGCCTGCGCAGATCACCTGGTCAGTCATGTGTAGCTCCTGTGTTTTTTGGCGGCTGGCGCCGCGGGATTTTCGGCCCTGAGGGCCTCGCATCCGAAGGGCGATACTGCGCCTTCGGCGTTCCGTCTCGCCCTTCGGATG
>NZ_JBSGVG010000026.1:0-99065 GCF_053608345.1 Nocardia sp. NPDC055050
TCGCCGATCTGCCCGCAACCGCCGACTCGGTTCGCTACGCCCGTCCCGGGAAGGTGACGGTGACCGGGACCGATCCCAGAATCGTCTGCCAGCGAGCGCGGCGAACGGCGGCCTCGGTGAGGGCTTCCGTCGCGGTGGCGCGCACCACTTCGTCGGTCGCGTTCTCCACGACCGCGTACCACGCTGCCGCGCAATCGGTTTCGACGCTCACCGCGAGATGCGCCGCGGGGATCGGGTCGTCGACCGGGGCGGGTGGGGTGTAGGCGGCGCGGGGAGCGTCCGGTGCGGTGCCCTCCGCTTCGAGCAGTTCGACCGTGCTGTCGCGACGTGCTCGATGCGCGGCGCTGAACTCGGCGACCAGCCGGGACCGGTCGGCATTGGCGTACGCGGCGATCAGGCCGTAGGAGTAGACGGCCGCGTACTCGGCATCGAGTGCGCTCTGCAATGCCGTTCGCTGTTCGGTCATGTCAGCAGGACTCCTGCCTGGGTGGCACAGGCCGCGCTGATCGACGCGAGAAGACCTGCGCGATAGCCGGTTTCGGTGCGGGCCAGGGCGGCGGCGGACTGTTGGGACCGGACCAGCTGATCACGCACTTGCGCGAGGGTGGCCGGCTGCGCGGACGCGGTCTCGGCCTCCGAGGCCGGGACCGGCGATCCGCCGGGGCCGGGCACGGTCACGGCGCCCGTGCGATGAACGGGCGTGGTGCCGTCGCCGTACACGCCGATCACCCGGTCGATTTCGGTGCGGAGCGCGTCGGCGTGCGCGGTGCGCTCGGTGGCGATCGTGCTCAGCGCGGCATTCGACTGGGGTGCCAGCGCGATCGCCGCGGTCGCGGCCGCGGCATCGGCGCGAGCCAGAACTTCTTGCGCGGCAAGAGGATCCGGAGCATGGACGGTATCGTCCTCGGTGCAGGCGGCCAGCGTGGCCACCACGGGAAGGCCGATCGCGCTCGCGCCGACGAGTCGGAGCACGGTGCGGCGGCGCCAGGCAGGCCGGGTGTCGACCCGTCCGGTCGCCGACGGTGAAAGCTGCTGCACCGGTGTGGGATGCGGCACTACGGCGGGCGGCGGCGACGCGGTCGCGCCGGTGGGAGCCGGCGTCGGCCCGGCGAGGTGCGCGGCGGCGGGCTCGACCCGTAACCGAGAGGGTTCGTGCCGGTCGGAACGCATGCCGGAAGGTCGCCCGGCTCTCGGCGGGACGGAATGGCGGTGGGGCACGTTGACCATCGTGCCAGATCTCACGCGGGCGGCACGCATGCGTGCTGACAGGCCGCGGGCACGCCGAGTCGGACCGGTGCGTGGCGCTCAGCGCCTGGTCCTTTACACTCTCTGAGCGCGTTACGCTAGACCTTCGGCGTAGATATTTCCGATCGCGTCACAACTGAACCAGGAGCCGCCCATATGCCGATGCCCACCGAGGAAAGGGTGAGCCAGCTAGTCGCTGAGCTCGTCGCACGCCGGGGATTCGACCTCGAGGGCGTCGCGATCGCCGCCGCGGGCAATGGCGAGCTGGCTCCGGTTCGAGTGAAGGTCACCGTCGACAGCGACGGCCCCGCCGACCTGGACGCCATCGCCGCGCTCAGCCGCGAGATGTCCGAACTTCTTGATGCCGCAGGCGATTTCGGCGAAGCCGCCTATCTGCTCGAAGTGACGACTCCCGGCGTGGAGCGCCCGCTCACCACCGAACGGCATTGGCGGCGCGCACAGGGCCGCAAGGTCCGCGTGAAGCTGGCCGACGGCGCCGAGCGGATCGAGGGCAAGGCCCGGTTCGACGCGCGCGTCGGCCAGTTCACCGACGACGCCACCGCCATCGCGCTCGTCATCGGCGGCAAGGTGAAGCCACACCGCGTACACGTTCCGGTCGTCGATATCGCCGAGGCTGTCGTCCAGGTCGAGTTCAACGCACCGGGCGCCGCCGAACTCGAGCTCGCGGGCGGTATCGCACCGGGCCGCCCGGTACCGGGCGAAGAACCCGCCGACCTCGCCGCACCAGGACAACACAGTGACACTCCCACCGAAGGGGTTGCGGAATGAATATTGAAATCGAAGCCTTGCGGGCGATCGTCGCCGACAAAGGTATCTCGATCGAGACCGTGATCTCGGCGATCGAGTCGGCACTGCTCACCGCCTACCGGCACACCGACGGCCACGAGGCCAACGCGCGCATCGACATCAACCAGAAGACCGGTGTGGTGCGGGTGATGGCGCGTGAGCTCGACGCCGACGGCAACCTCGTCTCCGAATGGGACGACACCCCGGAGGGTTTCGGCCGCATCGCCGCGACCACCGCCCGCCAGGTGGTGCTGCAGCGGCTGCGTGACGCCGAGAACGAGAAGTCCTTCGGCGACTTCGCCACCCACGAGGGTGAGATCGTCGGCGGTGTGGTCCAGCGCGACGCCAGGGCCAATGCCCGCGGCATCGTGGTGGTACGCATCGGCAGCGAGGCCAACGGCGCCGAGGGACTGATCCCGCCCGCCGAGCAGGTGCCGGGCGAGACCTACGAGCACGGCGACCGGATCAAGTGCTACGTCTACGGTGTCTCGCGTGGCCCGCGTGGCCCGCAGATCCAGCTCTCGCGCACCCACCCGAATCTGGTGCGGCGGCTGTTCTCGCTCGAGGTGCCCGAGATCGCCGACGGTTCCGTCGAGATCGTCGCGGTGGCGCGCGAGTCGGGACACCGTTCCAAGATCGCCGTGCAGTCCACCGTGCCGGGCGTGAACGCCAAGGGCGCGTGCATCGGCCCGATGGGTCAGCGCGTGCGCAACGTGATGAGTGAACTGGCGGGCGAGAAGATCGATATCATCGACTACGCCGAGGATCCGGCGACGTTCGTCGGCAATGCGCTCTCGCCGTCGAAGGTGGTTTCGGTCACCGTCGTCGATCCCGACGCCAGGGCGGCACGCGTGATCGTGCCGGACTTCCAGCTCTCCCTCGCCATCGGTAAGGAGGGCCAGAATGCCCGCCTGGCTGCCCGTCTGACGGGCTGGCGCATCGATATCCGCAGCGACGCGGCTCCGCAACCGGACGACTCCGCCCGGCCGGAAGCGCACCGTAGCTGATCCGAACACGTCGAATCCCGACCGGCGGATGACATGTTCGTAACTTCCGGAGGGGAGGGGTTCGTCGTTATGACCGGGTCACCGGTAGAGTGGGTACAAGACCGGCCCGCGCAATCCGTTCGCACCTGTATCGGATGCCGTCAGCGCGAGCCGTCTGCCGACCTGTTGCGGATCGTGGCGCAGCATCGAAACACCGATGTCGCGATTGTTCCCGATCCGCGGCGCAGACAGCCCGGACGGGGTGCATGGCTGCACCCCGTTTCAGTTTGTTTGCGTTCCGCAGAGCGGCGCCGAGCATTCGGCAGAGCCCTACGAGTGTCCGGAAATCTGGATATCTCAGCCCTGGAGCAGTACCTCGAGAACAGGCACGAGCACTCATGAGCACACCGTGAAGCACCAACGATGAACGTCCGTCGGAGATAACCCGAGGTCGTGCGGGCCCGCCTTACCTAGGCGGCGTCACTGCTCGGCCTCTCAGTGAGGAGAGCAGTGGCAGGCAAGGCCCGCGTGCACGAGTTGGCTAAAGAGCTCGGTGTCACAAGCAAGGAACTACTCGCGAAGCTCAAGGAGCAAGGCGAGTTCGTGAAGTCGGCGTCCTCGACGGTGGAAGCACCCGTCGCACGTCGTCTGCGCGAATCACTGGCGTCGAAGTCCGCTCCGGCGGCCGATGCCAAGTCGGCGGCCCGTCCCGGCCCGTCGTCGGCAGCAGCAGCCCGTCCGGCTGCCAAGCCCACCCCCGGTGGCCCTCGCCCCGGTCCGCGTCCGGCTCCGGCCGCTCCCGCCCCGGCAGCCGCTGCCGCGCCGGCTGCGCCGAAGCCCGAACAGGCCGCTCCGGTCGAGGCCAAGCCCGCTACTCCGGCCCCCGCGAGCCACGCTCCGGCCGCCGCGCAGTCGGCTCCGGCCACCAAGCCCGCAGGCGCCCCCGCGCCCGGCCCGCGTCCGGCTCCCGCCGCGCCGCGTCCGGCACAGGCGCCCGCCGCAGGTCAGACCCGTCCGGGTCAGGCGACGCCGGGTGCTGCCGCGCCCGGTCCGCGTCCGGCCGGTCCCGGCCCGAAGCCGGGGCCGAAGGCTCCGCGCGTCGGCAACAACCCGTTCAGCTCGGCGCCCGATCGTGAGCGTCCGGCACCGCGTCCCGCTCCGCAGGGTGGCCCGCGTCCCACTCCGGGTCAGGGCGGTCCCCGTCCGGCTCCCGGTCAGGGTGGCCCGCGTCCCGCTCCCGGTCAGGGCGGTCCCCGCCCCGGTCAGGGTGGTCAGGGTCAGCGTCCGGCCGCCGCGCAGGGCGGTGCCCCGCGTCCCGGTGGTCCCCGTCCCAACCCGGGTTCGATGCCTCCGCGTCCGAACCCCGGCGCCATGCCCGCACGCTCCGCACGTCCCGGCCCCGCGGCCGGTGGCCGTCCGGGTCGTCCGGGTGGCGCTCCCGGCGGTGGCGGCGCAGGCCGTCCCGGCGGTGGCGGCGGCGGTGGCGGTTACCGCGGTGGCGGTGGCGGTACCCCCGGCGCTCCCGGTGCCGGCGCTCCCGCGGCCGGTGGTTTCCGTGGTCGTCCCGGTGGCGGCGGCGGTCGTCCCGGTGGTCCCGGTGGCCGTGGTGGTGCCGCAGGCGCCTTCGGTCGCCCCGGTGGCGCAGTTCGCCGTGGCCGTAAGTCGAAGCGGGCGAAGCGCGCCGAGTACGAGAACATGCAGGCTCCCGCCGTCGGTGGCGTGCGTCTGCCCCGCGGCAACGGCGAGATCATCCGTCTCGCCCGTGGCGCATCGCTGTCGGACTTCGCCGAGAAGATCGACGCGAACCCCGCAGCTCTCGTGCAGGCACTGTTCAACCTCGGCGAGATGGTCACCGCGACCCAGTCGGTGAACGACGAGACCCTCGAGCTGCTCGGCGGCGAGATGAACTACGTCGTCCACGTGGTCAGCCCCGAGGACGAAGATCGCGAACTGCTGCAGTCGTTCGACCTCACCTACGGCGAAGACGCCGGCGGCGAGGACGACCTCGAGCACCGTCCGCCGGTCGTGACCGTCATGGGTCACGTCGACCACGGTAAGACCCGACTGCTCGACACGATCCGTAAGGCCAACGTCGCTGAGGGCGAGGCCGGTGGCATCACCCAGCACATCGGTGCCTACCAGGTGCTCACCAACCTCAACGAGGAAGAGCGTCTGATCACCTTCATCGACACCCCGGGTCACGAGGCGTTCACCGCCATGCGTGCTCGTGGTGCGAAGGCCACCGATATCGCGATCCTCGTGGTCGCGGCCGACGACGGCGTCATGCCGCAGACGGTGGAAGCGATCAACCACGCCCAAGCCGCTGATGTGCCGATCGTCGTCGCGATCAACAAGATCGACAAAGAGGGTGCGAACCCGGACAAGATCAAGCAGCAGCTCACCGAGTACGGCCTGGTCACCGAGGAGTACGGCGGCGACACCATGTTCGTCAACATCTCGGCCAAGCAGGGCACCAACATCGATCAGCTGCTCGAAGCCGTGCTGCTGACCGCGGATGCCTCGCTCGACCTGCGGGCCAACCCGGACATGGACGCCCAGGGTGTCGCCATCGAGGCGCACCTCGACCGCGGACGTGGCCCCGTGGCCACCGTGCTCATCCAGCGCGGCACGCTGCACGTCGGCGACTCGATCGTGGCGGGCGACGCCTACGGCCGCGTCCGTCGCATGGTCGACGAGCACGGCGAGGACG
This sequence comes from Nocardia sp. NPDC055050, assembly GCF_053608345.1. Lineage (NCBI taxonomy): Bacteria > Bacillati > Actinomycetota > Actinomycetes > Mycobacteriales > Nocardiaceae > Nocardia > Nocardia sp. NPDC055050. Next base: position 5,749 of record NZ_JBSGVG010000026.1, read on the forward strand.
TCCACGCGGCGACTCCGTCGCGCCCGGTCCAGGTCATCGGTTTCACCTCGGTGCCCGGCGCCGGTGACAACCTGATCGTGGTCGAGGAAGACCGCATCGCCCGGCAGATCGCCGATCGCCGCAATGCGCGCAAGCGCAACGCGCTGGCCGCTCGCAGCCGCAAGCGGATCAGCCTGGAAGATCTGGATGCCGCACTGAAGGAGACTTCGGAGCTCAACCTGATCCTCAAGGGCGACAACTCCGGTACCGTCGAGGCCCTCGAAGAGGCCCTGCTCGGCATCGAGATCGACGACGAGGTGCGTCTGCGCGTCATCGACCGCGGTGTCGGTGGCGTCACCGAGACCAACGTCAACCTGGCGTCGGCCTCGAACGCGATCATCATCGGCTTCAACGTCCGCGCGGAGGGCAAGGCCACTGAGCTGGCCAACCGCGAAGGCGTCGACATCCGGTACTACTCGGTGATCTACCAGGCGATCGACGAGATCGAGAAGGCCCTCAAGGGCATGCTCAAGCCGATCTACGAAGAGGTCGAGCTGGGCCGCGCCGAGATCCGCGCGATCTTCCGTTCGTCCAAGATCGGCAACATCGCCGGTTGCATGGTCACCTCGGGCTCGGTCAAGCGCAACGCCAAGGCGCGCCTGATCCGTGACGGTCGAGTGATCGCGGAGACGATGACCATCTCCTCGCTCAAGCGGGAGAAGGACGACGCTCCTGAGGTTCGCGAAGGTTTCGAGTGCGGTATGACCGTCACCTACAGCGACATCAAGGACGGCGACATCATCGAGGCTTACGAGCTTCGTGAAAAGCCGCGCGACTGATCAACGCAATACCGCTCGATCCACGCCGCATCCGATTCTTCGGGTGCGGCGTGGAGTCTTGCGGGAACCCCATCTACCAGGAGGTGAGCACCGCTGTTCATCGGTGCGCTCGAATTCGATCTACTGCTCGGTGACGTGCATTCGCTCAAGGAGAAGCGGTCGGTGATCCGGCCGATCCTCGCCGAGCTGGGAAAGCGCTTCGGCGTGAATGCCGCCGAAGCCGGAGATCAAGACCTGCACCGCCGAGCGCTGCTCGGGGTTGCCATGGTCAGTGCGGAAACGGGACACCTGAACGAGGTGCTCGACAAGTGTGAGCGGCACGTTGCCGCGCGTCCGGAGATAGAGTTGCTGGCAGTACGCCGCCGGATCTTCGGACCCGAAGACTAGGGAGGTTCAGCCATGGTTGATCAAGCCAGGGCACGCCGGCTCGCCAAGCGGATTTCCGCGATCGTGGCCACCGCGATCGAATACGAGATCAAGGATCCGCGGCTGCGGTTCGTCACCGTCACCGATGCCAAGGTGTCCGGGGATCTGCGCGAGGCGAACGTCTATTACACGGTGATGGGCGAGACCATCGACGCCGAACCCGACTACGCCGAGGCCGCCGCCGGGCTCGACGCGGCCAAGGGTGTGTTGCGGTCCAAGGTGGGCGCGGGTACCGGAGTGAAGTTCACCCCGATCCTGTCTTTCACTCTCGATAAGGTGCCCGAGGTGGCCCGCGAGATGGAAGAGTTGCTCGCGAGAGCTCGCGCCATCGACGACGAGGTGGCCAAGGTCGCCGCCAACGCCAAGCACGCGGGCGAGGCCGACCCGTACAAGGCCGATCGCGACGACGAAGACGAGTAGGCAGGCATGTCCGGTCAGCGCCCGCAGGCGGTAGCCCGAGTGACCACGCAGGGTACGTCATCCTGCCCGGTGGCCACCGCCTTGTCGGGCCGACGACCGGTGCCCGTCGTGGACGCCGGATGACCAGCGTCCGCGACGGGACCGAACTGGGCACAGCCGTCGCCGCCTTGGCGGCGGCGCGCTCGGTGACGATCCTGTGCCACGTGCAGCCCGATGCCGACACCGTGGGGAGCGGGCTGGCGCTGGCGCTGGCGCTGCACCGGCGCGAGGTACCGGTGTGTGTGTCCTTCGCCGAGCCCGCTGAGCTGCCCGCTTCGTTGCGCACGCTGCCCGGTGTGCAGCTGGTGGTGCCGCCCGCGCAGGTGCCGGCCGAGGTGGACCTGTTGATCGTTGTCGACTGCGGCGCGCGCAGCCGTCTCGGCGCTCTCGCCGACCGATTACCCGGTGCGACCATGACATTGGTGATCGATCATCATCGGGCCAACGACGGCTTCGGCACCGTCGACCTGATCGACGAATCCGCGGCCTCGACCACCGAATTGGTGACCCGGCTCCTCGATGCGTGGGGCGTGGAGATCGACGCCCCCATCGCGCACTGCCTGTTCGCGGGCCTGGTCACCGATACCGGCTCGTTCCGCTGGGCCCGGTCCGGCAGCCACGCGATGGCCGAGCGCCTGCTCGCCACCGGCATCGACGGCACCGAGATCACCCGTGTCCTGCTCGACACCCACCCCTACGCCTGGCTCCCGATGTTGTCGAAGGTGCTGTCCACCGCCGTGGTCGTGCCCGCCGCCGCCGGTGTCGGCCTGGTCTACGCGCTCGTGCGCGCCGCCGATACCCATGACGTGGGGCCCGAAGAGGTCGAGAGCGTCATCGACGTCATCCGGACCACTGCCGAAGCGGGCATCGCCGCCGTCTTCAAGGAAGCCCGCGGCCAGAACGACCGCTGGACGGTTTCCCTGCGCTCCCGCGACTCTGCCCCAGGCCGCACCGACGGCGTCGATGTCGCCGCGGTCGCCGGCGTTTTCGGCGGCGGCGGCCACCGCTTCGCCGCCGGCTACACCACCTACGGCAACGCCGAGGATGTCGTGCGCGCCCTGATCGCCGCCCTGGGCTGACCTAGGTCGCGGCGACGGCCTTCTCGCGGCGCAGGCGCAGGGCCAGGGGGACGCCGAGGACGGTGGTGGTGGCGCAGAGGGTGAAGGCCAGGGCGGGCTGGTCTACGAGGAGGCCGGTCAGGCCCGCGACGACGAGACCGCCGAGATTGCCGGTCATCCAGATGAGGCCCGCGGCGGTGCCGTCCGCGGCGCCGGTGTGGCGTTCGGCCATGGCCAGCACGATCGGGAGGGCGGGGAGCAGGGTCAGGCCGATGAGGACGAAGGCCAGGAAGCCGGTGGCGAGGCCGGGGGCGAGGGCGACGAGCAGACAGGCGGCGGCGCTGGCGGTGAGACCGACCATCACGGCGGGGAGTTCGATACCGCGGCGCAGGACCGCGACCGGAATCACCGCGCAGCCGACGACACCGGCGAGGACGTTCACCAGCAGCACGATGCTGGCCGCGTCCGCGCTCACGCCGGACGGTTCCAGCAGCGCTTGGCCATAGGTCGCCAGCGCGACGAACGTGCCGAAGGGGAAGAACACGGTGACGCAGAGTCGGCGCACATACCGGTCCCCGAGGGTCGCTCGGAGCGCGACGAACGAGGTCGATGTGCTCGCGGCAGGTCCGGTGCCCGCGCGCATCAGTTCGACGGTGAGTGCGACCGCGGCCAGGGCGGCGAAGATCGTGCCGATCGCGGTGAGGGCGGTGAGCTGGCTTTGCGCGGGCAGCGCCGCGCCGAGTACGAACGCGGCGGCCATCCCGGCGAAGGTGCTCGCGGTGCCCACCGCGATACCGGTCGGCCGGTCCTTCTCGTCGAGATAATGCCCCGAGATGCCGGTGATGGCGTTGAGCACCAGCGGTTGCGCAATGGCGACGACGGTCTGACCGATGAGCACGATCGCGAAACCGCCGTCGAGCAGGCGCAGCGCCGCACCGATCGCGGTGAGAACCGCGCCGGCGATCAGGCTGGGACGGAACCAGCGATCGAGTGCGATTCCGGCGGGCACGGCGAGCACGACGTAGAGCAGCGGGAACATGTTCGCCAGCCACCCGATCGCGGACTCGGACACACCGAAGTGCTCCGCCGCCACGGTCGTCACCGGCGCGTAGGTGAGCCACACCAGCTGGGTGGCCGCGCCGACCAGGGCGAACGCCGTGATCACCCGCCATCGCTGCACAAACACCATGGTCGATCCTGAGTTGTCCGGGCGAACCAGGCGTCCGCGGTATGTCATCGTCCCACCCGAGCTGGGCAGGCGACCAGTATCGTCGCTCATCCTGCCTGCCGTCCACACTTCGTACTCGCGGTTTCGTGCTGATCGGGAGGTGTGTCCGCGATCGGCGGGCGTGATCGGCGATGTGGGTGGCGGCGTCGGTGCGCCACCACCGCGAACATGATCATGCCCGGCGATCGGCGAGATCGCTCCGGTGGCGCTGCGCGGTGGGCGATGGTGTCGGTGGCGTGTGCCACCATCGGCAGGTCGGCAGCGCGTCCGATGAATTCGTGGTGACCGTGGGAGGTCGGTGTGGGGTCCGCTGAACCGAGGGACGAAGCCGTGACCGGCGATGAGGCCGACCAGGTCGGACCGCGGCGAATTCTCGGCATCGCCGTGCCCACCCTGGGCGTGTTGGTCGCCGAGCCGCTGTATCTGCTCTTCGACATCGCGGTGGTCGGCAGGCTGGGGGCGCTGGCACTGGCCGGGCTGGCCGTCGGCGCCGTGATCCTCGGGTCGGTGAGCACCCAGCTGACGTTCCTGTCCTATGGGACGACCGCGCGTGCGGCCCGTAGACACGGTGCGGGGGATCGGACAGGTGCTGTCGAGGAGGGCGTACAGGCCAGCTGGGTGGGTGTGGCGATCGGTCTGGTGATCGTCGCGGTGATCCAGTTGTTCGCGGTGCCACTGTGTTCGGTGCTCTCCGGTGGTGGGGAGATCGCCGACGAGGCGCTGATCTGGGTGCGGATCGCGCTGTTCGGCGTGCCGTTGATCCTGCTGTCGATGGCGGGCAACGGGTGGATGCGCGGTGTGCAGGATGTGCGACGACCACTGACCTATGTGGTGGTGGGTCTGGCGTTGTCGGCGGTGCTGTGTCCGGTTCTGGTGTACGGACTGCTCGGCGCACCACGGATGGAACTGGCCGGCTCGGCGGTGGCGAACCTCGTCGGCCAATCGGTCTCCGGCGTCCTGTTCGCCTATGCCCTGCTGCGCGAACGTGTTTCGCTGCGCCCGCGCGTCGCGGTGATGCGCGCTCAACTCGTCCTCGGGCGCGACCTCATCATCCGCAGTCTGTCGTTCCAGATCTGCTTCGTCTCCGCCGCCGCGGTGGCCGCCCGTTTCGGCGCCGCGTCCGTGGCCGCCCACCAGGTGGTCCTGCAGCTCTGGAATTTCCTCGCCCTGACCTTGGACTCGCTCGCCATCGCCGCCCAGACGCTGGTCGGCGCGGCTCTCGGTGCCGGTAATGCCCACGGCGCCAAGGCGATCGCGCGCCGGGTGACAGTCTGGTCCGAGATCTTCGCGCTGCTCCTTGCCGCCGTCTTCGCCGCGGGCGTGACCGCGATCCCGCTGCTGTTCACCGACGACCCCCAGGTCCTCGAACGCATCCATGTCATCTGGTGGTTCTTCGTCGCCATGATCCCGGTGGCCGGCGCGGTGTTCGCCCTCGATGGTGTCCTGCTCGGCGCGGGCGACGCCGCCTTCCTTCGCACCGCGACCCTCGTCGCCGCCCTGACCGGCTTCCTGCCGCTGATCTGGCTGTCGCTGATCTTCGACTGGGGCGTGGCGGGAATCTGGACCGGTTTGGTCGTCTTCATGTTGGCTCGACTGCTGGCCGTCATCGCCCGCGCACGATCCGGTCGCTGGGCCAAGGTGGGCGCCGAAATCCCGCACGGCGCCGCATAGTGCTGTGGAAACCTTTGCGACGCAGCAGATTCGATTCTGGTGACGGGCACGAAGGTGCTTCTCGGCAGTAGATCGCCTACCGTCGCAAGTGCGGACAGTGGGATCGACGATGGAGGCGCAATGGCCGTGCACGATGTGATTTCCCAGGCCGGCCGGGTGGCGGTGGCCGCGGCGCTGGTGCTGATCGGCGCGGTGGGCGCGGGGCCCGCGGCGCAGGCGGCGCCCGTCGCGCCGGGGCAGCTGATTGCCCACACCGCGCAGCCTGCCGGCTGGGGTGAATGGTCGCGGGCAGCCATCGTCGAATATCGCACGGAGGGTGCGACGCACGGCATCGCGAACGCGGCAGGGCTGGTGCTGCTCCCGGATTCGCCCGCCCCGGAAGGTGGTTATCCGGTGGTGGCGTGGGATCACGGGACCAGCGGGCTCGGGCCCGACTGCGGCCTCACCACCGACAAGGCGCGGCATGAACGCCCGCTGCTGCAAGCGTTCCTCGATCGCGGCTGGGCGGTGGTCGCACCGGATTACCTCGGCCTGTCGCCCGGCTCCGACACCGTGCACCCGTACCTGCACACTCGCACCGAGGCCACGGCCACGATCGACCTGGTTCGTGCCGCGCGGGCCGCGGAGCCGAGTCTGGCGCCGACGTGGGCCGTGGTCGGCGGTTCGCAGGGGGGACATGCCGCACTGGGGACCGGCAACCTCGCCGGCGACTACGCGCCCGAACTGGACTTCCGCGGCACCGTGGCACTGGCGCCGGCATCCAACTACGAGCAGATTCTGACCCAGCTCGGTCCCGAGGTCCCGAACCTCCCCGTGGTGGACCGGCTCGTCGGCCCGTTCGCGGGCATGCTCGCCGGGCTTCGCGCCACCCGTCCCGATCTGGATGTGAACGGTCTGCTCAGCGCGCGTGGCCGCGAAGTGGTCGACGCGATCGCCACCAGTTGTGTCGACGATTTCGACCGGGCCGTCGGCGGTGCGTCGATCGGCACGCTCCTGGCGAAGCCCGTGGCCGCCGACGGCATCGGCGCGGCCCTGCGCGACTACATGGTGGTCCCCACGGTCGGCTATCGCCAACCGGTGCTGATCGCCCACGGCGCGGCCGACACGGTGGTTCCGCTGCCGCTGACCTTCGCGCTGCTCGCGCAGATGCGATCGGTGGGCACCCAGGTCGAGTTCGCGCAGTACCCGGGCGGACACGAACAGGTCGGCGTCGAATCGCGGGAACGGGTCCTGGCTTTCGTCGACGGCTTACTCGCCACCGCCTGACCCGGGAGCGGGACGGCTCAGCGGGGATAGGGGCTGAGCATGTCGATCCAGCGGATGTCCAGGTCGCGGGTCAGGTAGTCCAGGCGCGAATTCCAGAAGTCCTGCATGTGCGGCAGGGCGAGGTGGCGGTCGAGGTCGGCTTTGCTGCGCCATACCTCGTAGAAGACGAAGACCGAGGGGTCGTCGCTGTCGACGTGGAAGTGGTATTCGAGGCAGCCTTCTTCGGCGCGGGTCGGTTCGACGAACGAGAGCAGCAGCTCACGCAGGTCGTCGCGGCGTTCGGGTTTCGGGTGGGCGAACCCCACCAGCGCGTAGGTGCTCGACATGATGCTCCTTAGGTACGATGTTCTACGTACCTAAGGACGCTAGGCGGCAGCTAGGTATGACGCAAGCCGTACCTATGTGGAGGTGGTGGGTGGACCAGGAACTCGAGCTGGGAGCGGTACTCGGCGCGCTGGCCGATCCGCTGCGGCGTCGCGTGATCACCCTGCTCGCGCTGGATCCCGCCGATGGCGACCGCAGCTGCTCGTCGTTCGACCTACCGGTGACGAAGGCGACCCGCACCCACCACTTCCGGGTGCTGCGCGAGGCGGGGCTGGTCCGGCAGGTGAATTACGGCAATCGCAGCACCGTCGTCCTGCGGCGGGCCGACCTCGACGCGCGGTTTCCCGGGCTGCTCGATCTGCTGGTGGCCGAGGCAGCCGACGCGCAGGGGTGAACCCGCCGGTGCCGCGCACCCGGGGTGTGCCACTGTGGACAGGTGATTCCGAAGTTGATGGCGGTCAGCGATGTGCACGTGGGGCATCAGGGCAACAAGCCTGTGGTGGAGCAGATCGTTCCCGATTCGCCCGAGGACTGGCTGATCGTCGCCGGTGACGTGGGGGAGAAGGCCGAGGAGGTGCGGTGGGCGCTGGAGTTGCTGCGCGGCCGCTTCGCCAAGGTGATCTGGGTACCGGGCAACCACGAGCTGTGGACCACGCCGAAGGATCCGGTGCAGATGCACGGCGCCGCCCGCTACGACTATCTCGTCGCGATGTGCCGTGACCTCGATGTCGTCACCCCCGAGGACCCGTTCCCGGTGTGGACGGGTCCGGGCGCCGAGAAGTACGGCGGCCGGGTCACCCTGGCGCCGATGTTCCTGCTCTACGACTACTCGTGGCGACCGGCGGGCACGAAGACCAAGGCCGAGGGTCTGGCGCTGGCGCGCGAACGCAATGTGGTGGCGACCGACGAGTTCCTGCTGACTCCCGACCCGTACCTCACCCGCGACGCCTGGTGCCACGCCCGTGTCCAGTACACCCAGCGCCGCCTCGACGCGCTGCCCACCGACACTCCGTTGGTGATGATCAACCACTTCCCCCTGGTCCGCCAGCCCACCGACATCCTGTTCTACCCGGAGTTCTCGCTGTGGTGCGGCACCGACCTGACCGCCGACTGGCACACCAGCTACAACGTGGTCTGCTCGGTCTACGGACACCTCCACATCCCGCGCACCACCTACTACGACGGCGTCCGCTTCGAAGAGGTCTCCCTCGGCTATCCCCGTGAATGGAAACGCCGAGGCATGCCGGAACCGCTGCTCCGCCAGATCCTTCCCGACCCGGTCTACGCCGAAGGCGATCTGAACTCCTGGGGCGGCCATTTCAAGGTCACCCCGGAGATGGAAGCCGCGGCCGCCGAGATGCGCGAGAAGGCCGAGCGCAGGCGAGGCATCTGACAGCGAATTTGCACGAAAACCCCACGCCTGATTTCGTAAGAGCATCGGCAACTCACCGGGCACGAGCAAACCCGCCCACCCGGTACCGCCAGACGCCAGCGCTGACCCAACCAGCGCCGAGGTCTGGCCACACGACGCGGAGAGGCGGACAAGCCAGTGCTGGAGAGGATTTTGCCGAGGAGTGTGGCTTCGGCGGAGTTGCTGGTTTTCCCGGAGGATCTCACGGCGCATCCCGCCGAGGAGCACCTCATCGCCAAGTCCGTGGAGAAGCGGCGCCGGGATTTCATCGGCGCCCGGCACTGTGCTCGCCTCGCCCTCGAACAGCTCGGTGAGCAGCCTGTCGCGATCGGCAAGGGCGAACGCGGCATGCCGCTGTTCCCGCGCGGCATCGTCGGCAGCCTCACCCATTGCGATGGCTACCGTGCCGCCGCGATGGCGCACTCGCTGCGTTTCCGTTCGGTCGGTATCGACGCCGAACCGCACGACACCCTGCCCGAGGGAGTGCTCGATTCGGTCAGTCTGCCCGCCGAACGCGAGTGGCTGTCGGATACGCCCGGCGAGGGCCTGCATCTGGATCGGCTGCTGTTCTGTGCCAAGGAGGCCACCTACAAAGCCTGGTTCCCGCTCACGCTGCGGTGGCTCGGTTTCGAGGACGCGCACATCACCTTCGAGATCGACTCCCGCACAGACAATGCGGGCTCGGGCACTTTTCATACGAAGCTGCTCGTGCCCGGCCTGACGAACGACGGCGGCGCCGCGCTGACCGAGTTCGACGGCCTCTGGTTGATCGCCGACGGGCTGATCCTGACCGCGATCGCACACGGCTGATGGCCGCGCGAGTGTCGCGGGTGGGCGAGCTGGGCGGTCTCGTGATCGTCGACAAGGACAGCGGCCTCACCAGCCACGACGTGGTGGCGCGCAGCCGAAAGCTGTTGCAGACCAAGAAGGTCGGCCATGCGGGCACCCTCGACCCGATGGCCACCGGGGTGCTGGTGCTGGGGGTGGAGCGGGCCACGAAACTCCTCGGCCAGCTGCTGCTCACCACCAAGGCCTACACCGCGACGATCCGCCTCGGTCAGGCCACGAACACCGACGACGCCGAGGGTGAGGTCACCGCGACCACACCCGCGCTGCACGTCACCGACGACGAGATCGCGGCCGGCGTCGCGGCCCTGACCGGTGACATCGAGCAGGTCCCCGCCACGGTGAGCGCCATCAAGGTCGACGGCGAACGGGCCTACGCGCGCGTACGCGCCGGCGAGGAGGTACAACTGGCCGCCCGGCCGGTCACGGTGTCGCGCTTCGACATCCTGGCCCGTCGCGATGTCGCCGACGGTGAATTCGTGGATCTCGACGTCGCGGTCGAATGCACCTCCGGTACCTACATTCGCGCCCTGGCCCGCGACCTCGGCGCGGCCCTCGGTGTGGGCGGACACCTGACAGCCTTGCGCCGCACCAGGGTCGGTCCCTTCACACTCGAACACGCCCGCACCCTCGAACAACTCGCGACCGCGGTCGAAGCCGAGCAGCCTCTGCTCAGCCTCGATATCGACGCCGCCGTCCGCACCGCCTTCCCGCTCCGTGACATCGACGAATCGCAAGCCACCGACCTGCGGACCGGCCGCTGGCTCGAGCCCGTCGGCATCAAGGGCGTCTACGCCGCGATCGACCCACGGGGCCGGGCCATCGCACTCCTGGAGGAGAGCGGCAAACGCGCGGGCTCGGTGATGGTGGTGCGGCCGAGGGGAATCGGCGACTGACGAGCTCGTTGTCGTTCGATGCCCGTCTCGTGGCCGGGTGAGGCGGGCGCCCGAGCCCGAAACCGCCTCGCTGGGCAGGGGTCAGCTGCTCACGGGCAGTGTCTCGTGCCGGAATTCCGGTAGCCCGGATTCCTTCGTCAGGTGCTCGGCCAGCTGTGCCGCTTCCGCGGCGAGGCCGGGTGGGTTGGTGGCGATGAACATCGAATCCGCCGCCAGGTTGCCGAGGACGTGCCAGGTGCCGGCACGCAGCGCACGGGTGCGTGGTTCGGCGCGGAGACCACCGGTGGGCGCGACTTGCGCTGTGCCGCTGTCGAGCAGGTGTGTCATCAGCGTCTCGGTGTCCTGCGGGGTGACGTAGGCGGGTGGGTTGACGGCGTTGATCACGATGTCGGCCGTCCCGGTGGATTCACCGGTCAGCGTGAACCCGGTGTCGTCCGCCGCGATCGCGGTGAGTCCGGTGCGCAACCGCACCTGACCCGAATCCAGCAGGCGCAGCAGGATTTCCGCGTTGTGCGGGACCATCGGCGAGCTGAGGCTGCTGATCGTGCGGTAGTGATCGGTCCGCAACCTCATCCGGTCGGCGTCGGTCAGGGCAGGCCACAGGATCGGGCCCATCGTGCGGATCGCCATCGTGAGCAGGCGTCGACCCAGCAGGGTGGAGTCGACATCGGCGAGCTGGCGGCGCAGGCGAAGCACCGGGTCCTCGGCGCCGGTGGCGCGGATCTCGGCGGCGAACTCGTCGAAATCCTCACCCAGGCCGGTCAATTCGGCACGCAGGAGCGCGACCACCGCGGTGAACTCGACCGCCCCGCCCGCCGCGAGGTCCAGTGCGGCGGCCGGGGTGAGGTGGCGCGGTGCCAGTGGTCGTGGACGTTGCTGGACGAACGGCAGGATCCCGCTGCGCGACAGCAGGGTGATCGGACCTCGATGACCGTTCTCGGTCAACGCGGCCGTGATGTCGACGGCGGTCAGGCCGCTACCGACCACGGCGACCCGAGCCTCGGGATCCACCTCGGTGAGCGTGCGCGCCAGCGGATACGGCTCGTCGACATAGCCGGGGGCCCCGGTCAGTCCGTACTGGTCGCGGGGACGGCCGCTGCCGACGCAGAGCACCACGCGATCCACCGGATACCTGACACCGCCCTCGGTGCGCAGTACCACCGGCTGTTGCTGCGCGACGCCGGTGACCCGGTCGTTCACCACGTCGACCCGCCATCCGCCGTGACGCAACCGGTCGATCGACGCCCGCGCCGACCGTTCCAGGTACTCGCCGTACATCGCGCGCGGCACGATCGGCTGCCCCAACCCGGAGTCGAGGAAGCGCACCGCGTCCGGTCGCCGGGCGAGCCAGTCCTGGAAATGCCCACGATCGCTCGCCCGCGCGGACATCAACGCGGGCGGGGCGTTCACGCGCACCGCGGGCACATCGCGCTGATAGGCCCGTCCACGCCACAGCGCCGCGGATCCCTCGAACACGGTGATCGTGCCCGGTGCCCCGTCGGCACCCGCGAGCGCGTCGAGCAACCCGACCGCGGCCACTCCCGCACCGATGATCCCGATTCGCATGTCGACTCCTGTCCTCGGAGGGCGTTGCCGCGCACTCGCATTCGATGGCAGGCACGACGTCGTGCCCGCTCTGTGATCAGCGTGCTCGCGCCGGTGCCGCCGCGAAATCCCGCATGTGCGGGATACGGCTCACCGGGTGACGCGGGGCCGCGGCGGTGCGGGATCGAGACGGGCACCCCCTCGATCGCGGGATGGCCCCGAGCATTGACCGCGACGACAATGGGCACATGACCGCCCCGGCTTCGCCCGCCATGACCGCCTTGCTCCGCGGGATCGACGCGGCGCCGGATGCGCACGAGCTGTTCGAGCGGACTTCCACCAGGTTGCGCCGGTCCGTGGGGTTCGACGCCGCGGTGTGGGTGGCCACCGATCCGGTCAACGGCCTGACGACCGCGCCCGTGCGGGTGGAGAACCTGCACGAAGGTGGCTGCGGGACCTACTGGGAGTCAGAGCTTTTCGCCGAGCACGTCAACCTGTTCCGCGATCTGGCCGTGGCGCAGGTGCCGGTGGCCGGTTTGCGCGCGGTGACGGGCGACCGGCCGACACTGAGCCCGCTGTATCGAAGCTTCATGCGGCCCCGCGGATTCGGTGACGAACTGCGGGCCGTGCTGCGCGTGGACGGTCAGGGTTGGGGGCAGGTGAGCTTGTTCCGGGAACGCGGCAGACAGGCCTTCGCCGCCGCCGATGTGGCGGTGCTGCACGCGTTGTCGGCCCCGATGGCGCGGCGCCTGCGCGGCTTCGCCCGACCGGCGACCACGGGTTCGAGCGGCGTCCACGCACCCGGCCTACTGCTGTTCGGCGCAGACGGCGCGCTGCTCTCGGTGAACGACGAGGCCCGCGAGCTGCTCGCGCTCATGCCGCCTGGCCCGTCCACCACGACCGGCGCCGGACTCGAATTGCCCTTGCCGGTCTGGATTCTCAGCACCGCGGGGCGTGCGCGGCTCACCGGAGACAGCGCTCGCATCCGCATTCGCACCCTGACCGGGCAGTGGCTCGTCTGCCACGCCTCGTGTCTGCGTGACGCGAACGGCGAACCGACTACGACGGCGCTGGTGATCGAACACGCGACGCCCTCGGACGTCGCGGCGCTCGTCGTCGCCGCCTATGAACTGACCCGCCGCGAACTGGAGGTCACCGAACTCATCGCGGCGGGACTGTCCACCGCCGCCATCGCCCGGCAGCTGCTCGTCTCCGCCCACACCGTGCGCGACCACGTGAAGTCGGTCTTCGACAAGACGGGTGTCACCAGCCGTGGCGAGCTCGTCGCGGCCCTGTTCACCGAATACCGGCAACCGGCGGCCGAATCGGTCACGCTGCGGGTCCTCGACGGACGCGCCGGCTGAGCGGCGATCTCGCGGACCGGGGCCGACTCCCTGTGCGCCGCACCCACTCCGGCGAATCCGTAGAGTGGCGTAAACCGGCCGGTGGCCGGGGTGGAAGAGGGATCGTGAGATGAGTGCAGAGTCGGTCGACACGTTCACACTGTGGGATCGCGACGGTGACGGACTGGTGTCGGTGGACGATATCGCCGACGGAATTCGTTCGGCGGGAATCGAAGTCGACCGGGAGGCCGTCGAGCGGATGGTCGCCGCCGCGGATACCAACGGCGATTTTCTCGTCTCCCGTGCCGAATTCGACGCCGCCGTCGTCGCGGGGCGGATCGAGGTCACCGACGCCGATGCGGCGTTCCGGGTCTTCGACACCAACGGTGACGGCCGGATCTCGGTGGCCGAGCTGGAATCGTTGATCCGCCACGTGGGTGCGGGGCGCATCGACGAACCGGCCGCCGACCTGCTCGCGGCCGCCGATCAAGACGGCGACGGCTACCTCTCGCTGCCCGAATTCCGGGTGCTGCTGGATTTCCTGTCGCGCTGAAGGTGCCGCCTTCCCCGGTCGGCGGCCGCACCGGTAGTCAGGGGTACTGGACGGCGGATAACACCCTGCTCGGAACGGGCGATAGCGAGGATGTATAGCTTTCGCGTCGGAGGGGTAGACCATGGCTGCGATCAGGAAGATCTGGATCGGTGCCGTCGCCGGGGTGACGATGGTGCTCGCGGGCTGTGGCGGCGTCGATCCGCAGGCACCGGGATCGAGCTCGGCGCGTCCGACCACCACTCGCACTGCGCCGATCTCGGTCGCCACGCCCAGCCCCGCTCCCGCAGTCACGCCCGCCGGTCGCCCTGGCGCGGGCTCCTCGAATTCCGTGGGTGCCTCCACTGCCCCGGCGAAGACCGCGAGACCGCCCGAACTCGCGACCGGCACCGTGGTGCTGCGCACCGTGACACTGTCCGGGATCCCCGTTCCTGGTGTGCCGGTGTACCTGTCGCTGCAGCAGCCGTGTGATCCGGCGAGCAACGACATCCCCGTCGGCGAGACGGTGGAAACGCTGCGCCGCGACGGTGTCACCGACGAGCAGGGCCGGGCGGCCTTCGCCACCGAGATCGGTTGCTACCGCTTCGGGATGACCGCGCCCGCCGGGACGAACCCGGTCCCCGAGGGTATGCACTCGCTGTTCCTGGTCACCCCCGGCGGCACGGCCACCGGTCAGCTGCGCTTCCAGGACACCCCACCCGAACCCGCCCCGGCCTGCGCCGAATCCACCATCGAAACCGAACTCGGTGTCGATCCGGGACCCGTCGCCACCATCGCCGACTGCGACGGGCAGTGGGGTGTCATCCGCTGGGAAACACCCGGCGACAACCAGCGCGTCATCACCCGCACGTCGGGAACCTGGTCCACCTATGTCCGGTTCCCCCACGACATCTGTTGGTCCAGCGCCGTCGCCGATGGCGTTCCGGACCGCCTCCGTACCTACTTCAACTGCTGATCCAGGACTATGTGGTGAGCCAAATCGCTTCGGCGGCAAGAGTTCCGAGTTCGGTGGGGGCTTCGGCCGAGGCGATGTGGACGGCGATGGTGCCGGCGAAATCGCGGCGTTCGGCGACTTCGATGGTGGTGTCGAGCGCGATACCGACCGAGTCGAAATAGCGCAGCATCGCGGGGTCGGAGTCGGAGATGCGGGCCACCCGGCCGGATTCGCCCGCGGCGAAGTCGCTGAGCTGACGGGCGGGGGGAGTGGGGACGGCGCCGTCGGTGGAGGGGATGGGGTCGCCGTGCGGGTCGCGGTCGGGGTGGCCGAGTTTCGCGTCGATGCGGGACATGAGCAGGTCGGAGACGGCGTGTTCGAGGACCTCGGCCTCGTCGTGCACTTCGTCCCAGCCGTAGCCGAGTTCGTTCACCAGGAAGGTCTCGATCAGCCGGTGACGGCGCACCATCGCGACCGCGGCGCGACGGCCGTGTTCGGTCAGGGTGATCGCGCCGTAGCGGGCGTGCTCGACCAGGCCCTGATCGGTGAGCTTGCGCACCGCCTCCGACACCGTCGAGGCCGACACGCCGATCCGCTCGGCCAGTAACTTGGTCGACACCTTCTCTTGCGACCACTCCTGAGCGGTCCAGATGACCTTCAGATAATCCTGTGCCACCGCCGACAGTTCGGGCGCGATCGTGGCGGCGAGTTCGGCCTGCTCGGCGGGTTGCGTCAGCGCG
This sequence comes from Nocardia sp. NPDC055050, assembly GCF_053608345.1. Lineage (NCBI taxonomy): Bacteria > Bacillati > Actinomycetota > Actinomycetes > Mycobacteriales > Nocardiaceae > Nocardia > Nocardia sp. NPDC055050. The sequence continues at coordinate 21,264 of NZ_JBSGVG010000026.1, forward strand.
CTGCGGGTCGCGACATCTCGTTTAGCTGGCACATCACCAATGTTAGGCATCCCTGGCCCGAATGACACATCGGCGAACCGGCACGCCGCGCACCGGCGATCCGCCGCACACCGGAATTCTGTTCGGGCACCGCTTTGCGTAGGCTTCGCTCTGTGCAGAGATGGCGAAGTCTCGACGACGTGCCCGCGGACTGGGGGCGTTGCGTTCTCACGATCGGCGTGTTCGACGGGGTACATCGGGGGCACGCGCAGCTGATCAGCCGCGCGGTCGCCGCGGCGGAGAAGCGTGGCGTGCGCTCGGTTCTGATGACCTTCGATCCGCACCCGATGGAGGTGGTGCGACCCGGTTCGCACCCCGCGCAGCTGACCACGCTGACCCGCCGCGCGGAGCTGGCCGAGGAGCTCGGGATCGACGTGTTCTGCGTGATGCCGTTCACCCAGGAATTCATGAAGCTCACCCCGTCGGAATACGTACACGACCTGCTGGTCGAACGTCTGCACGTCACCGAGGTCGTGGTCGGCGACAATTTCACCTTCGGTAAGAAGGCCGCGGGCACCGTCGACACGATGCGCGAACTCGGCGAGCGGTTCGGCTTCGAGGTCGACGGGGTGACCCTGCTGGGCGAACACGCTGTCACTTTCTCCTCCACCTACATCCGGGCCTGTGTCGACGCGGGCGACATGGCCGCGGCCGCCGAGGCGCTGGGCCGGCCACATCGCGTCGAGGGCGTCGTCGTGCACGGCGACGGGCGCGGGCGCGGGCTCGGTTTCCCGACCGCCAATGTCGCCCCGCCGATGCACGCCGCGATCCCGGCCGACGGGGTGTACGCGGGGTGGTTCACCGTGCTCGGGGCGGGCCCGGCGATCGGTGACGCCGCACCCGGCGAGCGCGCGATGGCCGCGATCTCGGTCGGCACCAACCCCACGTTCTCGGGTCGCTCACGGACCGTCGAGGCATTCGTGCTCGACGGCGAGGCCGATCTCTACGGCCAGCACGTCGGTGTCGATTTCGTCGAACAACTACGCGGAATGCGCAAGTTCGACTCCATCGACGATCTGGTCGAAGCCATGGGCCGCGACGTCGAGGCCGCGCGCAAGGTTCTCACCGCAGCAGAAGCCTGAACCCCGATTTATCTCGCCACCACGTGTCGAGTAAAGTGGCTCCTCGGGTTTGCTGCGGTCCGCGGTGGCGCCCATCCCGGGTAACCGGACCTTCGAGCGCGGAACTGAAAAATAGGAGTCGAGCCACATGGCGCTGACCACTGAGCAGAAGTCGGCAATTCTCGCCGAATACGGCCTGCACCCCACCGACACCGGCTCGCCGGAGGCGCAGATCGCGCTGCTGTCGAAGCGGATCTCGGACCTGACCGAGCACCTGAAGCAGCACAAGCACGATCACCACACCCGGCACGGCCTGCTGGCCCTGATCGGTCGTCGTCGCCGCCTGTCGAAGTACCTGCAGGCCAACGACATCAACCGCTACCGTTCGCTCATCGAGCGCCTGGGTCTGCGTCGCTGATCTGAATCGGACACGCCTCCTCGTCGAGGCGGTCGACACCTGGCCAACGGGAAGAAGTACACTTCTTCTCGTTGGCTATTCGTGTATTCGGGGACCATCGGGTTCCCGGCTGCACTACAACATGTGACAGCCGTATGTACCCGTCCGCGTGGCGTCGGTCTTCGGTAGTGGCCTTTCGGCAGGCGTTTCCCGCCGCCGTCGGGCTTCGATCGATGACCGCCTCCGCGTCGCCGCTTCCAAGGGGATCCGGCCGGGTGCTGCGCGTGGCAGCCAGGAGGGTTTCCACGTGTCCGTGTCCGGTACGGCTGACGAATAGCTGGTTCGCGCCCACATGGTGCTGCGCTCCAGCGAGACGAGAGGTCGAGAGAAGAGAATATGACGCAGACAACTGAACGCCCTTCGACTGCGGTCGAGGTCGAGCCCGGAGTTTTCGAGTCGGTCGCGCTGATCGACAACGGTAGCTTCGGCACCCGCACCATCCGCTTCGAGACCGGCCGTCTGGCCAAGCAGGCCGCGGGTTCCGTCGCCGCCTACCTGGACGACGAGACCATGCTGCTGTCGGCGACCACCGCCGGTAAGTACCCCAAGGACCAGTTCGACTTCTTCCCGCTGACGGTCGATGTCGAAGAGCGCATGTACGCCGCGGGTCGCATCCCCGGCTCGTTCTTCCGTCGCGAGGGCCGCCCCTCCACCGACGCGATCCTGACCTGCCGCCTGATCGACCGGCCGCTGCGCCCGACCTTCATCGACGGTCTGCGCAACGAGATCCAGGTCGTCGTCACGGTCCTGAGCCTCAACCCGGCCGACCTCTACGACGTGGTGGCCATCAACGCCGCTTCGGCGTCGACTCAGCTCTCGGGCATCCCGTTCTCCGGCCCGATCGGTGGCGTCCGCGTCGCCCTCATCGGTGGCCAGTGGGTCGCGTTCCCGACCGTCGAGCAGCTCGAAGGCGCCGTGTTCGACATGGTCGTCGCGGGCCGCGTCACCGACACCGGCGACGTCGCCATCATGATGGTCGAGGCCGAGGCCACCGACAAGGTCATCGCGCTGATCGAAGACGGTGCGCAGGCCCCGACCGAGGCCGTGGTGGCCGAGGGTCTGGAAGCCGCCAAGCCGTTCATCGCGCGCCTGGTCCGCGCCCAGGCCGACCTGGCCGCGCTGGCTGCCAAGCCGACCCAGGAGTTCCCGCTCTTCCCGCCGTACGGCCCCGACGTGTTCGAGGCTGTCGAGGGCACCTCGAAGGTCGAGCTGAACGAGGCGCTGAGCATCGCCGACAAGCAGACCCGCGAGGCCCGCATCGACGAGATCAAGGCCGAGGTGCTCGCCCGCCTGGGTGACGACTTCGTCGGTCGCGAGAAGGAACTGGGCGCCGCGTTCCGCTCGGTCACCAAGAAGCTGGTCCGCCAGCGCATCCTCACCGACGGTTTCCGCATCGACGGCCGCGGCCTGGCCGACATCCGTCAGCTCTCCGCCGAGGTCGACGTGATCCCGCGCGCCCACGGTTCGGCGATCTTCGAGCGTGGCGAGACCCAGATCATGGGCGTCACCACCCTCGACATGGTGAAGATGGCGCAGCAGGTCGATTCGCTCGGCCCGGAGACCTCCAAGCGCTACATGCACCACTACAACTTCCCGCCGTTCTCCACCGGCGAGACCGGTCGCGTCGGTTCGCCGAAGCGTCGCGAGATCGGCCACGGCGCGCTCGCCGAGCGTGCGCTGATGCCGGTGCTGCCCTCGCAGGAGGAGTTCCCCTACGCCATCCGTCAGGTCTCGGAGGCGCTGAGCTCCAACGGCTCCACCTCGATGGGTTCGGTCTGTGCCTCGACCCTGTCGCTGCTCAACGCCGGTGTGCCGCTGAAGGCGCCGGTCGCGGGTATCGCCATGGGCCTGGTCTCCGACACCATCACCAACGACAAGGGTGAGGACGAGGTCCGCTACGTCGCGCTCACCGACATCCTCGGCGCCGAGGATGCCTTCGGCGACATGGACTTCAAGGTTGCCGGTACCCGTGACTTCGTCACCGCCCTGCAGCTGGACACCAAGCTCGACGGCATCCCCTCGCAGGTGCTGGCCGGTGCGCTGAACCAGGCGCACGACGCCCGCACCACCATCCTGGACGTGATGGCCGAGGCCATCACCGACCCCGACGAGATGAGCCCCTACGCCCCGCGCGTGACGGCCATCAAGATCCCGGTCGACAAGATCGGCGAGGTCATCGGGCCCAAGGGCAAGATGATCAACCAGATCACCGAGGAAACCGGCGCCAACATCTCCATCGAGGATGACGGCACCGTGTTCGTCGGTGCGACCGATGGGCCGTCGGCCCAGGCCGCGATCGACATGATCAACGCCATCGCCAACCCGCAGCTGCCCAAGGTCGGCGAGCGCTTCCTGGGCACGGTCGTCAAGACCACCGCCTTCGGTGCGTTCGTGTCGCTCCTGCCGGGCCGCGACGGTCTGGTGCACATCTCCAAGCTGGGCAACGGCAAGCGCGTGGCCAAGGTCGAAGACGTGGTCAACGTCGGCGACAAGCTGCGTGTGGAGATCGCCGATATCGACAACCGCGGCAAGATCTCGCTCGTCCCGGTCGAGGACGAGGCCGCTGCCGCTGAGCCGGCCGCCGTCGAGGAGAACACCGACGCCGAGTAGGCGTTACTGCTGCTGACTGCCGAAACCCCCGCCGTTGCACGGCGGGGGTTTTGTCGTTTCCGGGCGCTAGCAGGTTCGTGACCTGGGTCACGAAGATGCAACGGTGATGCAACGTTGCGTCGCCTAGTGTGGCTGGACACAGTAAGAATCTGTGCCGACAGCCGTGCTGCCGCCCACTCGGAGCGCAGTGCCGACCGCTGTCGGCTCGGCGTACGCGGTCGGATCGCTGGACCGTTTCTCAGCGCCGGAAAGTGTGTCGCCCCGCCGTGATTTTGACTGAATCTGGTCCGGTTTATTATTGAAACGAATACGCTTCTCCTCGTGTTCGGACGCGTGTTTCAGGTGTCGGGGTTGACGATGGAGGTCGGGAGATAGCCGAGTCATTGCTGGTTGCGTGGCGGCGAGCCGGATTGCCGCGATCGTGTCATAGCCGATCGCACTGAATCCGGTGTGCGCGGGCGGATTTCGGGCAGGGTGCCCGAGGTTGGCCGCCCCCGCGCCGATCCACCCCACCCCGGTTCGAGCCGGGGAGTTCCGAGAGTTTGTGCGGCCGCGTGGCGTTACCCGCGGCCGGTAATGGAAGGCAGTGTGCGATGACCAACCCCACTCCGGCGCGCGCGGAAACAGAACAGCTGGCGGCGCTGGTGGCGACGGTCGCGGCGATGGATCCGGCGCGGATCGCGGTCGAGTTCGACAGCACCGCGGTGTCCTATGCCGATCTCGACGCCCAGCTCACGCTGATGGCCGAGCTCACCGGTGGGGCGCTGGACGCGGAGACGCTCGTGCAGGTGGTGCTCGCCGAGCTGTTCCCCGGCGTGGTCGATGCCGCCGAGGGGACGTTCGGTGTGCTGCTGGATTCGCTCGCGGGCGATGTGATGGCGGCGCTGGGGCTGGAGGCGGTGGCCGCGGCGACGCTGGTCGATCGGTTCGCCGCGCAGGTGGCACGGACGCCGGATGCTGTCGCGGTGCAGTGCGGTGACGTCACGCTGACCTACGCGGCATTCGATGCCAGAGTGCGGGTGCTGGCGGCGCGATTGGTCGCGGCGGGCGTCGGGCCGGAGACGCTGGTCGGGTTGGCGCTGCGGCGCAGTGTCGAGCTGATCGTCGCGGTGCACGCGATCGTGCGTGCGGGCGGTGCGTATGTGCCGCTCGACCCGGATCATCCGGTGGACCGGCTGCACTATGTGCTCGAGGTGGCGCGGCCGGTGGTGGTCGTGACACGGGCAGGCGACGAGCCGGATCTGAACGGCGCGCCGGTGCTGCGCACCGATGACATCGACTGGGACGCGGCGCCCGGCGAGGTGGTGTCCGGGGTACGGGCGGGCAACACGGCCTACGTCATCTTCACGTCCGGCTCCACGGGCAGGCCGAAGGGCGTGGCGGTCACCCACGGGGCGATCGTGGCGAACCTGGATTGGCGGCAGCGCCGCTACGCCATGACCGATGCCGATGTGGTGGTGCAGAAGACGCCTTACACCTTCGATGTGTCGGTGTGGGAGTTGTTCTGGCCCTTGCAGATCGGCGCTCGGCTGGTGGTCGCCGAAGCGGGGCGCCACGGTGATCCCGCGTACCTGGCGGCGCTGATCGCCCAGCATCGGGTCACCGTGACGCACTTCGTGCCGTCGATGCTGGCCGCGTTCGTCGGTGACGTGGGTTCCGAGGTGGATCTGTCGTCGTTGCGGATGGTGTTCGCCTCCGGTGAGGCGCTGCCCGCTGCCACGGCCGCCCGGCTGCGCGCGTTGTCGGCGACGGCGCTGCACAACCTGTACGGGCCCACCGAGGCGGCGGTCGACGTCACCGCGCACGAGGTGACCGCTCTCGATGAGGTGTCGGTGCCGATCGGGGGTCCCGCCGACGACACCGGGCTGCTCGTGCTCGACGAGAACCTCGACCAGGTACCCGTCGGGGTGGTCGGCGAGCTGTATCTGGCGGGTGTCCAGTTGGCGCGTGGGTACGTGGCGCGCCCGGGGCTCACCGCGGATCGGTTCGTCGCCAATCCGTACGGCGTGCCCGGTGAGCGCATGTATCGCACCGGTGACCTGGTACGAGAGTCGCGCGGTGAGCTGGAATACCTGGGGCGCACCGACTTCCAGGTGAAGCTGCGTGGCCTGCGGATCGAGCTGGGGGAGATCGAGGCCGTGCTGGCCGCGCACCCTCGCGTCGGCAACGCGGCGGTGGTGCTGCATCGCCATGGCGCCGGTGAGGCGCTGGTCGGTTATGTGGTGAGCGTCGACGGTGCGGTGCTCGACGAGGCAGAGTTGGTCGAGCACGCCAAGTCGTCGATGCCCGAGTACATGGTGCCGTCGCTGCTGGTGCAACTGGACGCGATGCCGATCAATGCCAGCGGCAAGCTGGATCGGAAAGCCTTGCCGGAGCCGGACTTCCGGGTGTCGGCCGCCGAATTCCGGGAGCCGCGCACGGCGACCGAGCGTACCGTCGCCGCGTTGTTCGCCGAGCTGCTCGAGGTGGACGTGGTCGGCTTGGACGACGACTTCTTCCGCCTCGGCGGCAACTCGCTGATCGCCACCCGCGCCATCGGCCGGTTGCAGGCGAACTTCGGTGTGCGGGTGGATGTTCGCGACTTCTTCGACAGCCCGACGGTGGCCGTACTCGCGAAGCTGGTCGAGGGCGGGGTGGTCGATGATCGGCCCGCGCTCGTCGCGGGTCCGCGTCCCGAGCTGTTGCCGCTCTCGCCCGCGCAGCAGCGGATGTGGTTCCTCAACCGGTTCGATCCGGAGACCGGGGCGTACAACATCCCGATCGCGGTGCGGTTGACGGGTGCGCTGGATCGGGACGCGTTGCGGGCGGCGGTGGGTGATCTGATCGCGCGGCACGAGGTGCTGCGCACGGTGTACCCCGAGGTCGACGGGGTGGGGACGCAACGGGTTCTTCCTGTCGCCGAGGCGCTCGAAGTGCTTGCGGCCGAATTGTCTTCGAGCGACCACGCCGATGCCGGCGCCGATGGGGTCGCGGCGGGGTCTTCGACGGTGCTCGACGCCGTCAGCATCGGCGCCGAGGACCTTCCGGAGGTGTTGGCGGCCGTCATTCTGCGCGGATTCGATGTCACGGCTGCGCCACCGGTGCGCGCGAGCCTGTTCGAGGTCGACGGTGATCACGTGCTGGTGCTGGTGGTGCATCACATCGCCTCCGACGGCTGGTCGGCCGGTCCGCTGGTGCGTGACACGATGACCGCCTACTACGCGCGTGCCGAAGGTGTGGCGCCGCAGTGGAATCCGCTGCCGGTGCAGTACGCCGACTACACCCTGTGGCAGCGTGCCGTCCTCGGCGCGGAGGACGACGCCGACTCGCAGGCCGGGCGCGAGATCGCGTTCTGGCGTGACTCGCTGGCCGGACTGCCGGACGAGTCGGGCCTGCCGACCGATCGCCCTCGCCCCGCCACCGCGTCGATGCGGGGACGCCGGGTCTCGTTCGAGCTCGATGCCGACGTGGTCGCGGCGCTGAACGCTGTTGCAGCGGAACAGGGTGCGACCCTGTTCATGGTGCTGCACGCGGCATTGTCGGTGCTGATCGCACGCCTGTCGGGCAATGCCGATGTGGCGATCGGCACGCCGGTCGCCGGGCGCGGTGCCGCCGAACTCGACGACGTCATCGGCATGTTCGTCAATACCGCCGTGCTGCGCACTCAGGTGCGTGGCGGCGAACCGTTCGCCGGCCTGCTCGACCGCGTCCGCACCGGGGATCTGGCCGCCTTCGACCACACCACCCTGCCGTTCGAGCGGCTCGTCGAGGTGCTCGCGCCGACCCGTTCAGCCGGTCGTCATCCGCTGTTCCAGGTGGCACTGTCGTTGCAGAACCTGCCGCCGACCACCTTCGAGCTGCCCGGTCTGCGCGCTGCCGCCGTCGACTTGCCCTATGACATCGAGAAGTTCGATCTCTCCCTGACCCTGCGTGATTCCGCGGCTATGGGTCTGTCCGGCGAATTCTCCTACGCCACAGATCTGTTCGACGAGCAGACCATCACGCGCACGGTGGCCCGCTTCACCGGCCTGCTCGCCGCGATCGCCGCGGCCCCGCAGACTCCCGTCGCCGACCTGCCACTGCTGATCGACACCGAACTCGCCGAGCTGACCGCCCGCACCGGCGGCCCGTCGACTCCGGCTCCGCTGCTGCCGCAGGTGCTCGCCCGCGCCGCCGCCGACCCCACCGCGATCGCCATCCGCGACGGCGCCCGCACCCTCACCTACGGCGAGCTCGACGACGCCTCCACCTCCCTGGCCGCCCGTCTCGCCGATCTCGGCGTCGGCACGGGCGACCTTGTCGCCGTGAGTATTCCGCGTTCGGCCGACTCGATCACCGCGATCTGGGCCGTCGTGAAGTCCGGCGCGGGTTTCCTCCCGGTCGACCCGAACTATCCCGCCGACCGCATCGCCCACATGCTCTCCGATTCCGGCGCGGCGGCGGGTATCACGATCGAGGCGGTGCGGTCGGATCTGCCGGCTACCGTGAACTGGCTCGTGCTCGATGGCACAGAACCCACGGCAGACGATGCGGCGCGGGCAGACCTGGGCGCACACGCACGTGCCGGTGACAGGACGATCAGCGTCGAGAACGCCGTCGATGCCGAGACCGGTCGCGGCGGAGTCGTGACCTCTCCCCATGCCCCCGTGGCCGATTCCCGTACGGTCGGCGCAGCAGGTGGCCGTGCGGTGAACGGCGGCGCGGCGGGTGCACGAGCGGTGGATCCGCTGGATCCCGCGTACGTCATCTACACCTCCGGCACCACCGGTCTGCCCAAGGGTGTGGTGATTCCGCACGGTGCGGTCGCGGCGTATCTGCCCGTGCAGGCCGGGCGGTACCTGGCCTGCGCCGATGCGCGCGTGCTGCACGTGGCGTCGCCCTCGTTCGACATCTCCGTGGCCGAGCTGCTGCTGACCGTGACCGAGGGGGCGACGATGGTCATCGCGCCCGCCGGGGTGTTCGGTGGGGCGGAGCTGGGGGAGTTGCTGCGGGCCGAGCGGGTGACCCATGTGGTCATCACGCCGTCGGCGCTGGCGACGGTACACCCGGAGGGCCTCGACGAGCTGCGGATGGTGGTGGTCGGTGGCGAGGCGTGCCCGCCGGAACTGGTGGCGCGGTGGACCGCCGCGATTCCGGGTCTGACCTTCCGCAACGGTTACGGCCCGACCGAGACGACCATCGTCACCAATATCAGCGAACCACTCGGTGCGGCAACGGCGATCACGCTCGGCGCACCGGTGGAGGGCACGACCGAACTGGTGCTCGACGAGCGGCTGCGGCCGGTGCCCGCCGGGGTCGTCGGCGAGCTGTACATCGCTGGTGCGCAGCTGGCGCGCGGCTACCACCGCAGGCCCGCGCTGACCGCCGGACGGTTCGTCACCAATCCCTTCGGCGCGCCCGGCGAGCGGATGTACCGCACCGGTGACACCGTGCGCTGGGTGCGGCGCGAAGGCTCGTTCGATCTGGAGTACCTGGGCCGCAACGACTTCCAGGTGAAGGTGCGCGGCTTCCGGATCGAACTCGGCGAGATCGACGCGGTCCTGGCCCGCCATCGGACGGTCGACTTCGCCACCACCATCGGTCATCGGACCGACGCGGGCGCCACCCTGCTGGTCTCCTATGTCGTGCCCGTCGCCGGTGCCACGATCGACGCCGCGACCCTCATCGCGCACACCGCCGCGCACCTGCCCTCGCACATGGTGCCCGCCGCGGTCGTCACCCTCGATGCCGTGCCGCTGACCCCCGTCGGCAAGCTCGATCGGGCCGCGCTGCCCGCACCGGTCTTCGACACCGCCGCCTACCGGGCACCGGAAACGGTGGCCGAGCAGGTGGTTGCCGCCGCGTTCGCCGAGGTCCTCGGACTGGACCGGGTCGGCCGCGACGACGACTTCTTCGATCTGGGCGGCAACTCGCTGCTGGCGACCCGGTTGATGGCCCGCATCGGCGCCGACCTCGACATGCGCATTCCCGTCCGCCAACTCTTCGACACCACGACGGTGCTGACGCTGGCCGCGGCCGCCGACCGTCTGCGTGGCACCGGCACCGGCACCGGCCCCGCGCTGGTGGCGGGACCCCGACCCGATCCCGTGCCGCTCTCGCCTGCCCAGCAGCGCATGTGGTTCCTCAACCGCTTCGATCCGGGCTCGGCCACCGACAACATCCCGCTGGCCGTCCGGCTCACCGGTGCGCTCGACATCGCCGCACTCCAGGCCGCGATCGTCGACGTGCTGGACCGGCACGAGGTCCTGCGCACCCGCTACCCGGAACTGGACGGCAACGCCATCGCCGAGATCCTTCCGGCGACCGGCCTGCTTCCCGAGGTCCACCCGCAGATCGTGGCTGCGGCCGACCTGTCCGACGCCGTGCGTACCTTCGCCGCCACCGGCTTCGACCTCACCGTCGATGCCCCGATCCGCGCGACGCTGCTGCGTGTTGCCCCGGACGCCGCGCTGGAGCATCGCGCGTCGGGTGCGCGTGACCGGGCCGATGGGCATGCCGCAGTGGCGGACTCGACGGGGTCCGCCGGTGCTGAGTACGTGCTGGTCATCGTGGTGCATCACATCGCGGCCGATGGTTTCTCGTTCGGGCCGTTGATCCGGGACGTGCTCACGGCCTACGGCACGCGCGCCATCGGTGAGGCCCCGGGTTGGGCGCCGTTGGAGGTGCAATACGCCGACTACGCCGTGTGGCAGCACACGGTGCTCGGTGATGCGGCCGATCCGGAATCGGTGGCGGCGAAGCAGCTCTCGTTCTGGCGTGACGCGCTGGCGGGGGTGCCCGAGCAGCTGGAACTGCCCACCGACCGGACCCGGCCTGCGGTCGCTTCCCGGCGCGGTGCGATGCACGGCGTCGAGATCGATGCCGCGACCCATCGGGCACTCGCGGAATTCGCTCGCGCGCAGGGCATCACGGTGTTCATGGCCGCGCACGCGGTGTTCGCGGTGCTGCTGGCACGGCTGTCGGCGACCACCGACATCGCGATCGGCACGCCGGTGTCGGGGCGGGGTGAGCGCGCGCTCGATGACCTCGTCGGCATGTTCGTCAACACCCTCGTCCTGCGGGTGGAGGTGGTACCCGCGACTCCGTTCACCGAACTGATCGCCCAGGTCCGCGAGCAGGATCTCGCCGCCTTCGGCCACGCCGACGTGCCGTTCGAGCGCCTGGTCGAGGTCCTCGATCCGGTCCGCTCCACTGCCCGCAACCCCCTGTTCCAGGTGATGCTGTCCCTCAACGAGGACACCCCGAGTGAACTCGCGCTCCCCGGCCTCACCGTCGCAGGTTTCGACCTGCCCACCGGTATCGCCAAGTTCGACCTGGAACTCACCCTCACCGAGCACCGCGACGACAACGGCACTCCCACCGGCATTTCCGGTGCCTTCCTCTACGCCACCGACCTTTTCGACGCCACCACCGTCGCCACTTTCGCTACCCGCTTGGACCGCATCCTCACGGCCGTCCTCGCCGACCCGGCCCGCCCCGTCGGCGACCTCGACTTCCTCGACGCCGCCGAGCGGACCCACATCCTGACCACGTGGAACGACACCGCCACCGAGACCGACCACGCCGCGACTCTCGCCTCGCTGCTCGCCGACCGAGCCGCCGCAACGCCCCACGCGATCGCCGTCGTCGTCGACACCGATCCCACCGCGGTCGATGACGCGCCGCTGGCCGCCACGACAATGGCACGGGCGCTCGATGTATCGCCCACCGCGAGAGACGAATCGGTGCAGGAGCGCCTGGAGTCGACGGCGAAGCCGGGTCGTCTGTCGGCGCGCACAGTCGAGGCGGGCACGCCGACCGAGGACGGCGCTCGGGTAGTTGCCGATGGCGCGCCCCTCGAAATCGGGGCGTCCTCGAGCGCGATTTCCCGGCTCGAACACGCGGCAGCCGATGCCATCGCCGCACACCGCGCCGGGGGTGCGGTGCCCGAGGTGTCGCTGCGTGCTGCTGATTCCACGACCGCGGTGGAGCTTTCGTACGGGGAGTTCGGCGTGCGAGTCGCACGATTGGCTCGTCATCTGATCGGGCTGGGAGCGGGCCCTGGCTCGCTGGTCGCGGTCGCGATGCGCCGTGGTGTGGAGCAGTTGGTCGCGGTGCACGCCGTGCTGGTGGCCGGGGCGGCCTATGTGCCGGTGGACCCGGATCATCCGGCCGAGCGGACCGCGTATGTGCTGGCGCAGACGGCACCGGTCTGTGTGCTGACGCTTGCCGGAATCGGTGTGGCTGTGGGCGAATCGGTGGTGGAGGTCGACGTGCTCGACCTGTCGGAGCTGTCCGGCGAGCCGATCACCGATGCGGAGCGGGTGGCGCCGCTGCGTCCCGGGCACCTCGCGTATGTGCTGTTCACGTCGGGTTCCACCGGCAAGCCGAAGGGTGTGGCCGTGCCGCACAAGGCCGCGGTGAACCAGTTGCTGTGGTTGCAGCGGGAGTACCCGCTCGGTGCCGACGACGTGGTGCTGCAGAAGACACCGTTCACCTTCGACGCATCGGTGTGGGAACTGCTGTGGCCGTTGCACGCCGGGGCGCGCTTGGTGCTCGCCACCGCTGACGGGCATCGCGATCCGGCCTACCTGGCGGCAGCCACCGTGCGGCATCGGGTGAGCGTCGTCCAGTACGTACCGTCGGTCCTCGCCGCGGTCGTGGCGGAACCGGCTGCCGCGCAGTCCGATTCGCTGCGACTGGTCTTCGTGGGCGGTGAAGCGCTGACGACCGACCTGGCGCGGCGGGTGCGCGCGATGACCGGCGCGACGGTGGTCAACCTGTACGGCCCGACCGAAACCGCCATCCAGGTCACCACGCACGAGGCTGGTGACGAACTCGGCGCCACGGTGCCGATCGGCGCACCGGTCGCCGATACCCGTGTGTACGTGCTGGATTCGCGCCTGCGTCCCGTCCCCGCGGGTGTTCCGGGCGAGCTGTACGTGGCGGGCGCGCAGCTCGCCGACGGCTATCACGGCCGTACCGAGCTCACCGCCGAACGTTTCGTCGCCGACCCCTTCGGCGCGGGCGAGCGCCTGTACCGCACCGGCGATCTGGTCACCTGGCGCACCGGCGCCGACGGTCCGGCGCTGCACTACCTCGGCCGCACCGACTTGCAGGTGAAACTGCGCGGTCTGCGCATCGAACCGGCCGAAATCGAAGCCGCGATCGCCTCGGTTCCCGGCGTCGGCCGCGTCGCCGTGCTGGTCCGCTCGGACGAAGGCCGGACCGATCAGCTCGTCGCCTACGTCGTCCGTGCTGCCGAGACACCCGAGGTCGTCGTCGGTGACTTCGGCCCCATCGCCGGCGGCGCCGATTCCGGGGGAGGCGACGCGGTCCGTGCTGTCGACGCCGCGCCGGCTGTTCCGCGACCCGACTCGTCGGGGGCGCCCACCACCGCCGATTTCGACGCAGCGATCGCGGCGACCCTGCCCTCCTACATGGTCCCTGGCGCCTACGTCTTCCTCGACGAGTTGCCCGTGAATGCTTCGGGCAAGCTCGATCGCCGGGCACTTCCTGCGCCGCAGCCGCGGCAGCTCGACTACCGCGAGCCCGCTACCGCCACCGAGCGGATCGTCGCCGCGACGTTCGCCGGGGTGCTCGACCTCGACCGAGTCGGCGCGGGCGACGACTTCTTCGCCCTCGGGGGCAACTCGCTGCTGGCGACCCAGGTGGCGGCCCGGCTCGGTGCCGCGTTGGATGCGCGGGTGCCGGTGCGCGAGCTGTTCGAGGCCAGCACCGTCGACGCACTCGCCGTGCGGCTGGACGCGCTGCGCGGCACCGGCAGCAGGCGTGGACCGGTGGCGGGCCAACGGCCGCAGCGGATCCCGCTCTCGCCCGCCCAGCAGCGGATGTGGTTCCTGCACCGCTTCGATCCGGACTCCGCCGCGTACCACATCCCGGTCGCGATCCGGCTCAGCGGCGAGCTGGATACGACCGCGCTGCGCGGCGCCCTGGGTGATCTGATCGCCCGGCACGAGACATTGCGCACCACCTATCCCGAATTCGACGGGCAGGCGACCCAACTCGTCGGTCCGGCGTTCGTGCCCGAGCTCGCCGTCGTCGACGTGGCTGCCGATCACGTGCCCGCGACGGTGGTGTCGGTCCTCGCCGGCGGTTTCGACATCACCCGCGAGGTGCCGGTGCGCGCCGCACTGCTGCGGGTAGCGGCGACCGAACACGTGCTGGTGCTCGTTGTGCATCACATCGCGGCCGACGGCTGGTCGATGGGGCCGCTGACGCGGGATCTGGTGGCCGCCTACGCCGCCCGCGCTGTAGGTGCGCAGCCACAGCTGCCCGCGCTCGCTGTGCACTATGCCGACTACGCGCTGTGGCAGACCGAGGGGCTCGGCAGTGCCGACGACCCGGACGCGCCGCTGGCCCGCCAGCTCGACTACTGGACGCACCGACTCGCGGGTTTGCCCGATGTCCTGACGCTGCCCGCCGACCGGCGCAGGCCGCTGATCGCCTCCAACCGGGGCGCGACCTTCACCACCACCCTCGGCGCCGACCTGCATCGCGGGATCGAGGAGCTGGCTCGCGCGCACCGCGCCACTGCGTTCATGGTGCTGCACGCTGGCCTCTCGGTGCTGCTCGCGCGGCTCTCGGCCGGTGCCGACATCGTCGTCGGCACGCCCGTGGCCGGGCGTGGCCGTCGCGAACTCGACGACATCGTCGGCATGTTCGTCAACACGCTCGTGCTCCGTGCGCAGGTGCGCGCGGGCGCGCGTTTCAGCGATCTCCTCGACGCAGTCCGTGCCGAGGATCTCGATGCTTTCGACAATGCCGACGTGCCGTTCGAAAGCCTGGTCGACGCACTGAATCCGGCGCGCTCACAAGGGTATTCACCGCTGTACCAGATCTCCCTGGCCTTGCAGAACCAGCGCAGGACCGCCTTCGAATTGCCGGGCCTGACCCTGTCGGGGCTGACCCTGCCGGATGCGCCGATCGAAGTCGATCTGGACTTCACCTTCGTCGACCGTTTCGCGCCCGACGGCGCACCTGACGGGCTCGACCTCGAACTGCGCTACGCCACCGATCTTTTCGACGCCGACACCATTGCGACCATGGTCGCGATGCTCGATCGGGTGCTGCGGGACGCGGTCACCGCCCCCGGCACCGCGGTCGGCGACCTCGCCTTGCTGGCCGACACGGCCGCGGCCACAACGCCGGCGCGGCACCACGGTGAGGTGGTGCCACTCGACAGCGCGCTCGCGGAACTGGGCCTGCGCGCCCCACTCGCCGCCCACCTGCTCGATGCCGCGGCCGCGCGAGCTCCCCACGCCGTGGCGGCGATCTTCGAAGGCGTCGAGATCACCTACGGCGCGCTCGCTGCCAGGGCGAACCGGTTGGCGCGCAGGTTGATCGACTGCGGTGTCGGGCCGGAAACACCGGTGGCCGTGGCTGTTCCGCGCAGCATCGAACTGCTGGTGGTGCTGCACGGTGTACTCGCCGCCGGGGGCGTGTACGTGCCGATCGACGCGGGCCAGCCCGCCGAACGTATCGGGCATGTGCTGGCGACCGCCACCCCGCGACTCGTCGTCGTCGCGGCGGCCGGTGACCTCGACCATGTGGACAGCGGTATCCGATCCGCCACGGCCTCGGTGCATTTCGCCGCCGCGTCGCGCTCCGGGGTTGCGGTGCTCACCGTCGGCCAGCTCGAGGACGTAGCGCAGGACACGGTGGCAGCCGGCCCGGTCACCGACCTCGAACGCCTGGCGCCGCTGCACCCCGAGCACCCGGCGTATGTGCTGTTCACGTCCGGCTCCACCGGTACGCCGAAGGGCGTGCTGATCTCGCATCGCGCCGTGGTCAACGAGATCTGCTGGCTGCGTGGCGAATACGGCATGACGTCGGCCGATCGCTTCCTGCAGCGCGCACCCCTCACCTTCGACGTCTCGCTCTGGGAACTGCTGGCACCCGCGCTGCTCGGTGCCCCGCTGGTGCTGTTGCGCCCGGGCGGTCACCTCGACCTGGAATATCAGGCGCGAGTGGTGCGCGAGCAGGGCGTCACCATCATGGAGATCGTGCCGTCGGTGCTGGCCGCGATGCTCGCCGAAGGGCTCGGCGACGCGCTGAGCGGGCTGCGCATGCTGCACGTGGGCGGCGAGGAACTGCCCGCGCCACTGGCGGCCACCGTCCTCGCCACCATCCCCGGCGAACTGCACAACACCTACGGCCCCACCGAAGTGGCGATCACCAGCACGTTCCAGCGGATCACCGCGCCGGTCGAGCAGACCGAGCTGCCCATCGGCAGGCCGACCTGGAACGTGCGCGCATACGTGCTCGACGAGCGCCTGCACCCGGTGCCCGGCGGTGTCGCGGGCGAGCTGTATCTCGCAGGTGACCAGCTGGCCCGAGGCTACCTGGGCAGGCCCGACCTGACCGCCGACCGCTTCGTCGCCGACCCGTTCGGCGCCGACGGAACCCGCATGTACCGCACGGGTGACCTCGTTCGCCGCGATCGCGACGATGCGCTGGTCTATTTGGGCCGCAACGATTTCCAGGTGAAGATCCGGGGACTGCGGATCGAGCTGGGCGAGATCGAGGCCGCGCTCGGCGACGCACCCGGCGTCACCCACGCGACCGTGCTGCCCGCCACCGACGACGCCGGTCGGCAGTGTCTGGTCGGGTATGTCGCGGGCGAGGTGGACAGCGTGGCGGTGCGTGCCCACGTCGCGGGCCGGGTGCCCGCGTACATGGTGCCCTCGCACCTGGTCGTGCTCGACACCGTGCCGCTCAACTCGGCGGGCAAACTGGATCGGGCCGCGCTGCCCGCCGCCGACCTGTCCGTCACCACCGAATACGTGGCGCCGCGACCGGGTGCGCAGACCGCGCTCGCCGGTGTGATCGGCGAATTGCTCGGCGTGGCACGCATCGGCGCCAACGACGACTTCTTCGCCGTCGGCGGCAACTCGCTGCTCGCGATGCGTCTGGTCGCCCGGGCCAACGCGGCCCTCGGCAGTGCGCTGGACGTGCGCGATGTGTTCGACGCCCCGACCGTCGCCGGACTCGCCGAGCGTGCGGGCGTCGGCGGCGAACAGTCGCCGCCGCTGACCGTGGTGCGACCGCGCCCGGATCGAATCCCGCTGTCGCTGGCCCAGACTCGCCTGTGGTTACTGAACCGGATCGATCCCGAATCGGCCGTCTACACCCTGCCGATCGCGTTGCGCCTGACCGGCGACCTCGACACCGGCGCCCTGTGGGCGGCGCTGGCCGATGTCCTCGACCGGCACGAATCACTGCGCACCATTTTCCCCGAAGACGCCGACGGCCCGACCCAGGTGGTCCTTCCCGCCGACGCGGTGCTGCCCGCTGCCGTCGTGCGCGAGATCGCCGAGGATGAGCTGGCCGCCGCCGTGCGCTCGATCATCGGCCAGGGTTACGACCTGACCACTCAGCCGCCGCTGCGCGCCGCGCTGCTGCGCCGGGAAACGCCGGTCGAAGCTGTCGACCGCCGACCAGTGGTCGGCGATGCCACGCCGCGTCTCGCGGCCGTGCATTGCGTGGGTTCGCACCAGACAGAGCACGTGCTGGTGCTCGCTGTGCATCACATCGCCGCCGATGGGGTGTCGACGACGCCGCTGGCGCGGGACCTCATCGCCGCCTATGCCGCGCGCGCCGCGGGGATCGCTCCGGTGTGGGAGCCGTTGCCGGTGCAGTATCCGGACTTCACCCTGTGGCAGCGTGCCGTGCTCGGCGACGCGGCCGACCCGCAGTCGCGGCTGGCGCGGCAGTCGGCGCACTGGCGTGACGAATTGGCCGGGATCGCACCGGTTCTCGAACTGGCGACGGATCGGCCCCGGCCCGCCGTCCGCGCGGGTGCGGGTGGGGCCGTCGGGTTCGAGGTGCCCGCCGATGTCGTGGCGGGGATCGAGGCGCTGGCTCGCCGCCACGGGGTGTCCACCTTCATGGTGGTGCACGCGGCGTTCGCGGTGCTGCTGTCTCGTCAGGGCGCAGGCGCGGATGTGCTCGTCGGCACGCCGGTCGCCGGGCGGGCCGATGCCGCGCTCGACGACCTGGTCGGCATGTTCGTCAACACCCTCGTGTTGCGGACGGCGGTCGATGCCGGTGCCGGGTTCGGTGAACTACTGGCCGAGGTGCGCGACGCTGATCTGCGTGCCTTCGCACACGCCGACCTGCCGTTCGAGCGGCTCGTCGACGAGCTCAATCCGAGCCGCTCCACGGCGTATTCGCCGATCGTGCAGGTGATGCTCGGGTTCGAGCATCGCGAGGACACCATCATCGAGTTGCCCGGACTGCGGATCGACGAGTTCGCTCTGGACGCGGCGACCACCCAGTTCGATCTGTCGCTGGCGATCAACGAGATCGTCGGCGCCGCGGGGGAGCCCGGCATGCACGGGTGGCTGCGCTACGCCACGGATCTGTTCGACGCCGACACGGTGGCGGCGTTCGGTGCGCGGTTCGTGCGGGTGCTGAGCGCGGTCGCCGCCGACGACAGCATCGCGGTCGGCGAGATCGATCTGCTGGATGCCGCCGAGTCCGCCCAGCTCGCGGCGTGGAACGATACCGTGGCCCCGCTCGACGCCGAGGCGACGCTGGTCTCGATGTTCGCGGCGCAGGCCGCGCGTACCCCCGACGCGATCGCCCTGGAGTTCGAGGGGCAGCGGATCACCTATGGCGAGTTCGCGATTCGTGTCGCCCGCCTCGCGCGTTGGCTGATCGCCGAGCAGGTCGGTCCCGGCGCGGTCGTCGGTGTCGGGCTGCGGCGCGGCATCGATCTCCTGGTCGCCCTCTACGCGGTTCAGGCCGCGGGCGCCGCCTATCTGCCGCTGGATCCCGACCACCCGGCCGACCGGATCGCCGACATCCTGGCGACCGCGGCCCCGGTCTGTGTGCTGGCCGCCGCCGACTTTCCCGAAACCGGCGCACGCACCGCGGTGCCCGCCGCGCAGGTCGAGTCCGGCTACCGGCCGGTCGAATCCGGCACCGAGCCCGGCATTCGTCGTGTCGAGCCCGGCGCGCTCGATCTTTCCGGGTTCGCTGTCGACCCGGTGACCGATGCCGACCGGATCCGGCCGTTGCGTGCCGCGGACCTGGCGTATGTGCTGTTCACGTCCGGCTCGACCGGTAAGCCCAAGGGTGTCGCGGTGACCCATGCCGCGATCGTCAACCGCCTGGTGTGGATGCAGGATGCCTACCGGCTCGACGCGGCCGGCACCGTGCTGCAGAAGACGCCGATCACCTTCGATGTGTCGGTGTGGGAACTGTTCTGGCCCTTGCAGATCGGCGCCACCCTGGTGATCGCGCGGCCCGACGGGCACCGCGACCCCGCCTACCTGGCCGAGGTCATCACCCGCACGGGTGTCGGCGTCGCGCACTTCGTGCCGTCGATGCTGGCGGCCTTCCTCGCCGAGCCGCGTGCGGCCGACTGTGTCTCGCTGCGGCAGGTGTTCGCCTCCGGTGAGGCGCTGCCCGCCGCCGCTGCCCAGCGCCTGCGCGCGCTGGTCCCCGGTGTCGCCGTGCACAACCTGTACGGACCCACCGAGGCCGCGGTCGACGTGAGCTTCCACGAGGTCACCGACGCCGACACGGTCACGGTGCCGATCGGCGCCCCGGTCGCCAACACCGCCCTGCACGTGCTCGATGCCCGCCTGCGTCCCGTTCCCGTCGGCACACCGGGTGAGCTGTATCTGGCCGGCGTCCAACTCGCCCGCGGCTACCTCGCCCGCCCGGATCTGTCCGCCGACCGCTTCGTCGCCAACCCCCTCGGTGCCCCCGGCGACCGCATGTACCGCACCGGCGACCTCGTGGTCCGCACTCGCTCGGGCGAACTGGAATACCTGGGCCGCACCGACTTCCAGGTGAAACTGCGCGGCCTGCGCATCGAACTCGGCGAAATCGAGGCCGTTCTCACCGGTTTCGACACCATCGAACGGGCGGTGGTCACCGTCCGTGACGACGGCACCGGCGACTACCTCACCGCCTACCTGCTCGGTGTCCCAGGGCTGGACCTCGACGTGGTGAAATCCGCTCTACAGCAGGCACTTCCGGTCTACATGGTGCCGAGCGCGTTCGTTGTTCTCACGGAGTTCCCGGTCAATTCCTCGGGCAAGCTCGATCGGCGGGCGCTGCCCGCGCCCGAGCTGGCCGCTCGTGAATTCCGTGCTCCGGCGACACCGTCGGAGCAGTTGGTGGCCGGGGTCGTCGCCGAGGTGCTCGGTGTCGAACTGGTCGGTGCCGAGGACGATTTCTTCGATCTGGGCGGCAACTCGCTGATCGCGACCCGGGTCGCGGCGCGGCTCGGTGCGGCGTTGAATCGGCAGGTGCCCGTGGCGCGGATCTTCGAGACGCCCGTGGTGGCCGCGTTGGCTGCCGCGCTCGACGCCGCGGGCGGCGCGGCGCGGCTGGCGCTGGTTGCGGGGGAGCGGCCCGCTTCGATCCCGCTCTCGCCCGCCCAGCAGCGCATGTGGTTCCTCAACCGGTTCGATCCGGACTCGGCCGGCTACAACGTGCCGATCGCGGTGCGACTCGGTGGCGCGCTCGATCTCGACGCGCTCGCCGCCGCGGTGGACGATCTCATTGACCGGCACGAAGTATTGCGCACCTATTACCCCGAGACCGCCGAAGGTCCGGTACAGCAGATCGTGTCCGCCGCCGAAGCCGGTGTGGCTCTGCGGGTTCAGTACCTCGCGCCGGCGGAGATCGTGGCTGCCGTGACGGCGCTGGCCGCCACCGCCTTCGATGTCACGGCGGGTGTGCCGTGGCAGGTGGTGCTGTATCGGATCAGCGCCGACGAGGCGGTGCTCGCCATGGTCGTGCACCACATCAGCGCCGACGGTTCGTCGATGCCGCCGCTGGTGCGCGACCTGATGACCGCCTACCTCGCACGACGCGACGGTACGGCCCCGTCGTGGACGCCGCTGCCGGTGCAGTACGCCGACTACGCGCTGTGGCAGCGCGCGCTGCTCGGCGACGAAGCCGATCCCGACTCGGTGGCCGCCCGCCAGCTCGACTTCTGGCGCGCCGAACTCGCCGACCTCCCCGATGAACTCGCGTTGCCGCTGGACCGCCCGCGCCCGGCGGTGCGGACCCTCGCCGGTGGGACCGTGCCGGTGACCCTGGACGCGGGCACCCACGCCCGGCTCAGCGCGCTGGCCAGGGAGTCCGGGGCAACGCTGTTCATGGTCGTGCACACCGCGTTCGCGGCGCTGCTCGGTCGCCTCTCGGGCAGCGCGGACGTCACCGTCGGCACGCCGGTCGCCGGGCGCGGTGAGGCCGCGCTCGAGGACCTGATCGGCATGTTCGTGAACACGCTGGTCTTCCGAACCCGGCTGCGCGCGGGAGAGTCGTTCCAGCAGTTGCTGATTCGCCAGCGCGCCACCGACCTCGCCGTGTACGCCCATGCCGAGGTGCCGTTCGAACGTCTCGTCGAGGTGCTCGATCCGGCCCGCTCCACCGCCCGGCATCCGCTGTTCCAGGTCGGCTTCTCGTTCCAGAACTTCGAGCGTGCCGAGCTGGCCCTGCCCGGGATCACCGTGTCGGGGCTGGACACCGAGAACGAGCTGTCGCAGTTCGATCTGCACCTCATCGTCAGCGACGAGTACGCGGTCGACGGTGCGGCCGCGGGCGTCACCGGCGTCCTCACCTACGCCCACGACGTGTTCGACACCGAGACCGCGGTGGCGATCGCCGGACGGCTGGAACGCCTGCTCACCGCTGTCGCGGCATCGCCGCGTACACCGCTGGATTCGGTCGAGGTGCTCGAACCGGTCGAGCGCACGCGCATCCTCACCGAGTGGAATGCCACCACCCACGAGATCGACGGCGCCGCCACGCTACTCACCCCGTTCCGTGCGCAGGTTCGGGCGACTCCCGACGCGACAGCGCTCGTGTTCGAGGACACGGCCCTGACCTACGCCGAACTCGACACCCGGGTCAACCGCCTGGCCCGGTACCTGATCGAGGAAGGTGTCGGCCCCGACGCCCTGGTGGGGCTCGCCATCCGGCGCTCCACCGAACTCGTCGTCGCCCTGTACGCGGTCCTCACCGCGGGCGGCGCGTACGTGCCGATCGATCCGGATCACCCGGCCGACCGGATCACCCAGATCCTCGACACCGCGCGGCCACACCTCGTCCTCACCACCGCCGCAGACGCATTCGACGGGCCGGCACCGGCTGACGGTTCGTCCGACTCACCGTTCCGGGTGATCGGCAGTGATCGTGGATCGCCGATCCCGGGAGTCGAGGGCGGCGAGACCGCGCCAGGTGGTTCGCGGACCGCGGGGCCGACCGGGGTTGTCGTGCTCGATGACGTCGACAGTGCCCGCTACTCGGGTCATCCCGTCGCGGAGTCCGAACTTCGCGCCCCCCTGCGGGATTCGAACCTCGCCTACGTGCTGTTCACCTCCGGCTCGACCGGCGAACCCAAGGGCGTGGCCATGAGTCATGCCGGCATTCGCAACCAGATCGCCTGGCTGATCGAGCAGTACGCGATCGACGGTGACGATGTGTACCTGCAGAAGTCCGCGGCCGGGTTCGACTTGTCGGTCTGGGGCTTCTTCGCACCGCTCGCAGTGGGCGCGACCCTGGTGCTCGCCACCCCGGACGGGCATCGCGACCCGCTGTACCTCGCCGAACTGGTGGCAGCGAGGCAGGTCACCGTCGTCGACTTCGTGCCGTCGATGCTGGCAGTGTTCGCCGCGCACGCCGACGCCGAGCACCTGGCCGGTCTGCGGCTGGTGCTCGCGATCGGTGAAGCGCTCACTCCGGAGACAGTCGGCGCGCTGCGGGCGAAATCGGCTGCGGCGGTGCACAACCTGTACGGGCCGACCGAGGCCGCCGTGTCGGTGACGGCGTGGCCCGCCGACGGTGCGACCGGGCAGACGGTGCCCATCGGTGTGCCCGAATGGAATTCGCGCGTGTACGTGCTCGACGAACGGCTGCGCCCGGTCGCACCGGGAGTGGCCGGTGAGCTGTACCTGGCGGGTGACCAGCTCGCTCGCGGGTACCTCGGCCGCACCGCCCTCACCGCCGACAGATTCGTCGCGGACCCGTTCGCCGGGGCGGACATCCATTCCGGCGCGGCAAGCACCGTCGCGGACGCGGGTCTCGACACCGCGTATTCCGTCGGTGACGGCCGCGACCGGCATCGCCGGGGCGCGAGAATGTATCGCACCGGAGACCTGGTGAAGTGGACTCGCGACGGCGTACTGGTCTATCTGGCGCGCATCGACTTCCAGGTGAAGTTCCGTGGTCAGCGCATCGAACTCGGTGAGATCGAGGCCGCGCTCGGCGGATCGGCCGGGGTCGGTCAGGCCGCGGCGGTGGTCGCGGCGAGTGCGACCGGTGACCAGCTCGTCGGCTATGTCGTGCCGAGGGCGGGCGTCGCGCTGGATCCGGCCGCCCTGCGGTCGGGCGTGGGCGCGGTGCTGCCGTCCTACATGGTGCCGTCGGTGATCGTGGTGCTCGACGCGTTCCCGCTCAACACCTCCGGCAAGCTCGACCGCAAGGCGCTGCCCGCACCGGAATTCGTGGCCAGGCCGTTCCGGGCGCCGGTCAGCACGGCGCAGCGGGCGGTGGCCGAGGTGTTCGGTGAGGTGCTCGGGCGCGAGCGGGTCGGGCTCGACGACGACTTCTTCGAACTCGGCGGCAACTCACTCATCGCGACCAGGGTCGCCGCCCGCCTCGGCGCGACATTGTCGACGCGGGTGCCCGTGCGGACCCTGTTCGAAGCGACCACCGTGGCCGACCTGGCCGCCGCGCTCGCGACCACGGCCGGCAGCGGCGCGGGGATCGCGTTGACATCCGGCGAACGACCGGCCCGGATACCGCTGTCCGCGGCCCAGCAGCGCATGTGGCTGCTCAACCGCCTCGATCCCGAGTCCGCCGCGTACAACATCCCGATCGCGGTGCGGCTCACCGGTGATGTCGATGCCGGCGCGCTGGCCGCCGCGGTCACCGACGTGCTCGACCGGCACGAGGTGCTGCGCACGGCCTACCCTGCCGTCGACGGGATCGGGCACCAGGCGGTGTGGGAGTTCGTGCCGACGCCGGTGGTGGAGACCGTGGACCCCATCGCGGTACCGGCGATCGTCGCAGCCGAGATCGGGCGCGGATTCGATGTCACCGTCGCGCCGCCGGTGCGGGTGCGCGTATTGCGCTGCGCGGCGGACGAAGTCGTGCTGGTCGTGGTGATCCACCACATCAGCGCCGACGGGTTCTCCGCCGGGCCGCTGCTGCGTGACACCACCGCCGCCTACCTCGCCCGTCGCGCGGGGACCGAACCCGGGTGGGCGCCGCTGCCGGTGCAGTACGCCGACTACACGCTGTGGCAGCGTGCGGTGCTGGGCAGCGAGGACGACGCCGAGTCGGTCGCCGCACGGCAGCTGCGGTTCTGGCGCACCGAGCTGGCCGGACTGCCCGGGTTGCTCGAATTGCCCGCCGACCGGCCGCGGCCTGCTGTCGCGTCGCATCGTGGTGCGAGCGTTGACACTGTTGTGCCGCCGACGGTATGGCAGCGGGTGGCGCGGTTGGCGCGTCGCGCCGACGTGAGCGAGTTCATGGTTGCCCATGCCGCGCTGGCCGCGTTGCTCGCGCGACTCGGTGGCGCCGGCGACATCGCGATCGGCACTCCGGTGGCGGGTCGCGGTGAGCAGGCCCTCGACGATCTCGTCGGCATGTTCGTCAACACGCTGGTGCTGCGCACCGGTGTCGACCCCGCAGCGTCGTTCAGTTCGCTGCTGCGCGAGACCAGGCGGGTGGATCTGGATGCCTTCGAGAACGCGCAGGTGCCGTTCGAACGGCTGGTCGACGTGCTCGACCCGACCCGCTCGACCGCGCACAGCCCGCTGTTCCAGGTGATGCTGGCCTTCCAGAACCTGGCCGCAGGCCCGGTCGAGGTGGTCCTGCCCGGCCTCACCGTGACCGGACTGGACGCCGACGCCGCCATCGCCAAGTTCGACCTGGATCTGGTCCTCACCGGCACCGCCGACGGTGGTTGCGCGGTGAGCGTGACCTACGCCACCGATCTGTTCGACGCCGAGACGGCCGCCCGCATCGCGGAGGGGTACGTGCGGATCCTCGACGCGGTCACGGCGAACCCGGAAGGTGCGGTCGGCGATATCGACCTGCTCACCGACGGCGACCGTCAGATGCTCGAGAATTGGTGTGACACCGCGCATCCGGCCGACGATGCGTGGCCGGTCGCGGCGACTGAGGACGCGAGGTCGCTGCCGGGCGACATCGCTCACGTCGGCGCGGTCGGCGTTCTGCCGACAGCGTTCGATCGCCGAGCCGCGGCGACACCGGACGCCGTCGCGCTCGTCGACGGTGACCTCGTTCTCACCTACGCCGAATTCGCGGCGCGGGTGAACCGGCTCGCCCGCCATCTGATCGACCACGGTGTCGGGCCGGATCACGCGGTGGCGGTGGGAGTTCGGCGCTCGGCCGAGTTGCTGGTCGGCGTGTACGCGGTGCTGGCGGCGGGTGGCACCTACGTGCCGATCGATCCGGATCATCCGGCGGAGCGGATCACCCGCATCCTGCGGATCGCGCAACCGGTCTGCGTGCTCACCACCAGCGGCGATGCTATGGACCTCCCGCTGCGCGGGCACGAGGTGATCACGCTGGACACCGTCGATCTCGCGGGCTTGCCGGTAGCGCCGATCGCCGACGCCGAACGGGTGGCGCCGTTGCTCCCGGAGCACACCGCGTACGTGATCTTCACGTCCGGGTCGACCGGTCTGCCCAAGGGCGTCGGTGTGCCGCATCGCGCGATCGTCCACCAACTCGACTGGCTGGCACAGCAGTTCGGCTTCGCCGCCGGTGACAGGGTGCTGCACAAGACGCCGATCACCTTCGACGCCTCGATCTGGGAGCTGTTGCTGCCGCTGCGGGTGGGCGCCCGCACGGTCATCGCCCGGCCCGGTGGGCACGGGGACCCGGCCTACCTGGCCGCGCTGATCACCGAACACCACATCGACACAGTGCAATTCGCCCCGACACTGCTCGCGGCCTACGTGGCGCACGTGCGGGAGGCGGCCGCTGCGGGTAACAGTGTCGTGAGTACGCCGCTACGGCGGGTGTTCGCCGGTGGCGAGGCGTTGCCCGCCGGGCTGGCACAGCAGGTGCGCGCACTGACCGGCGCGCAGGTGGTGAACCTCTACGGGCCGACCGAGACCACGGTGCAGGTGAGTGCGCACCGGGTGACCGATGACGACGTCGTCACGGTGCCGATCGGTGCGCCGGTGTGGAATACGGGGCTCTACGTACTCGATGCCAGGATGCGTCCGGTGCCGCCGGGGGTGACCGGTGAGCTGTATGTCGGTGGCGCGCAACTCGCACACGGGTACATCGGGGCCGCCGAGCTCACCGCGGAGCGGTTCGTCCCGAACCCGTTCGGTGCGTCCGGCGCTCGGATGTATCGCACCGGCGACCTCGTTCGCCTGCGGGGAAGTGACACTCCGGCACTGGAATACCTCGGGCGTGCCGACCTGCAGGTGAAGCTCAACGGCCAGCGCATCGAACTCGGTGAAGTGGAAGCCGCGCTGCAGCGGCGGCCCGGGGTGGCGCAGGCCGCGGCGGCCGTGGTGTCCGGGGTCGGCGCAGATCGACTTGTCGCGTACGTGGTGATGTCACGGAACAAGGAATCCGATGGCATTGCCGGTGCGCCCACTACCGTCGGAGCAGGTCCCGGTGCGGCGGTCGACGGCACTGTGACACACGCTGGTTCGGGATTCGATGCGGCCGTGCTGCGGGCGGCGCTGGCCACCGAACTACCCGGCTACCTGGTGCCCGCCGTGGTCCTCGAGCTGGACGCGTTGCCGGTCAACACCTCCGGCAAACTCGACCGCGGCGCACTGCCGCGCCCGGAGATCCGCCAGGCGACCTATCGGGCGCCGATCACCGAGACCGAGCAGCTCGTCGCAGGCGCCTTCGCCCGGGTACTCGGACTCGACCGCATCGGCATGGACGACAACTTCTTCGACCTCGGCGGCAACTCCCTCACCGCGGTCCAGCTGTCGTCTCGACTGAGCGAAGCACTGGGCAGCCCGGTGCCGGTGGCGTGGTTCTTCACCGACCCCACGCCGGCGGTCGTCGTGGAACGGCTACGCGCCGAAGATGATTCGAGCGATGACGCGTTCGCGGTCCTGCTCCCGCTACGCGCCGGCGGCACCGGCGCGCCGCTGTTCTGCATCCACCCCGTCGGCGGTGTGTCCTGGTCGTTCGCCGGACTGACCCGTCACCTCGACCCGCAGCGCCCGATCTACGGGTTGCAGTCGCCTGCCCTCACCGCCGACGAACCGCTGCCCGCCACGATCGAGGACTGGGCGCGCCGCTACATCGCCGCCATCCGCGAGGTGCAGCCGGAAGGGCCGTACCACCTGCTCGGCTGGTCGCTGGGCGGGCTGCTGGCCCACGCCGTCGCCACCGGCCTGCAAGCCGACGGCGAACAGGTGGCACAGCTGGCCATGATGGACAGCTGGCTCGGCGACGGACCGCAACAGACTGCGATGCCCACCGTCGGCGACCTGCTCGGCGGGCTCGCCGGTGACGATCTCGCGTTCGACACCGACGGTCTCGCCGCCGCGGCCGCGGGCATCGGCGGACCACTGGCAGCACTCGATCGCGCCCGCATCGCCCGCATCATCGACGCCGCCACGGCCTCGATGCGGATGGTCGACGAATACCGGCCACGTCGCTTCGACGGCGACCTCGTCTACTTCGCCGCCACCGTCGACGATCCCAGCGGATCGCGTGGCGCGGCGAGTTGGGCCGCCGCCGTCGACGGCACGGTCCACCGGCACGCCATCCCCGCCACGCACTGGGCGATGGCGGGTGAGGCGGCGCTGGCCCGGATCGCGGATGTCCTCGACGGGAGCGGATCCGAGACGCGCGGGCTCGCCGGAGAGGACCCGGCGACGAGGGCCGATGCGCGGGCGGGGGCGATGGGCGCATAGAATCGCGGAGCCGGCCGTCGTGCCTGCGGCCTGCACAATGAGGCATTACGCGCACGTCGCCAGGTCCCGTTCGAGAGTTTGAGGAACCATGCCAGCACAGCCGTCCGGTGGGATCGGGTGACGAGGTCCGAGCACATCGAGTCGCAGACCGAGTCCGACGAAGACACTGTTATCGAGGATCGGGTGACGAAACCGAAGTTGACCGAGTCGAATACCGAATCCGCTGACGATGTCTCCACCGGGGGAGTGCGCCGCACCGTGCTGCCCGGTGGCCTTCGTGTGGTCACCGAGCACGTGCCCGGCGTGCGCTCGGCCTCCATCGGAGTGTGGGTAGGCGTCGGTTCGCGCGACGAGGGCCCCACCGTGGCCGGCGCCGCGCACTTCCTCGAACACCTGCTGTTCAAGGCGACGCCCACACGCACCGCCCTCGACATCGCGCAATCCATGGACGCGGTCGGCGGCGAGCTCAACGCGTTCACCGCCAAGGAACAGACCTGCTACTACGCCCACGTCATCGACGAGGACCTGCCGCTCGCGGTGGACCTCGTCTCCGATGTGGTGCTCAACGGTCTGTGCCGCGCGATCGACGTCGACGTGGAGCGCCAGGTGGTCCTGGAAGAGATCGCGATGCGCGACGACGACCCCGAAGACCTGGTCGCCGACTCCTTCCTCACCGCCATGTTCGGCGACCATCCGATCGGGCGCCCGGTGATCGGCAGCGTCGAATCCATCGAGAA
Organism: Nocardia sp. NPDC055050; assembly: GCF_053608345.1. Taxonomy (NCBI): domain Bacteria; kingdom Bacillati; phylum Actinomycetota; class Actinomycetes; order Mycobacteriales; family Nocardiaceae; genus Nocardia; species Nocardia sp. NPDC055050. Next base: position 50,047 of record NZ_JBSGVG010000026.1, read on the forward strand.
CATGCAGGCTGCCCAGCTGCGCGGCTTCCATCAGCGCCGCTACCGGCCCGATCGCATGGTCGTCGCGGTGGCGGGCAACGTGGAGCACGAACGCGTAGTGGAACTGGTGCACCGCGCGTTCGGGCCACACCTGGACACCACCGCCGAGCCCGCGCCGCGCCGCGAAGGGAAGTTCCGCGCGCAGGGCGCACCCGGCCTGATCAGGATCAACCGCGACAGTGAACAGACCCACCTCGCCTTCGGGGTGCGGGCGTTCGGCAGGCACGAAGGTCAACAGCGCTGGCCGCTGTCGATCCTCAACACCATCGTCGGCGGCGGCCTGAGTTCGCGCCTGTTCCAGCGCATCCGGGAAGAACGCGGCTTGGCGTACTCGGTGTACTCGAGCGTCGACACCTTCGCCGACACCGGCGCGTTCTCGGTCTCGCTCGGCTGCCAGCCCGAAAACCTCGGCCAGGTCGCGACATTGGCACGTGGCGTGCTCGACGAGGTCGCCGCCAACGGCGTCACCGATGCCGAATGCGCCAGGGCCAAGGGCTCGTTGCGCGGCGGGCTGGTCTTGGGCCTCGAGGACTCGGCCTCCCGGATGAACCGCATCGGCCGCAGCGAACTCAGCTACGGCAACCATCGCAGCGTCTCGGCGACCCTGGCTCGCATCGACGCCGTCACCACCGACGAGGTCAGCGAGATCGCCCGCACCTTGCTCGCCCGCCCCTACGGTGCGGCGGTGTCGGGCCCGTATCAGCGCACCCGCGATCTGCCCACCTCGGTCCGAAAGCTCGTCGAGCGCTGAGCAATTCGGCACCGGGGTCATCCGGGTGCGCGCGTGAACGGCGGTGCCGATGATCGGTGGTGAGCGGTGTCGCGCCACCCCGGGTGGAAGCGCCCGGTCGCCTGCGGCCATCTGGGCCGGCACGCCGTCACTGCCGGGCGGCGCGGTGGCGACAGCCGCGGAACGCTGGAAACACGCAGGGCCGGTCGGGCGATCAGCGCAAGGACTGCTCGTCGCGGTGTGTGGCATCCGCATCCACACGGTTGGCGGCGTCGACGATCGAGGGGAGCAGGCCGGGCAGCGCGTGCTCTACGGCATCGGTGCGCAGTTCCTGGAAGGTCTGGCCGTCGATGGTGAGCCGTTCGATCAGGCCCGCTTCGCGCAGGATCTTGAAGTGGTGGGTCGCGGTGGATTTGTTGATCGCGTCGTAGAGCGCCGCGCAGCGGACGGGGGCGGCGGCATTGCTCAGGCGACGGACCATCTCCAGGCGGACGGGGTCGTGAAGGGCGCCGAGGACGGTGGGGAGCGCGGCGACGGGTATGGTCGGCGCCGGGGTGAGATCTTTAGCCTGTGTCATGAGTTACCTCACTCGGGGGTTTGATAGTCATCATACTCGGCGTAGCCTGATCATCGTTCGATGGTTATCAAACTCTGCTGATGGGGGCTGCTGTGGCAGCGACAACGATGGCGCCGGTCGAGGCCGGGCAGCGCTGGGCGTACGGGCTCGTCCTGGCCGCGAGCGCGGTGGCGCTCGGGGTTTCCGGGGCGCCCGCTCCGCTCTACGGGATCTACGAGACCGAGTGGCATCTGTCCCCGCTGACCACGACCCTGGTCTTCGCCGTCTATGCCTTCGCGGCGCTCGGCGCGGTGCTGGTCTCCGGCCGGATCTCCGATGTGGTCGGCCGCAAGCCGGTGATGATCGGCGCCTTCGCCACCATGATCCTCGGGCTGGGCGTCTTCCTGCTCGCCGATTCGGTGCCGATGTTGTTGCTGGCCAGGGCATTACACGGGGCGGCCGTCGGCGCCACCGTCGTCGCGGGCGCGGCGGCGCTGCTGGATCTGCGGCCCGAGCGTGGTGCTCGCTCCGGGCAGCTCAGCGGCGTCGCGTTCAACGTCGGCATCGCGATCGCGGTGCTCGGCACCGCGGTGCTCGCGCAGTACGCGCCGTCGCCGTTGCGCACGCCGTATGTGGTGATCACCGTCATCTGTGTCGCCGCGGGGGCCGGCATTCTCGCCCTTCGTGAACCGCACACCACCCGGGTGAAGGCACGCATCACCATCGCGAAACCGTCCGTCCCGCACGAGATCAGGTCCGACTTCTGGTTCTCCGCGATCGGCGTGATGGCCGCCTGGTCGGTGCTGGGTGTCCTGCTGTCGCTGTATCCGTCGCTGGCCGCGGCCGAAACCGGCGTGCACAATCTGGTGTTCGGTGGTGTCGTCGTCGCGAGCACCGCGCTGGCGGGCGCGTTGGCGCAGTTGCTGGCCACCCGGGTGCCGGCCCGTCGCGCCGCGATGATCGGTGACCTCGGCATGGCGGCCGCACTACTCGCCACTATTCCGGCGCTGGCCACGAAAGAGCCCGCGGTAGTGGTCCTCGCCGGTCTGGTGCTCGGCGGCACCTTCGGTCTCGGTTTCGGTGGGTCGCTGCGGCACCTGTCCGAGGTCGTTCCGCCGCATCGCCGTGGCGAGACCATGTCGGCCTTCTACCTGCTGGCCTATTCGGCGATGGCCTTGCCGACCCTGGCGGCGGGCTGGGCCGCGACGACCTGGGGACTCACGACGGTATTCCCCTGGTTCATCGTGGGCGTCTCGGTGGCGTGTGTCGGCGCCGCGCTGCTGGGTCTGCGCGGGACCCGCGCGGCCGCGAAGCTCGGGTAATCGCAAACAGGCCGGTCCCAGTGGGGACCGGCCTGAACGACTACTCGGGCCAACCGCCGTACGGAACGGTGATCAGTTCCAGGAAGTGGCCGTTGGGGTCGAGGAAATAGACACCGCGACCACCATCGTTGTGATTGATCTCGTTGACCCCGTGTTGCTGGGGGTCGGCCCAATGGTCCAGCTTGTAGCGCTGGATCTTGGCGTAGGCCGCGTCGAACTCGGCCTCGCTGACCAGGAACGCGTAGTGCTGCGGCTGGATCTCGGAAACGAAGGGCGGGACCTTGGCGAAATCGAAGGCCGCACCGTGATCGAGGGCGATCGGAATGAACGGCCCCCACTCTTTTCCTACGTCCAACCCGAGGATGTCCGCCCAGAACTCGGCGGTCTCCCGATTATCGCGGCATCCGACAATGGTGTGATTGAACTGCACTGACAGGGGATTTCTCCTTGTTCGTGATGGCGCCGACCCTGGGCACGGTACGAGGCGGCCGACAGGAGCACCATCACCGAGATCGAGGTTAGCGACAGATCCCGGAACCTGTAAAGGGCACTCGCGGTAGCGTCGCGACCATGAAGATTCGTGGAGCCGTTCTGGAACGGATCGCCGATCCGGCGCCGTTCGCCGATTCGCAGCCCATCACGGTGTGTGACCTGGAACTGGCCGAACCGGGTCGGGGCGAACTGCTGGTGCGCATCGAAGCGGCCGGCCTGTGCCATTCGGATCTGTCTGTGGTGGACGGCAATCGGGTGCGTCCGGTGCCCATGCTGCTCGGCCACGAAGCCGCGGGCATCGTCGAATCGGTGGGCGCCGGTGTCACCGATGTGGCCCCTGGACAGCGGGTCGTGATGACGTTCCTGCCGCGCTGCGGCGACTGCGCGGGCTGTGCGAGCAACGGACGCACGCCGTGCGGGCCGGGCAGTGTGGCCAACAACGCGGGCGAACTGCTCGGCGGCGGCCGACGGCTCACGCGCGACGGCGAGGTGGTGCAGCACCATCTCGGCGTCTCCGGCTTCGCCACGCACGCGGTGGTGGACCGGCGCTCGGTCGTCCCGGTCGACCACGACGTGCCGCCCGAGGTGGCGGCGGTGCTCGGCTGCGCGGTGCTCACCGGCGGCGGCGCACTGCTCAACGCCGCGAAACCCGGTGCGGGCGACCGGATCATGGTGGTCGGGCTCGGTGGTGTCGGGATGGCGGCGGTGCTCGTCGCGGTGTCGCTCGGGCTCGGTGAGGTGATCGCCGTCGACACGGTTCCCGAAAAGCTGGCGCTCGCCCGCGAATTCGGTGCGACCGCGGCCTGCACGCCGGGCGAGGTCGCCGAGCAGGGCGTGCAGGCCGACGTGGTGATCGAAGCGGCGGGCAACGTCCGCGCGTTCGAAACCGCCGTCACCGCAACAGCACCCGGTGGCGTCACCGTGACGGTCGGCCTGCCCGCCCCGACCGCCACGGCCACCATCTCGCCACTGGCGCTGGTGGCGCAGGGCCGCACCATCATCGGCAGCTATCTCGGCTCCGCTGTTCCCGACCGTGACATCCCCGAATACGTGCGGCGGTGGCGCGAGGGCAAGCTGCCGCTGGAACGGCTCGTCTCGGCCCGTATCGGACTCGACCAGGTGAACCAGGCGATGGACGATCTCGCGGCGGGCGCGGCGCTACGACAGGTGATCGTCTTCGACTGACGGCTCGGCAGGCCCGATGGTGTGAGGTCGGCGCCGCGGCCCCACGGGCTGCTCGATAGGCTTCGACGAGCAAGCTGAGTCGAGGACGAGGAGATGCGGTGACCATTCGGGTCGGAGTGCTCGGAGCACGCGGCAAGGTCGGGCAGGCGATCTGCGCGGCGGTGGAGGCGGCGCCCGATCTGGAGCTGGTGGCGCAGGTCGACAAGGGTGACGCGCTCGAGACGTTCACCGAGGCGGGCACCCAGGTGGTCGTCGATTTCACCCACCCCGATGTGGTGATGGGCAACCTGAAGTTCCTGATCGAGAACGGCATCCACGCCGTCGTCGGCACCACCGGCTTCGACGAGGCCCGCCTCGCCGAGGTACGCGGGCAGCTGGCGCAGCGCCCCGAGGTGGGCGTGCTGATCGCGCCGAACTTCGCCATCGGCGCCGTGCTGTCGATGCGATTCGCCGAGCAGGCGGCGCGGTTCTTCGACTCGGTCGAGGTCATCGAGCTGCACCACCCGAACAAGGCCGACGCCCCCTCGGGCACCGCCTACCGCACCGCCGCGGTGATCGCCGCGGCCCGCGCCGAGGCCGGGGTCGGGATCAGCCCCGACGCCACCACCACCGAACTCGAGGGTGCCCGCGGCGCCGATGTCGACGGTGTGCGAGTGCATTCGGTGCGACTGGCCGGGCTCGTGGCCCACCAGGAGGTGCTGTTCGGCACCCAGGGCGAGACCCTGACCATTCGCCACGACTCCATCGACCGGTCCTCGTTCGCCCCGGGCGTGCTGCTCGGGGTGCGTGAGATCGCCGGACGGCCGGGTCTGACCGTCGGGCTCGACCCGTTCCTGGATCTGTGAGCGACTCCGACGCGCAGCGACCCGATCGGCAGGTCCTGAAAACCGTTGCGGTCGTGGTGTTCCTGGTCGTCGCGCTGCTGTTCTACTTCGTCCGGCTCGGCGGGCTCGCCATCGCCTACATCGCCGACGGCGGGTTCGCGGGTATCGCGATCGGCATCGGCATGCTGCTGCTGCCCGTCGTCGGTCTCTGGATCCTGTGGGCGACCTTGAGCGCGGCGTTCGCGCATCAACGGCTGGCCCGGCGTATCCACGAGGAAGGACTGGAGGTCGACACCTCGCAACTGCCGCGCCGACCCTCCGGCCGGATCGAACGCGACGCGGCCGACGCCCTGTTCACACAGATCAAGACCGAATGGGAAGCCGACCCGGACAACTGGCGTTCCTCCTACCGGCTGGCCCGCGCCTACGACTACGCCGGCGACCGGGGCCGCGCCCGCGACACCATGCGCCGCGCGGTGGCGCTGGAAAAACTGGAACGCGACCCAGGAGAGTAGCGAGCCCATGGCCCGGTTGCTGATCATCCATCACACCCCGTCGCCGCACACCCAGGCGATGTTCGAAGCGGTCCTCGCCGGGGCGAGCGACCCCGAGATCGAGGGGGTCGAAGTGGTGCGCCGGGCCGCGCTGGCGGTGACCGCCGTCGATGTGCTCGACGCCGACGGCTACCTGCTCGGCACCCCGGCCAATCTCGGCTACATGAGCGGCGCGCTCAAACACGCCTTCGACACCATCTACTACCCCTGCCTCGACTCGACCGGTGGGCGCCCCTACGGCCTCTACCTGCACGGCAACGAAGGCACCGAAGGTGCTGAGAGCAGCGTGGAGCGGATCACCACCGGGCTGGGCTGGCAGCGCGCCGCCGAGGCGGTCGTGGTCTCGGGACCGCCGAGCAAGGCCGATCTGGAGAAATGCTGGGAACTCGGCGCGACCATCGCCGCTGGTCTGATGGAATAGCTGATCGGGACAGCGGGTCCGCCCCGAATTTTGGTGGGCTGACACGTGGGCTCGGGATGCGGTAGAACTCGACCGACGTGTTGCGGGCTGGCCGCGGTGGGTGTTCGAGGATGGGGAGTGGTCGGGTGAGCGAGTTGGCGCAGACGCGCACGGTGCGGCGGGTCGGTCTGGTGGAGGACCACGAGTCCGTGGCGATCGGACTGGCGGCCATGCTCGGCCCCGAACCCGACCTGGAACTGGTGGCGGTGGCGGAGTCCGTCGCCGGGCTGCTCGCCGAGACCACCGATCTCGACCTCGTCGTCCTCGATCTGCGCCTGCCCGACGGCTCGACGCCCGAGGACAATGTCACCGCGCTGCGCGAACGCGACATCGAGGTGCTGGTGTTCACCGGCGCCGACAACGCCTTCCTGGTCCGCTCCGCCGCCAAAGCGGGCGTGCTCGGGGTGCTGCGCAAGTCCGAGAGCGTGGCGACCGTGGTCGAGGCGGTGCGCCGGGCCGCGTCGGGGGAGCAGGTGGTGACCACCGACTGGGCCGCCGCCATCGACGGCGATCCGAAGCTCTCCGACGTCGGGCTCAGCCCGCGTCAGGAGGAAGTGCTGATGCTGTACGCCTCGGGAGAGAAGGCCTCGCGGGTGGCCCGGCTGACCGGTCTGTCGGAACAGACCGTCAACGACTACCTGGGCCGCATCCGGCAGAAGTACGCCGACGCGGGCCGACCCGCGCCCACCAAGACCGATCTGTACAAACGGGCCGTCGAGGACGGATGGCTGCCCGTGCCGGAAAGGCAGCAGCGCACGTGACCGATCTCGCGGTCGCGACGGCGCCCGCACCGGTCGGCGACGTCGACTTCTCGCGCGCGGCGACCGAACAGATCCTGCGCAGGCTCGGGCTGGTGATCGGGACCGGCGCCACGATCGTGATGGTGCTGGAACTGCCCGCGGTGCTGGTGCAGCCGATCAATCATTCGGTGTGGCCGGAACTGCATCTGGTGTCGGCGTATCTGATGTTCGGTGTGCTGGCGATCGTGTCGGCGCGCGGCACCGCCGCGGCGATCCGGCGCACCGCCGCCGCGGCCGCCGTGTGTTACCTCGCGGCCACCGTGGCGACGCCGCTGGTGTATCCCGTGGTGCACGTCGGTTCGTTCGCCTCGTGGCCTTATCGAGGGCTCGCTGTCGGCGTGCTGGCCGCGGGTCTGGCGTGGCCGCGACGTGGTGCGGCCGCGTTCGCAGCCCTGCTCGCGGTGACGACCAGTGTGTCGAATGCCCTTGTGGTGCCCGACAGTTCGATGGGGGCGTTGTTCGGCGACATCACCAGGGCGCTCGGCGTAGCCGCGCTGTTCCTGTGGTGCGTGGTGTACGCGCGTGCCGCCGCCGAACGGGTCGACCGGGAAGCGGTCCGGCAGCGCAGCCGGGCGGCGGCGGTCGCGGCGACCTCGGCCAGAGAACGCGAGGGCGCGCGTTTCGCGGCGCTCATCCACGACGCGGTGCTGTCGACGCTGCTGGAGGCCTCGCGGGCGCAGCAGTCCTCGCCGGTGCTGCGCAACCAGGCCGCGCGCACCCTCGAACAGCTCGAGCTGTCGCGGACCGCGCCCGAGATCGACCACCTCGACGCCGCCGCGGCGATCGAATTCCTGCGCGAGGCGGTGCGCGAGGTGGAATCCGAGGTCCCGGTGCAGGTGTCCTCGCGGCGCGCGGCCGATCTGTGCCTGCCGATCGAGGCCGCCCAGGTGCTCGGGGCCGCGCTCTCGGAGGCGGTGCGCAACAGCGTGCGTCATGCCGACGTCCCCGGTCGGACGGTGCGGCGCGGTGTGTCGGTCACCATCGCGACCGGCGGCATCCGGGTGGTGCTGTCCGATGACGGCGCCGGGTTCGACCCGGCGCGGGTGTCGGCCGATCGGATGGGGATCGCGGGCAGCATCCTGGGCCGGATGCGGGCGCTCGCCGGTGGCGCGGCGTTCGTGGAATCGGCGCCGGGCGCGGGAACCGTGGTGACACTGGTGTGGGGTAGCTGATGGTCGATCGGGATCTGCCGTTCGCGATGCGCGATCTGTTCGGCCTCAGCGACGGCACGGCGTGGCTGTTCGTGGTGATCTTCGAAGCCACCATCGTGATGTACCTGCGGGTGAATTTCGATATCGCCCCGCCGGCGGCCGCGGCCGCCGCGCTGGTGCTGATGGCCGTGGCCGCGCTGGTGGTGCTGGTGTTCCCGGTGGACCCGCTGCCGTGGCCCGCCACGATCTACGTGGCGTGTGCCGGACCTGCGGCGATGGCGCTCACCGTGCCGTGGCTCGAGAGCTCGTCGGGGTTCGCCCACCAGCTGTGGACCGCCTATCCGACGTCGTATCTGCTGGCGATGCTGGTGCTGCGCGGGCGGATCGTGTCGGCCTGGCTCGGCGTGGCGGCCGCCGCGACGGTGCTGGTGACGATGGGGGTGTTCACCAGTTGGCACCCCGAAACCGTGGTGCGCGCGCTGACGCCGGTCGCCACCGTCGGCGCGGTGACGGTGTTCATGTCGATCGTGCGGCCCACCCAGCGTTCGCTGCGGGAACTGCGCAGCGAGGCCAATCGACGCGCGGCGACCGAGGCCGCGCTGGCCGCGGCCACTGCCGAGCGTGATCGTCAGCTGGGAGCACTCGACCGGGTGGCCGGGCCCCTGCTCGCCCGCATCGCCGCCGGGATCGAGCTCACCGACACCGAACGCGAACAGTGCAGGCTGCTCGAAGCCGAGCTGCGCGACGGGCTCCGGGCGCCGCAGCTGGTCACCGATCGGCTCAGCGCCGCCGCTCGGGGGGCGCGATCGCGCGGCGTCGAGGTCACCCTGCTCGACGACGGCGGCTTTCTCGGGGTCCCGGAATGGGTGCGCCACCACGTGATCGAGGCCGCGGTCGACGAACTCGACATGGCGGGAGCGGGCTCGGTGACCGTGCGCGTGCTGCCGGTCGGCAGACGCTGGGTGGCGACCGTGCTGGCCGCCGCGCCGGGCGGGGATCGGCGGACCGAGATCGACACCGCGGGTGAGGTCCGGGTCTCCACCTGAGCGCCGAAAACCTGTCGGACCCCTGTGTCAGGCTGAGCGAATGCAGCGGATGAATGCGGCGCAGGCCCGTCGAACGGCGCTGGCCGCGCAGGGCTTCGGCAAGCGAAGGCCCACCAACCCGAAGCGTCGGGCCGTGCTCGATGTGGTCGCCAGAACCCGTCTGCTGCAAATAGATTCGGTCTCGGCTGTGGTCCGCGCGCACTACGCGCCGGTGTTCAGCCGGATCGGCCCCTACGATCGCGGCCTGCTCGACGGCGCCGCCTGGAGCGACAGCGCGAAGGCGCGACGGGGGCTGGTGGAGTACTGGGCGCACGAGGCGGCGCTGATCCCGGTCGCCGACTGGCCGCTGATGCGCTGGCGGATGCGGGAGTACCGGCACGGGCGCTGGTCGGGGATGCGCACGATCGTCGAACGAAATCCCACGCTGGGCAAGGACATTCTCGATGTCGTGACCGAGGTGGGCGCGGCGAGCGCCGGGGAGATCGAACGTCATCTGGAACTGGACAAACCCCGGCCGAAGGGGACCTGGTGGAACCTGAGCGACACGAAGATGATCTGCGAGCAGCTCTTCGCCGCCGGTGAGCTGTCCACCGCCCGCCGGGTCGGGTTCACCCGGCATTACGACCTCACCGAACGGGTCGTCCCGGCCGATGTACGCGACCGGGAGATCGCCGAGGACGACGCCGTGCGCGAGCTGATCCGCCGGTCCAGCCGGGCCCTCGGGATCGGCACCGAGGCCGACCTGCGCGACTACTACCGCCTGGCCCGGCGCCAGAGCGCCCCGGCGATCGCCGACCTGGTCGACGCGGGCGAACTACTGCCTGTCGACGTCGACGGCTGGGATGCGCCCGCCTACCTGCACCCGGAGGCCGCCACCCCGCGCCGGATCACCGGGACCGCGCTGTTGTGCCCGTTCGATCCGCTGATCTTCTTCCGCCCACGTACCCAGCGGATCTTCGACTTCCACTACCGCATCGAGATCTACACCCCCGAACCCAAACGGGTGCACGGCTATTACGTCTTCCCGTTGCTCGTCGACGGCAAGCTCGTCGGCCGGGTGGATCTGCGCGCCGAACGCGCCACCGGCCGACTGCTCGCCCCCGGCGCGTTCGCCGAACCCGGCTACGCGACCGCCGAGACCGCCCAGGCTTTGCGCGGGGCACTGCGGGAAATGGCCGACTGGCTCGAACTCGACGAAGTCGTTATCGGCGAACGCGGCGACCTGGCCCCACTGCTGTGATCTCGGACGCCGCCTACCAGCCCTTGCCGCCGTAACCGCGCATCTGATCCTTCAACGCGCCACTGACGGCGCCGGAGAGCCAGGAGTTGAGCGACTGCCCGTTCTGCTGGGCCGCTTCCTCCGCGCGGGACTTGAGCTGTTCGACCAGTCGCAGGGTCACCCGGCTGATGTCGCCGGTCATTTCCTCGAAAGTCTGGGGTTCCTCCGCGCCCGGCGGCGTGTTCTTGCGCACGTCGGCCTTCGCCTGCGTGCCTTCCAGGCGGACGTGCACGGTGCGGTCACCGAGTTCGGTACTGATCTCGGCGGCCAGTTCCGACAGCGCCGACAGCAGCACCAGGCGGCTCGAACTCTCCACCGCGGCGGCGAGTGCGGCGGCGGTGGCCTGCGTTTTCTCGTCGCCGAGCGCGGCGGCGGCGATCAGTTCCTCGCGCAACCGCGCGGTATGAGCATTCAGATCCATGACATCATTGTGACGTCATATGTGACATCACGCAAGGTGAAAAACACCCACCGGCAGCCGCTTCGGGCGCTAGGGTGTCGAGGCGCATCCGGCGACCGGGTAGCCTTTCTGACCATGACGAACGGTGAATCGACGCCAACGGAGCTGCGCGCGTCCGGCACGGTCGGTGTCGCGATGGTGACCCCCTTCAGCGCTGCGGGCAAGCTCGACGTCGATGCCGGTGTCGCACTGGCGGCACACCTGGTCGACCGTGGGGTCGACCTGCTGATCATCTCGGGTACCACCGGCGAATCGCCGACCACGACCGAAACCGAGAAGCATGATCTGCTGCGGGCGGTCGTCGACGGCGTCGGCGACCGGGCCACCGTGGTCGCGGGCGCGGGTACCTACGACACCGCGCACTCGATCGAACTGGCGCGTGCCGCGGAGAACGCGGGCGCACACGGTCTGCTCGTGGTGACCCCGTATTACTCGCGGCCCACACAGGAGGGCCTGATCGCGCATTTCACCGCGGTCGCCGACGCCACCGCGCTGCCGATCACGCTCTACGACATTCCACCGAGGTCGGTGGTGCCTATCGCCATCGACACGATCCGGCGCCTTGCCGAGCATCCCAACATCGTCGCGGTGAAGGATGCCAAGGGCGATCTCGTCTCCGGAGCCGATCTCATCGCGACCACCGATCTGGATTTCTACTCCGGTGACGACGGACTGAATCTCCCCTGGCTCTCGGTCGGTGCGGTCGGGTTCATCAGCGTCATCGGACACCTCGTGCCGGAGCGACTGCGCGAGATCCACCACGCCTACACCATCGGTGACGTGGCCAGGGCGCGAGAGATCAACGCGACACTACTGCCGCTGTACGCGGCCATGACCCGCCTGGGAGGTGTGGCGATGTGTAAGGGAGGACTCCGATTGCTCGGCATCGACGTAGGTGAGCCCCGGTTGCCCCAGCTGATGCCGACGCAGGCACAGCTCGAGGAGCTGGCGCTGGACCTGCAGGCCGCGGGGGTGTCGGCATGACCGAACCCGTAGCCCGTAAGCCCCGCCGCCGTTCGGCATCGCGTGCCGCCGGTGCGCCGGAGCCGACGCCGGTGGAGACCGCGCAGGCCGCGGTGAAGAAGGTGGTCGCGCCCGAGGAAGCCCCCGCGGCGAAGGAACCGGCGATCGCCGAACCGATCGCCGAGGTCACCGCGGAAGCGAACCTGGCCGGTAGTGCCGAAGTGGGCACCGACCTGCTCAGCGTCGCCGAAGAACAAGTGACCGCGAAGAAGACCGCGCCGCGGCGCGCGAGGACCAAGCCGGCTACCGAAGTCAAGGGCAAGCAGGCCGAGGCCAAGAGCAAGCCCGCCGCCGAGCAGTCCCGCGGTGGCGGCCGTGGCAGGCAGGGCGGTGGACGCGGTCGAGGTTCCGCGCCGGTCGCCGAGCCGCGCGAGAAGGCGGCCCACGACAAGCTGGGCCCGCCGCCGAAGCTGGTGAAGAACGGCTTGCGCCTGTTCGCCCTGGGCGGCATCGGCGAAATCGGCCGCAACATGACCGTGTTCGAATACGGCGGCAAGCTGCTGATCGTCGACTGCGGTGTGCTGTTCCCCGAGGACCAGCAGCCCGGTGTCGACCTGATCCTGCCGGACTTCGGGCCCATCGAGGGCCGGATGGCCGACGTCGAGGCCATCGTGCTCACCCACGGCCACGAGGACCACATCGGTGCCGTGCCGTTCCTGCTGCGCCTGCGCCAGGACATCCCGGTGATCGGCGCCAAGTTCACCCTCGCGCTGGTCGCGGCCAAGGCGCGCGAGCACCGGTTGCAGCCCAAGCTGCGCGAGGTCGCCGAGGGCGAGACCACGGTGCACGGCCCGTTCGAGCTCGAGTACTTCGCGGTCAACCACTCGATTCCCGACGCGCTGGCCGTGGCCATCCGCACCGGTGCCGGCGTGGTCCTGCACACCGGCGACATCAAGCTCGACCAGCTGCCCCTCGACGGCCGCCTCACCGACCTGGCCGGTTTCTCCCGCCTCGGCGACGAAGGTGTCGACCTGTTCCTGGTCGACTCCACCAACGCCGAGGTTCCCGGTTTCGTCACCCCCGAGCGCGAGATCGGTGGCGTGCTCGACAACGTCATCGGCAAGGCCACCAACCGCGTCATCGTGGCGTCGTTCGCCAGCCACGTGCACCGCATCCAGCAGGTCGTCGACGTCGCGCAGAAGTACAACCGCAAGGTCTGCTTCGTCGGTCGCTCGATGGTCCGCAACATGGAGATCGCGCAGGACCTCGGCTACCTCACCGTGCCCGACAACGTCGTGGTCACTCTCGATCAGGCCGCGAACCTGCCCGGCAACCGCCTGGTGCTGATCTCCACCGGCTCCCAGGGCGAGCCGCTCTCGGCGCTGTCACGGATGGCGCGCGGCGAGCACCGCCAGATCAACATCCGCGCCGACGACCTGGTGGTGCTGGCGTCCTCGCTGATCCCCGGCAACGAGAACTCGGTGTTCGCCGTGGTCAACGGCCTGGCCAGGCTCGGCGCGACCGTGATCACCCAGCAGAACGCGAAGGTGCACGTCTCCGGGCACGCTTCCGCCGGTGAGCTGCTGTACCTGTACAATGCGGTGCGCCCGACCAACGCCATGCCCGTGCACGGCGAATGGCGGCACCTGCGCGCCAACGCCGCACTGGCGGTGGCGACCGGTGTGCCCGAGGAGCGGGTCATGCTGGCCGAGGACGGCGTGGTGGTCGACCTGGTCGACGGCATCGCCTCCATCGTCGGCCGTGTGCCGGTCGGACACGTCTACGTCGACGGCCTCTCGGTCGGCGACGTCGGCGAGTCGACCCTGTCGGACCGCCTGGTTCTGGGCGAGGGTGGGTTCATCTCGATCACCATCGTCATCGACTCGACCACCGGCAAGGCGGTGAGCACGCCCGAGCTCAACGGGCGCGGCTTCTCCGACGACCGGACCGCGCTCGACGGCGCGAACGAACTGGTCGAGGCGGAGCTGCTGCGCCTGGCCGGTGAGGGCATCACCGACACCCACCGCATCGCCCAGGGCGTGCGCCGGGTGGTCGGCCGCTGGGTCGCCGACGTCTATCGTCGCCGCCCGATGATCGTGCCGACGGTCGTCGCCGTCTGATCGCCTGATCAACAGATCAACAGATCAACAGATCAACTGAAAACCGCTGGGCGACTATGTCGTCCAGCGGTTTTCTTGATATTCGGACCCGATATTTCGGACCGATATTCGGACCGTGACTCAGGCCTGGCAGGCCGCGGAGTCGAGCTGCGCCGACTTCACGATGTTGCACGCGAACACGTGCGACACCTTCCAGGAATCGTCCTCGGCGACGAAGTCGACGAAGGCGTCCTTGACCGGGGCGCCGTCGATGGTGACATCGGCGTTCGCCTTGAGCTTGCCATCGGCGGGGTCACCGACGGTGGTGATAGCGACCTTGACGTTGTTCTGCTTCGCCGCCTCGACGAACTTGTCGACCAGCATCGGATCCTGGTCGGCGTCCTCGATGTAGGTCTTCTTCTCCTCGCCGGTGAGCTGGCCCGCGAGGGCCTTGTTCAACCGGGCGTTCAGCTCGGCGGCGGTCGGCTTGGGCAGGTTGGGCACCGTGGTGGCCGCGGGCTCACCGCCCTCTTCCTTGCCCGACTTGGCGTCGCCCGTTTCGAAGGCGCCGCCCTTGCTGGTGGTGGTTCCCGCGCTCGTGCTGGTCGAGTCGGCGCCGGAACTGCACGCGCTGAGGCCGAGCGCCGCGACGATCGCGACGAGAACGGCAGCGTATTTCACTGGACGGTTGTTCACTACAACTCCCATGATCATGGTCGAAACGGTCGGGCTAGAGCTGGTAGCCGCTGGTGCAGTTCCAGTGCTTGATGTAGGCGTTGCCCGGATTGTTGTTCAGCGCTTCGCGTTTCGCGCCGCCGATCGTCGACGCGGAGCCGTAGCTCCACCACCCGCGCGAGATCGCGATGGCTCCACACCCGTTGCGGTAGGACACCTTCACGTCGCACCCGCCACCACCGCCGCCACGCAGGCAGGCCGACATGGCACCGGCCTCGGCATCGGCATAGCTGCCGTAGTCCGTGGCGTATCCGTAAACCCCCGGTTTGACCGACACCGCGATGGCGCCGTAGTTGCCCGACTGCGCCTGGGCCGGTGCGATGTGCCCCGCGAACACTGCGGCTGCGGTGGCACCCAGCACGGCCGCGCTGGTGAGCATTCTCTTCACTTGTAGCGTCCCCTTCATCTGCACGGGTCGACGACCCGATAGAGCGCAGTCAACGTACCGAGGGTTACGGCGCCCCCGCTAGACGCGCGAGCCCGCTCACGCCCGAATCAGTGGCGATCGACAAGGATTCCGTAAGTTCGGGCCCGCGAAACGCGGTTCCCGGCGAGATTTCCCCGCGCTGACCGGGGCGCTGCGACCTGCGCATCCACCCTGGATCACCGCGGCGAGCACGGTGGGACCAGTGTTGCGGATGGTCTCGGAGGTGTTCGAGCGGCTAGCCTGATGGTCATGGCAGGTAAGTCCCGCAGCACCACGACCTCTCGTGCGCGGGCGGGATCGACCAGGGGGCAGACGCCGGCGGCGCGGTCTCGTTCGGCGACCCCGCGAGCGACGGCGGCTCCGCGTGGGCGCACCACGCCCGTACGCAGGCCGGTCAAACGCGCCTCCAACACCGCACCGCTGGCGGTGATCAGCCGCGGGATCGGGAGCGGTTGGACCATGCTGGCGCGCGGCGTCGGCGCCACCACCCGCACGTTGAGCCGGGCAGGCGACCTGGACCACGGGCACCGGCGCGACGGCATCGGCCTGGCGCTCATCGCGTTGAGCGCGATCATCGCCGCCGCGATGTGGCTGTCGGCGGGCGGACCGGTCGGCCGTTTCCTCGAAGACATCGTCCGGGCGATCGCCGGTTCCGCGGCCGCGCTGGCGCCGATTCTGCTGGTCGCGCTCGCGGTGGTGCTGATGCGCACCGAACCACATCCGGAGATCCGGCCACGGCTGGTCCTCGGTGGGCTACTCGTCGTGCTTCCCGCCCTGGGGGTCTGGCACCTGGCAGCTGGTTCCCCCACCGGCGCGGACGGCCGCGCCACCGCGGCCGGCGCGCTCGGCTATGCGATCGGCGGACCGCTCGGCCAGGGGCTCACACCATGGCTCGCGCTGCCGATCCTGTTGCTGGCCATGATGTTCGGCGTCTTGCTGCTCACCGGTACCACGGTGCGCGAGGTGCCTGCCAAGCTGAGCGAATACTTCGGCCTCGGCGAATACGCCGACGACGGCGACCCCTACGACCCGGCCAACTACGACGCCGACGGATTCCCGGTGCACCGCAACCGAACCCGTCGCCGTGGCCGCAACCCCGACGACAACTACCCGCCCGACGAGTTCGGCGGCTCCGACGCGGTCACCGAATCACTGGGCGAACCGCCGCTGCGCGATGCCAAGCCGATCGAGGAACCGCCCGCGCCCGCACCGAAACCGGCGCGCAAGCGGCCGGTGGTCAAGCCGGTCGACCAGACCCCGCCGCCGCCACCGGAACCGGAGTTCGTCACCGATCGGGTCGTCGACGGCGACTACACGCTGCCCCCGCTGACACTGCTGCTCGACGGCGACCCGCCCAAGAAGCGTTCCGCGGCCAACGAATCGATGATCGAGGCGATCACCGAAGTCCTGGTGCAGTTCAAGATCGACGCCGCCGTCACCGGGTTCGTGCGTGGCCCCACCGTCACTCGCTACGAGGTGGAGCTCGGTCCCGGCGTCAAGGTCGAGAAGATCACCGCGCTGGCCCGTAACCTCGCCTACGCCGTCGCCACCGAGAACGTGCGCCTGCTCGCGCCCATCCCCGGTAAGTCGGCCGTGGGCATCGAAGTGCCCAATGCCGACCGCGAATTGGTGCGCCTGGCCGACGTCCTGAAGTCGCCGCACACCCGCAACGACCACCATCCGCTGGTGATCGGTCTCGGCAAGAACATCGAGGGCGAGTTCGTCTCGGCGAACCTGGCCAAGATGCCGCACCTGCTGGTGGCCGGTTCCACCGGTTCGGGTAAGTCGAGTTTCGTGAACTCGATGCTGATCTCGCTGCTGCACCGGGCCACCCCCGAGGAGGTCAGGATGATCCTGATCGACCCGAAGATGGTGGAGCTCACGCCGTACGAGGGCATTCCACACCTGATCACGCCCATCATCACCCAGCCGAAGAAGGCCGCCGCCGCGCTGGCCTGGCTGGTCGAGGAGATGGAGCAGCGCTACCAGGACATGCAGGCCAACAAGGTCCGCCACATCGACGACTTCAACAAGAACGTGCGCTCGGGCAAGATCACCGCGCCGCTGGGCAGCGAACGCGTCTACCGGCCCTACCCGTACATCCTGGCCATCGTCGACGAGCTGGCCGACCTGATGATGACCGCACCGCGCGATGTCGAGGACGCGATCGTGCGGATCACCCAGAAGGCGCGTGCCGCCGGTATCCACCTGGTGCTGGCCACCCAGCGGCCCTCGGTGGACGTGGTGACCGGTCTGATCAAGACCAATGTGCCCTCGCGGCTGGCGTTCGCCACCTCCTCGCTCACCGACTCGCGCGTCATCCTGGACCAGCCGGGCGCGGAGAAATTGATCGGCATGGGCGACGGTCTGTTCCTGCCGATGGGTCAGGGCAAGCCGACCCGGTTGCAGGGCGCGTTCATCTCCGACGAGGAGATCCAGGCCGTCGTCGAGTTCAGCAAGACCCAGGCCGAACCCGAATATCAGGAGGGTGTCACCGCGGCCAAGGCCGGCGAGGTCAAGGACGTCGACCCCGATATCGGCGACGACATGGACGTGCTGCTGCAAGCGGTGGAGCTGGTGGTCACCTCACAGTTCGGTTCGACCTCGATGCTGCAGCGCAAGCTGCGCGTCGGCTTCGCCAAGGCGGGCCGGTTGATGGACCTGATGGAGACGCGCGGCGTGGTCGGGCCCAGTGAGGGTTCCAAGGCGCGTGACGTGCTCATCAAGCCCGACGAATTGGACGGGTTGCTGTGGTCGATCCGTGGCGGCGATCCCGGTGCGTCCGAGGACGAGTGACGCCGTTCCCGGTTTGCTCTGACCGTGCCGGAAGCAGGCGGCGACGAACGAGGAGGGACCTGGCACGGCTCATGGTCGGGACTGGCCCGGGGTCGGGCGAAAATCGCCTGTCAGGCGATGAAGCGGGCGCGCGCGAGGCGGGTACCCGACTTCACGGCACCGGGGCTGGGCCGGTGCATCGCGGTGGGGCGCTGGTTCTGCGCGGTGGATTCGTACACGGCTCGCTCCTCTCGGGGCTGTGGTCGGGGTATGCGGTGACGGTAGCAGCGCTCGCGAACCGGGCGAAAGCGCTTTTCCGTGTGCGCGGCGGGTGCGTCGGCCGCCGATGTGTGTGAAATCATGACGGGCAATCGTTCCGCAAAGCCGACTGAAACGGACAATTCGGGCATGATGGGCGACATGAACTTCATCGATCGGACCACCACATGCAGGTGACCACGCTCGAGTGGGTGATCACCGGACTGGTGATCCTCGGCCTGTTCGTCTTCGACTTCTTCGCCCACGTGCGCACCCCGCACGAGCCCACCTTCAAGGAATCGGGCATCTGGTCGGCTGTCTACATCAGCTTGGCGCTGCTGTTCGGCCTGTTCGTCGCCTGGAAATGGGGCGGCACGTTCTCGGGGGAGTATTACGCGGGCTTCGTCACCGAGAAAGCGCTCTCGGTCGACAACCTGTTCATCTTCCTCATCATCATGAGCACCTTCGCCGTGCCGCGGATCTACCAGCAGAAGGTGCTGCTGATCGGCATCGTGCTGGCGCTGGCGATGCGCGGTGTGTTCATCGCGGTCGGCGCGGCCGCGATCAGCGCGTACAGCTGGGTGTTCTACCTGTTCGGCGCGTTCCTGATCTACACCGCGATCAACCTGCTGCGCGAGAGCGGGCACGAGGTCGAACACGAGAAGAAGCGCGACAGCTACATCGTCTCGCTGGCCAAACGGATCCTGCCCACCACCGACGAGTACGACGGCGACAAGCTCGTCACCCGGATCAACGGCAAACGCGTAGTGACGCCGCTGCTGCTCGCGCTGCTGGCGATCGGTTTCGCCGACCTGCTGTTCGCGCTGGACTCGATTCCGGCGATCTACGGTCTCACCGAGGAGCCGTACCTGGTGTTCACCGCCAACGCCTTCGCGTTGATGGGCTTGCGCCAGCTGTACTTCCTCATCGGCGGCCTGCTCGACCGCCTGGTGTACCTGTCCTACGGCCTGGCCGCGATCCTGGCGTTCATCGGTGTGAAGCTGGTGCTGCACGCGTTGCACGAGAACACGCTGTCGTTCATCAACGGCGGTGAGCACGTGAGCGTCCCGGAGATCTCCACGGCGTTCTCACTGAGCGTGATCATCGGCATTCTGGTCATCGCGACGGTGGCGAGCCTGCTGCGCACCCGTAACACCAACAAAGCCTGACACCACCGCGGACGACGCTGCCCGGAACCCCGAGGGTTCCGGGCAGCTCTGTCTCCGGGGCTGCGCTACTCGGCGAAGGCGCCCATCACCGGCAACCACTCGACCACGCGGACGGCGTCGATCAGGTCCAGTTTCGCGAACGGGTCGTTGCCCAGCAGTTCGGTCAGCGAGGGCGCGTCCTCGGCGCGGAACAGCAGCAGTGCGCCCGAACCGTCGGGGTAGGGCCCGCTACTGAGCACCGTGCCGGCGTCGACGAGCGCGTTCAGCCAGCCGCGATGCTCGGGTCGGTTGGTCGCGCGGTCGGCCGCCGTCGCATCGGAGTAGGTGTAGTGGACAGCGAAGATCGGCACAGTCGATCACTTTCTCGCGAGGGATTCTCTACAGGGTCAGCAGCATGCGGGTATTGCCGAGGGTGTTCGGCTTGACGAAGCTGAGGTCGAGGAATTCGGCGACACCGGTGTCGTAGGAGCGGCACATCTCCGCGTACACCTCGGCGGTGACGGGCGTGCCGTCGATCTCGACGAACCCGTGCCTGCCGAAGAAGTCCACCTCGAAAGTGAGCACGAACACACGCTGCAACTGCAGTTCGCGGGCGACGGTGACCAGGTGCTCGACCACCGCCCCGCCGACTCCGCGGCCCTTGACGACGGGATCCACTGCGACAGTGCGCACTTCGCCCAGATCGGCCCACAGCACGTGCAACGCGCCGCAGCCGACGACGCGCCCGTCGAGCTCGGCGACCCAGAACTCCTGCACCGATTCGTACAGTGTGACCAGGTTCTTCTCCAGCAGGATGCGCCCGGCGTACTCGTCGACCAGGCGCTTGATCTCGGGGACATCGGAGGTTCGCGCTCGTCGGACGACCACGCCGGAAACAGGCGCCACAGTGGGCGCGGCAGTATGCGCGTCGCTGGTCGAACCGCTCAAGGGTCCCCGTGAGGTCATGGGTGCACAGTAGTCGGCCGGGTTACCGATAGTCTGAACATGTGCCGCACATCCTGTCGTTCCGCTCCTCGCATCGCGCCGGGCTCGACGACCGGATCGCGCGGCACCGATCGTGCGAGCAAACAGCTCGCGAAACCGTTGGATTTCGGCGCAGTGCCGGTGAGTGCCGAGAGGGCAGCGCATGAACGGTCAGCGTCTGGAGGCGGTAGCTCGCGTGGCCACGCGAGGCGCCCGGTCATGCCACGAGGACAGGGCATGAGCGTGCGACCCGAAGAGATCGATCGTGGGTCGAGTGCGGTGACGCCGATGCACGGGGTGGCGGAGACGCAGGTTCCGCTGCTCAATATCGCCAACGTTCTGACCATCGCGCGCATCGTGCTGGTGCCGCTGTTCGTGCTGGCGCTGTTCGCCGAGGGCGGGCACGACACCCGCTGGCGGGTCATCGCCGCGGCGGTCTTCGGCCTGGCCGCGATCACCGACCGCTTCGACGGGCAACTGGCCCGCAAATACGGTTTGGTCACCGATTTCGGCAAGCTCGCCGACCCCATCGCGGACAAGGCGCTGATCGGAGCCGCGCTGATCGGGCTCTCGGTACTCGGGGACTTGCCGTGGTGGATCACCCTGGTCATCTGCGGCCGTGAAATCGGCATCACGCTGCTGCGGCTGGTGGTGGTGCGGCGCGGGGTGATCCCGGCCGGACGCGGAGGCAAGCTCAAAACGCTGGTGCAGTCGGTGGCGATCGCGCTGCTGGTGCTGCCGCTGTCGGGGGTCTTCGCCACCGCGGGCATGTGGCTGATGTACCTGGCCGTGGCGCTGACGGTGGTCACCGGCCTGGACTATGTGGGGCAGGCGGCCAGGGTGTGGCTGGCGGGTGGACGGTCGCGCTCGTGAGCGATCCGCTCGTCGACGGTGCGCCGGTCGCCGAACTGGTCGAGGCCCTGAACGCGGCGGGTCAGACCGTCGCCACGGCCGAATCGCTCACCGCGGGCCTGCTCGCGGCCACGGTGGCGGGAGTTCCCGGTGCGAGCGCGGTGCTGCGGGGCGGCTTGATCGTCTACGCCACCGACCTCAAGAACAGCCTGGCCCGCGTCGACGACGAGCTGCTCCGTACCGACGGACCGGTCGCCGCCTCGACCGCCGAACAGCTCGCTGTGGGGGCGCGGGAGCAGTGTGGCGCGGACTGGGGTCTGGGATTGACCGGGGTCGCCGGACCCGATTCCCAGGACGGGCATCCCGTCGGCACGGTATACCTCGGGTTGGCCGGTCCACATCACAGCGAAGTGGTCCGGTTGAAACTGCACGGTGACCGGTGGACGATCAGACTCGGTGCGGTGCACAGTGCGGTGCGGGAGTTGCTGCGCTGTGTCAGTGTGAAGTAGCCCGGTTCGGGAACCACCGGTCCATGCTCGACGTTGTGCCAGAAAGAGGTGAGCACCGCTACGGCGGTGACACGAGGTGGAGGAGAACGAGATGACGCTGCTGCGGGAGGCAATCGGGGACAGTCTGCGGCGTGCGCGTCTCGCCCAGCATCGAACGCTGCGCGAGGTGTCGACCTCGGCGCGCGTGAGCCTCGGCTATCTGTCGGAAGTGGAGCGCGGCCGCAAGGAAGCCTCCAGTGAACTGCTCGCCAGCATCTGCGAGGCACTCGACGTGCCGCTCTCGCGCGTGCTCTGGGACGTGAGCACCCTGATGGCGGGCGCCGACGGCTCCGCGCCGCGCGAACCCGCGCTGACCGGCCCCGCCGCCGAGCGCGAACCCGCCGAAGCCGAGCCCGCCACCCTGCCCGAACCCGCCGCGGGCGAGGCTTCCGCCTCCGCGAGCGCGGCGGCCGAGCAGGGCGCGCGCATCGGCATCGCCGAAGACACCCGCATCGTCATCCCGGCCCCGAGGGCCGAGATGCTGGTACTGGTGAAGGGAATGTGACGCGGCGAACCCTGCGCCCGGCGCGCGAGACGCTGCACACCGCTGGTGAGAACGGATAGATTCTCATCAGGCGTCGATCGGTCCGGCCACTGCCGGTCCGGGTGCCGCATGGTGAAGGATAAGCACGTATCTGGTGCGTGACGGTCGCGTACCACCAGTCGCACGAGCGACGCACAGATGGAGGCGGGATCAATCGATGGCTAATCCGTTCGTGAAGGCCTGGAAGTACATGATGGCCCTCTTCGACTCCAAGATCGAAGAGCATGCGGATCCGAAGGTCCAGATTCAGCAGGCTATCGAGGAGGCGCAGCGTCAGCATCAGGCGCTGTCGCAGCAGGCGGCGTCGGTGATCGGTAACCAGCGTCAGCTGGAGATGAAGCTGAACCGCCAGCTCGACGAGGTCGAGAAGCTCAACGCCAACGCCCGTCAGGCCGTCACCCTGGCCGATCAGGCACAGGCGGCGGGCGACACCGAGAAGGCGATCCAGTACACCAACGCCGCCGAGGCGTTCGCCGCCCAGCTGGTCACCGCCGAGCAGTCGGTGGAAGACCTCAAGGTGCTGCACGATCAGTCCCTGCAGGCCGCCGCACAGGCCAAGAAGGCGGTCGAGCAGAACGCGATGATGTTGCAGCAGAAGGTCGCCGAGCGCACCAAGCTGCTCAGCCAGCTCGAGCAGGCCAAGATGCAGGAGCAGGTCTCGGCCTCGCTGCAGCAGATGGATTCCACCCTGTCCGCGCCGGGCTCCACGCCCAGCCTGGACGCCGTGCGCGACAAGATCGAGCGCCGCTACGCCAACGCGCTCGGCTCGGCCGAGCTGGCGCAGAACACGGTGCAGGGTCGCATGATGGAGGTGCAGCAGGCCAGCGTCCAGATGGCCGGGCACAGCAAGCTCGAGCAGATCCGCGCCTCCATGCGCGGTGACGCGTTGCCCACCGGCAACAACAACGCGGCGATCAACCCGGCGCAGCCCAAGGCCGCACCGGCACCGAACATCGACAAGGGCCAAGCGCTGTAATATTCGGAGCGCTGGCGCGCTCGAGTTCGCGGCCCCTTGTGTCCCGTCGATCAGGCACCGTTGCTTGCTCCTTCGTCGCCTACGCAACGGCACCTGATCGACGGGACGGCCGCGAACCGCCGCTTCGCGGCGGACCCTCCTCGAGGTCGGGTCTTACGGGGTTGGGAAGGCCGGCGTCGGTACCTGCGGCAGCAGCGGGTGCTCGAGCAGCGGAAGGATGAGGGGATGAACGGCAACAGGCGGCGCGCGCGTGCCGAGATCGTGGATCCGGCGGCGATCGCGCAGGTCGCGGTGGCGGGCTCGATGCCCGCGACGCTGCGGGGGGTCGGTGAGCAGGCGCTGGTCGCGGTGCGGCGTTGGGCCGACCCGCGTGAACGGGAGCTGCGCCGTCGGCGCCGGGTCCGCAGGCGCAGTTTTCAGCTCGGCACCGCCTCCGGTATCACCACGGTCGGCGCGGTCGGTCTTGCCGTGATCTCGGCGCCCGCCTGGGCGGTCGTGGTGATCGGTGGTGGCGCCATCGCCTTCGTCACCGGTACCGCTCTCAGCGCCCGCCGCTACCTGGAGTTGCGCAACAAGCCCTTACCTCAGGCGGCTTTCGTCGCCCGCAAGTCGCCCGGCCTGCGATCGGCCGCGCGCGCCCCTATCCAGCGCCTGATCCGTGCCGAACGGGCGCTCTACGACCTCGGTGCCCAGATCGCGCGCACCCGCCGCCTCCCCGAAGACGAACTGCGCGACCTGCTCGAGACGGCCCGCTCCGGCGCGGCCGCCCTGCACGCGCTCGCCACCGACGTCGTCGCCATGGAACAGGCCGCCGACACCGTCGGCCGCGCCAATCCCGACACCGTCGCGGCGCTGAAAACCACTGTCGCCGGCGTGCTGGCGCGCCTGGAGACCGGTGTGGTCGAGTACGAACAGCTCGTTGCCGCCGCGGCCCGCATCCTCGCGGTTCCCGAGGACTCGGTCCTGGCGTACCAGTTCAACGGCATCGTCGCCGATCTTCGTGAAGCCGCCGACCGCCTCGACGGCTGGGCCCAAGCGCTCACCGAGATGGCCGACCAGGGCCCCGACTTGTTCGCCGGCGGAACGGATTCCGTCCGCTAGCCCCTCTCGGACCATCGCGACTTCCGGTCGGCACGCCGGTTCGGGACGCGGCGTGCCGACCGAAGGGTCAGGCTGGGGCGATGGCCTTGCGCAGGGCCGCGAGTTCGGTGGCGCGGGGATCGGTGACGGTGGCGGACTCGGGGTTGTCGAAGATCCGGACGTTCTTCTCGTCGGTGGTGAACGGGGCCCAGCCGGTGGTGCCGTCGGTGGCGAAAGCGACCCAGGCGGCGTGGATTTCGTCGGCCAGCGCCTGAGGTGGGGTGGGTCCGGTCAGGGTATGGGCGTCGTCGATGGTGTCGAAGACGAACGGGACCTCCAGGACGTGGCAGGCGCCGAGGCCGGGAAGTCCGGTGGGCCACGCGAATTCGTACACATGGGTGGGGACGGTGGCGGCGCAGGCTTCGGCGAAGTCGTAGGTGCCGGAGCGGAAGCTCATGTCGGTGAGGACGGCGTTGAAGATCTCGGCGGGGGTGGCATCCGGGCGCTCTGTCGAATAGACCTGGGCGACAGCGGGATCGATGCCGTAGCGGGTGAGGACGAACGGCAGGGTGTCGGTGGTGATGGCGGCGGCGAGCCCTGCCGGGACGGTGAAGAAGCGGAACTCGTCGGCGGTGGTGCCCGCGATGAGGGGGACCGCGCGATCCGGATGGGCGCGCAGCACCTCCGTCGGCGGGCCCGCGACGATGTCGTCGTCGATCACCGGGAACAGGCTCATGATGCCGCCGCCCAGCTGGATCACCGAGTCGCCCCACCGCTGCGGATCGGGGTCGGTCATCACGGCCAGCGCGACGGCGTTCTGCGCGGTGCGCAACTCGTCCGGACCCAGTTTCCCGAAATCCTGCGCGGTAGGCGAGATTCCGAGCTCGGCGGCCAGCGCGGCCGACACCTTGCGCGCGTCCTCGGGATCGGCGGCGACCGCACCGTTGCCGCTCTGCATGATCGCCCGGCGGAACAGCCCGGCCGTCTGCGGTGCGGCGATCAGCGCCGCCACACTCATCGCGCCGGCGGACTCACCGAAGATCGTCACATTGTCGGGGTCGCCACCGAAGGCGGCGATGTTCTCGCGCACCCAGCGCAAGGCGAAGATCTGGTCGTGCAGACCGCGATTGGACGGTGCGCCCTCGATCTCGGCAAAGCCCGACACCCCGAGCCGGTAGTTGATCCCCACCATCACCACGCCGTCGCGCGCGAAGGCCGAGCCATCGTAGATTGCCCGCGCGTTGGACCCGCGGACGAACGCGCCACCGTGAATCCACACCAGCACCGGTAGACCCGAAGCGGCGGAGTCGGGCGTCCACACGTTCGCGTTGAGGTACTCGTCGCCAGGGATACCGTCACTGCCGATGAGGGCGTGGATCGGCGCGGGATACGGCGTCTGTGCGCAGGTGGCGCCCATTTCGGTCGCGTCTCGCACGCCGTCCCAGGCGGGCGCGGCCTCGGGCAGCTGGAAACGTTTCGGCCCGACCGGCGCCGCCGCGTACGGCACCCCGAGAAAACGGGTGATCCCGGCCTCGGTGTGGCCGCGGATCGCGCCGCTCGTGGTCGTGACGATGGGTTCCATGACAAGTCCTCCTACGCGCGGTGAGCCCCGATTATGGGCGCTTGTCCGGTTCGCCGTCAGTCGTTTGCCTACGGAACGAGCGGTCCGGCGAGTACTCGCTCGCCCGCCGCGCGGTCGCCGTCCCAGGTGAACTCCGGGTCGTCGCCGGATTTGCGTCCCCACAGGGCCAGGAGCAGGTCCGACGCGGTACCCGCCAGCTCGGCTACCGACTCGCCCGGACCGTAGGTCCAGGTGCCGCCGGTATCGGTGGCCCGCAGCCGCAGCGCCACCTCGGGTTCGACCGCCAGGCCGCGGTGGATCATCCGCGGCGCGAACAGTTCGAAGACCTCATCGATGCCGTCGACAGCGAGATCGGCATCGAACGGGTCGGCCTTGCCGAGCGCGTTCTGACCGTCCCACAGGTGCATGAGCGTCTCGTGGGCGCGGCGCCGCCGCCAGAAACCGACGGTGCGTGGCATGGACCGGGTGAAGGTCCAGGCCTCCCGGTTCTCGTCCGCGGACAGCGAGGTCACCATGGCGTCGGCGGTCGACTCGTACCACTCGCGCAGGGCGGCGGGATCTCTCGGCGCGGGCTCGCCCTCGAAATCGCCGCGCAGCTCGGCCACCGCGGTGACCACCCACAGATTGCCCCGCCCGACATGGTCGACGAGGTCGTAGAACGCCCAGTCGCCGCAGGACGGCACCGGCGCGGCCAGATCGGTGTCGGGGGTGATGAGCTCACCGAAGGCGGTGAGCTTCGCACAGAGCAACGCCAAGTAGTCCATGCCGATCACGGTAGCCCGGCACTCGACACGCTGCCGGTCGGCTCTACCGCGAGACGAGGCGGGCCCGGCACCATGGGGCCTTCGGATGTGACGTTCGCCGTCAGGTCGCGGGCGCGGACATGCGCAGGGTGATCCGGTCACCGCGCATCCGGACGAATTCCAGGCAGGCAGGCGAACCGTCGCTGAGCCGTGTCGTGCGCTGCAGAACGAGAAGCGCGCTGCCCGGCGTCACGCCGAGAAGCGCCGCGCAGTGTTCGTCGGCGTTGACCGCGTCGAGGTTGATCGAGACTGTGGTGAGGCGGTCGTCGGCCGCGCGCTCGATCAGCGCGAAGAGGTCTTCGGTTTCCAGATCGGCCTGCAGGAGCGCGGTGCCGATGTCGAGTGGCAGGTAGGTCAGATCCAGGGAGATCGGTTCCCCGTCGACCCGTCGCAGGCGTTCGATGTAGCAGACGTGCGCGCCCGGCTCGAGTCCCAGCGCGGTCGCGACCGCGGTCGGCGGACGCACCTGACCGGCGGTGCGGACCTGGTTGACGACGGTCCCGTGCCCGCGCAGCGAGGCGGCCAGACCCCGGGTGGCGGCGATGGTGTGTTCGAGCTTGGGCCGCCGCACCACCGTGCCGACGCCGGGCAACCGGTCGACCAGTCCTTCGCGCCGCAGGATCTCCAGCGCCTCGCGAATGCTGTTGCGCGACACACTGAATTCGCGCTGCAGGACGGCCTCGGCGGGTAGTTTGGCCGCGACGGCACCCTGGGCGATCTGCTGACGCAGCACGTCGGCGACCTGCCTGGCCCGATCCGAACGCGATCGCCGCCCGGGGTGCGCGCGAATCGGGTCGGGCCGGTGTGTCACGCGCCGAGCATAACCAGCGTCATCCCGGCCGCCGCAGATACCGGCCGACGGCGGCGGCGAGCGCTTCGGCGGCGAACTCCATCGTGGTGATGCCGATGCTCTCGTCGTAGACCGCCCAGCCGTCGTCGCCCGGTCCGAAGGTCACCGCGGGGATGCCCGCGTGCCGGAATCGGATGGTGTCGCAGTAGGCGGGTTTGGTGTAGGTGCGGGCTGGTCCACCGCCTGCGTCGTGATAGCCGGCCCTGAGCGCGGCGACGATCGGTTCGTCGACATCGAGGGGCTCGGTGCCGGGGACGAAGGTCGGTCCCGGCGCGTAGGTGACGTGGACATCGGTGCCCGCCGTCGGGTGGTCGCGGGCGATGTCGGCGATCCGTTGCAGCAGCTCGGCGCGGTTCACCTCGGGCCCGAGCCCGACGACGGCGATCCGGGCCGACGCGGTGAGCGGGGTGAACTGCGCCATTCCGGCCTCGCCCGCGTCGAGCCCGACCACACTGTGTCCCCAGCCCTCGGGGAGTGCGCTCAGGCCGCCGAGCACCGTGAGCAGGGCGTGGGCGGCGTTGATTCCGGTATCGGGTCGCCAGATGTGGCTGGAGCGGCCGCGCACCTCGATGTCGATCAGCGCGTGCCCGGTGTGCTGGGTGGCGATCGCGACGCCGGTCCCCGACTCGTCGGTCCAAGCGGTGGGCTCCACGGTGATGCTCGCGTCCGCGCGCAGCCCGTGTTGCTCGAGCAGGTACAACGCGCCTTCGACGCCGTTGCGTTCCTCGTCGACGGTCAGCGCCACCACCAGGGTGCCCGTCTCGGGCGGTTCGGCGCAGACCCGGGCGACCGCGCTGAGCAAGGTGGCGAGGTTGCCCCGGGTGTCGGAGGTACCGCGCGCGTACACCCGGCCGTCCGCGACCACCGCGCGGAAGGGGTTGTCGCACTTGGTCCACCGGCTCGGTGGACCGGAGGGGTAGGTGTCGAGGTGATCGTTGAGCAGCAGGGTGGGCCCCGGTCCGAATGCCTTGGTGGCGAGCAGATTGGCGCGCGTCGGGGTTCGTCCCACGAGCCGGGTCTCGAAGCCCAGTTCGGTGAGCAGCGGCGCGATCTCCTGCGCGGCCCTGGTCTCCTCGGGTTGTCGGGCAGGCCCGTCGAGACTGTTCTCGCACCAGGGCTGTCCGGCGGGGACCAGCAGTTCGACGAGTTCGGTAAGGCTCAGGGCGGCCAGGCGGGGGGTGTGCACGATGGTCACGTCAGCGACTCCAGATGGTGGATGAGGGCGGACCGCACCGCGTTCGCGGTCAGTCCACGGGACACGGCGACGGTGAGGAAGACCCGCACCTGGTGCGGGGTGATGTGATCGGCGAGCACGATGCCCGCCTCGACGAGTCGTCCACCGCCGCCGCGATAGCCGTAGACCGCGGCGGTGCGGCTGTCGGCGGCACGGGTGGCGACCACGACGAGGGTGCCCGCGGCGGCCAGTTCGATCGCTGTGGAGGCGAGTGCGGGCGGCAGATTCCCGGCCCCGTTGCCCGCGATCACCACCGCGTCGGCGTCCACCGCGACCGCCCGGAGCGCGAGGTCGTCGGCGCCCAGCGCCGCCCCGACCAGCGGGACCCGGGCGATGCGAGCGCCTGGCGGTCCCAGCACCGTCGCCGGCGCGGGCGCCGGGTGCTCGGCCGTGACGACGGCACCCTCCTTCGTGGCCGACGCCGACCGCGCGGCGGGGCCTTTCACCTGACCGAGGGCTGGTCGGCCAGGGGTGGCGAACGCGTCGAGGCCGATGCCTGCCACCTTCTGGACGCCGCGTCCGAGCCAGATCGCCCCGGCGAACGCGACCACCGGTTCGCTCGACACCGGTGTGTCGACGGCAGCGAGGGCGGCCCGCAGATTCGCGACGGCATCGGAACCGGGCTCGCCGCCGGGTTCCATCGAGCCGGTCACCACCACGGGCACGGTCCACGGCCCGGTGTAGGTGAGCCAGGCGGCCACCTCCTCGATGGAATCGGTGCCGGTGGTGACGATCAGCCCGGTGCTGCCACGGTGCTGCGCGGCCGTCATGGCGGCGTGCAGGTCACGCAGGTGATCGAAGTCGACTTCGGAGCCGCCGACCCGAGCCACCTCTACGGCGTCGAGGACAGGATCGCCGCCGAGGAGTCGCGCGACGCCGACGGCATCGAGGGTGGGGACGGCGAGACCGTCGACCAGTCGCATGCTGATGGTCCCGCCGAGAGTGAACAGCGTGGGGGTGCTCATGACTGCGGCAGGGCGCTCGCGTCGAGCAGGCGCGGGTAGTCGGCAGTGGGAACTGCCGGATCGAGATAGTTCTTCGAGCGGGCCCACAGGGCGAGCGCATCGAGATTGCCTGCCAGCTCGGGGCGCAGTTGCAGCGTGAAATCGAACTCGCGCAACACCTTCTCGACCAGGGCGGACGCGAGTTTCGTCGCGTCGGCGACCGCCGCGACGGCGGCCGCGTCGTGCTCGGCGAGCGCGGTGCCCGCCTCGGCGATGGCGTCGAAGAACTTGCGGAACGTCGCGGCCTTCTGCTGGGCGACGCCCGCCTGCGCCAGGTACAGGCTGTGCTGGCGGTACGGGTCGGCGGTCACGTCCAGCTCCACCGCGTCGCCGCCGAGCACTTCGATGGCCTGGGTCTGGTAGGGCTGGAAGATCGAGACGGCGTCCACATCGCCCTTGCTGATCGCGGTGGTGATCGTCGCGGGCGCCACCTGGACCAGTTCGGCCTCGACTCCGGCGCCTGCCAGCGCCTTCGCCGCGAAATAGGCGGCACTGGTGCCCAGCGGCGTGCCGATCTTCTTGCCCGCCAACTGGTTCAGGCTCTCGATGCCGCGCCGGGCGACGATCCGCGACCCCATCCAGCGTGACCCGTCGGCCACCACCCGCAGATCGCCGGACTTGGCCAGCGCGCTGGCGGTCGGGACATCGGCGGCGGTGGTGATGTCGACCTGTCCGCCCTGCAATGCCTGCAGGGCCTGCACACCGGTCGAGAAGTTCACCACTCGCACGGTGACCCCGTGCCGGGTGAAGATGCCGCCCTGCTGAGCGACCGGGATCTGCGCCCACGACGGGTCGACGACGAAACCGACGGTGAGCGTGTCGGTTCCGGTGGTGGCATCACCCACGCACCCGGCCAGTGACAGGGCGGTGGTGGCGGCGACGAGCAGGGCGGCGCAGGCTCTGCGCAGTGATCCGGACATGAGTGACCTCCGAGAGTGGTTCGGTACGAACAGAAGTGGTTCAGTGCGACAGGAGATCGTCTGCTTCGAGCCACAATTCGGCGTGCAGACGGCGACGGAGTGCGCTGTATCCCGGCAACTCGGCGAGCCGGTCGGCGGGACGCGGACGGGGCAGCGGGTTGTCGAACCGGGCCCGGATGGTGCCCGCGCCGAGGATGACGAAATGGTCGGCCAACCGGATCGCCTCGTCCACGTCGTGCGTCACGAACAGCACCGTGCGGCCCGAATTCGCCCATAGCTCGGTCACCAGATCCTGCATGTGCAACCGGGTTTGGGCGTCCAGTGCGGCGAAGGGTTCGTCCATCAGCATCACCTCCGGGTCACCGGCGAGCATCCGGGCGACACCGACTCGCTGGCGCATACCGCCCGACAGTTCGTGCGGTCGGCGGGTGGCGACGTCGGCGGGCAGGTGCACCGCGGCGAGCAGTTCCGCGATCCGTGCGGGCCGTGCCCGCCGCGGCATACCGGCGGCGCCGAGGACGAAGTCCAGGTTGGCGCGCACACTGCTCCAGGGGAACAGCACGTCACGCTGGAACACGACACCGCGTCGTGGCGCCGGTCCGGTGATCGGTACCCCGTTCTCGGTGACCACACCGGAGTCGGGTCGGCGCAGGCCGGCAAAGCAGTCGAGCAGGGTCGATTTGCCGCAGCCGGACGGCCCGACGAGCACGGTGCACGAGCCGGCCGCGACGGTGAGCGAGAGATCGTCGAGGACGGGGGTGTCGCGGCGGGCGAATCCGACGGTGACGCCGCTCGCGGTCAAGGTGAGGCTCATCGTTCTTCCTTGTCCCAGCCGATGAACGGGGCCGCGGCCCGCGCCACCACCTGATCGCACAGCACCCCGAGAACTCCCAGTACGAGCAGGCAGAACAGCATGCGATCGACTTGCGAGAACAGTTGCGCCTGGGCGATGCGATAGCCCAGTCCCTCGGTGGTACCCGCCATTTCCGCGACCACGATCAACACGAATGCGGTGGCGGTACCGACCCGCAATCCGGTGACGATATCGGGAAATGCCTCGGGGAGCACCACCCGAATCAGCGTGCGCCAACGGGAAGCGCCCGCGCAGCGCGCGACTTTCAGGAAATCGGCGGGTGTCGCCGAAAGTCCGGAATGGGTATTGATCCATACCGGGACGAACACACCGAGCGCGATCACGAACTGTTTACTGCCTTCGCCGAGCCCGAACCACAGAATGGCCAGGGGGACCAGCGCGACCGTCGGCACCGGCGCGAACAATCGCAGTACCGGCTGCACGACCAGACGGCCCACCCTGGTGGTGGCGGTGAGCGCGCCCACCGGGATCGCGACCAGCACACCCACCGCGAAACCCCGCACCACCCGGTCGAGGCTGGCCAGTGAATCCGCGCGCAGGGTTCCGTCGCGCCACATCGCGGCGCCGGCCGAGGCGATCTCGTCGAGGCCGGGAAATAATACCGCCGGGAAAATTCCCCACCTTTCGATCGCGGTCCAGATCAGCGCCACGGCGAGAATGCCGATTCCCGCGGTGATTGTCCGAGCCACGGGAACGGAAATCACGGTGAGTGCGTGGCGCCGCGGTGATTCCGCCGTTGATATCCCCGGGGCGGGTATTTCGAGGGTTTCCGTTGTCACGGGCTGTCCCACCTTTCCTGCGTCAGGAATGTT
The DNA here is from genome assembly GCF_053608345.1 of Nocardia sp. NPDC055050. NCBI lineage: Bacteria > Bacillati > Actinomycetota > Actinomycetes > Mycobacteriales > Nocardiaceae > Nocardia > Nocardia sp. NPDC055050. Next base: position 82,413 of record NZ_JBSGVG010000026.1, read on the forward strand.
ATAGAGCGGCGGTATTACGCCGAGGTGTCCGCGAACAGGTCCGGCGTGCTACGCCACCTGCGCACCCGGGAACCGGCCGATGGCGGGCGCGCGAGAGGACGGATACGCCACCGGATTCACCGTGATCCGAAACGTCGTACCGCTGCGCCCGAGATCTCGGGGTGAACCCTGATCTACACCCGGATATCGGTGCTGACCTGGTGATCTATTGCTCGCCGGGTGGGAGGATCGGAGGAGTCGGATCGCTGGACGGCGGTCGCAGAGGTGAAGGAGTTGTCATGGTCTTGAAAGTCATCGGCATCGTCGTGGTCGCGGTGATCGCGTTCTGGATTCTCGGCGCGCTGATCGAGGCGCTGATGCCCATCCTGGTGATCGGGGCGATCGGCACCGGCGTGTACCTGCTGTACAAGGCGGTGTCGGGGAGCGACAAGACCCCGATCAGTTAGTCGTCTGTGGTTAGCATGGCGGGGTGGAACAGGTACCCGAGGACTGGCAGCGCGGACTGGTGATCGTCGCGCACCCCGACGACATCGAATACGGCGCCGCGGCGGCGGTCGCGCGATGGACGGGGCAGGGCAAGGACATTCGCTACCTGCTCGTCACGCGCGGCGAGGCGGGGATCGCCGGGATGCCGCCCGCGCAGGCCGGGCCGTTGCGGGAGATCGAGGAGATCTCGGGCGCCCGTGAGGTCGGCGTGCACACCGTCGAATTCCTCGACCATTCCGACGGCCGCATCGAGGAAGGTCTCACCCTGCGAAGGGAACTCGCCGCCGCGCTGCGCAGACATCGCCCGGAGATGGTGGTGCTGTTCAACTTCGGCGACACCTGGGCGCCCGGCGTGGTCAACAGTGCCGATCACCGGGCCGTCGGCCGATCGGCGATGGACGCGATCTCCGACGCGGGCAACGAGTGGATCTTCCCCGAAATCGCTGATCTGCCATTGTGGTCGGCGCGGTGGGCCGCCGTGGTCGGTCCCGTGGCCACCCATGCTGTCGACGTGAGCGCTCAGCTGGAGCAGGCGCGCGCGTCGTTGTCGGCGCATCGGCGTTATCTGCAGGTGCTGAGCCCGGTGCCGGTGGAGGAGCAGGTGCGCGAGATCGTCAGCTTCGCCACGGGTCCCAAGGAAGGGTTCCCCGCCGAACACGCCGTCGGGTTCGAACTGTTCACCTTCGGCGGCTGATCAGCGACTCGCGCATCGATGATGTTGCGGTGCAAGGGCACTGGGTGTCGTCGGCGTCAGAGCCGTCGGGCCGCGACGCGCTCGACAAGTGGCCGCCACTCCTGAAGCGGCGCGACCCGTAGGCCGACCACCTTGCCCGCGTCATCGGCCCTTCGCAGCGCCAGGGCCGCGGCGAAGTCGGGGTCCGCGCGGAACGAATCGGTCTCGGTGGGCGTCATCGGGCCGCCCTGTGCGACGAGCGTGCGGTGACTCGAGGCCGACAACCCGGCCGCGTGTGCTGGATCCGTTGCCACCAGAAAGCGTTTCGCGGTCACGTGGAGTTCGATCAGGCGCGCTACCCGGGGGCCGAGCAGCGCACGCACCGCCTCGGCGCCGTGCCTGCCGTGGCCCGCGTCGTCACCGGGGAAAAGTACATGGCCGATGTCGTGCAGCAGACCCGCGACCTGGAGTTCTTCGTCATCGGGGAAGTCGCGGCGGAGCAACTGCGCGCACTGGCGATCGTGATCGAGGATGTCGACCGGGTCGCCGGTGCGGTCCGCGGTGTCCCAGGCGTCGGCGCACCGCTCGAGCAGCGCGAACAGGTCGTCGACGGTGTCGATTCCGGGGTGTCGCACGTGCTCGCTCCTGATGGTGTCGCTCGGACGGATCGGTCTCGCGGCGGTCAAGGTAGCGCAGAAATCGTGGATCGGTCGTCCGAGGTGGGCGGGGTCTGGCGGTATGGCAGGGTGGGCGGATGCGAATAGCTGTGGTGGCCGGGCCCGATCCAGGGCATGCGTTTCCCGCGATCGCGCTGTGCCTGCGATTGCTGGCCGCGGGCGACGAACCCGTGTTGTTCACCGGGCCGAGATGGCTGGATCAGGCGCGCTCGGCGGGGCTCAGCGTGCGCAAGCTCAAGGGTCTCGCGCCGCGCCCCACCGACGACGACGCCGACGCGGGGGCCCGGATCCACGAGCGCGCCGCCCACATCGCTACCGAGAACCTGCCCGAACTCAGCGCGATGCTGCCCGACCTGATCGTCTCCGACGTCCTCACCGCGGGCGGCGGGATGGCGGCCGAACGGCTGGGCCTGCCGTGGGTCGAGTTGTCACCGCACCCGCTCTACCTGCCGTCGAAAGCCTTGCCGCCCATCGGTAGTGGCCTGGCGCCGGGGGAGGGTATGCGTGGCCGGATGCGCGACGGTGTCCTGCGCACGATGACCGCGCGCGCGGTCCGCAACGGACATCGTCAGCGTTCGGCGGCCCGCGAAACCATCGGCCTGCCCGCCGAGGACCCCGGTCCCGCCGCGCGCCTGGTCGCCACCCTGCCCGCGCTGGAGATGGACCGCCCGGACTGGCCTGCCGACACCCACGTCGTCGGGCCGCTGCTGTGGGAACCGACCGATGCCGTGCTTGCGCTGCCCCCCGGCGATGCGCCGTTGGTGATGGTGGCGCCGTCGACCGCGCACACCGGCGTCGCCGATATGGCCGATATCGTCCTGTCCGGCCTGGCCGGACTCGGTGTGCGCGCGGCCATCTCGACCCTCGATACGCCGCCCGCCGATCTTCCCGACTGGGCCACCGCCGGCCTGGGCCGCCAGGACGAACTGCTCACGCACGCCGCGGTCGTCGTCGGTGGTGGTGGCCACGGCCTGCTCGCCAAATCCCTGTCCGCGGGCGTGCCGGTGGTGACCGTCCCCGGCGGCGGTGACCAGTGGGAACTCGCCAATCGGGCGGTGCGACAGGGCAGTTCGGTGCTTGTGCGACCGCTCACGCCCGAGGCGGTCGGTGCCGCGGTGCGTCAGGTACTCGACGACCCCGCCTATGCCGAAGCGGCTCGGCACGCCGCCGCCGGTCTGGCGGAAGTCGAAGACCCGGTCCAGATCTGTCACGACGCCGCGAAGCGGTAGTTCGACCCCGGTCCGGCCGAGTTCGAGGGCCTGGTCCCGGTCTGTCACGACGCTGCGAAAGCGGTAGTTCGCCGCCGGATCCCGTCCGTCGTGCGTCTCTGGGCGTTAGCACAGACGAGTCGGAGAGTGGCCCTGAGCAGGGTGCGCTCGGACGATCCTGGGTGTCGCGACGGAGGTGCGCTGAGCGGGGCCCTGTCGGCTCTGGTCCAGCGCGAGTATCTTGGGCAACGTGCGATTGACCGAATTCCAGGAGCTGATGCACACCGAGTTCGGCGTGGCGCGCGCCGACGCCATGCTGACCGATCACGTGATACCCCAGCTGGGGCGCACGGGGGCGGTGGCGATCGACAATGGTGTCGACCCACGCGACGTCTGGCGGGCGCTGTGTGCCGACTTCGACGTACCTCCGAACCGGTGGTGACCAGGAAATGGCCGTGACAGCGCAGAACCCGGACACGCGACCGTATCGGTTCGACGAGCGGCTGCGGATGATCCCGGTCGACGCCGAAACCCTCGCGGCCAGGGTCGCCCTCGCCGACCCGCACGATTTTCCCGGCCTGCGCAGGCTCGGCATCGCGCTGATGCTGCTGGGGCGCTACGACGAGGCCCTCGACCGGCTCGATCAGGCCCTCGAACTGGCCGACACCGAGCGGCGCCGGATCACCGTCTGGATCAACCTGGCCGATGTCTACCGCTATCACGGCGAGCCGGGGCACGCCGAGATCCTCTACCGCCGGGCGCTGCACGCCAGTCGCGCGCTCGACCCCGAGCTCGTCTCCTTCGCCGCCCACCACCTGGGCAAGTCACTGGCCGAACAGCACCGTCCGCTGGAGGCGCGCGAGCTGCTCAACGAGGCCATGCGGCTGCGGGTGGCCGACGGCGATTCCGAACTCATCGAGTCCACCCGCGCGGCCCTCGACCATCTCGACGAGCTGGCCGTGCCGCTGCCGCCGGTGATCGAGGAGCTCCTCGGGCCGGTGCCGGAGTGGTCCGACGATCACGAGGGCTGTGACGGGAACCTGGTGCGGTCGGGTGAGTACTGGATCAAGCGTGGTCCGCGGGCGGTGGCCGAGCACGCCCGGCTGACGTGGTTGCGTGACAACGGGATCGCGGTGCCGGACGTGGTCGCGTTTGCCGAGGACGTTCTCGTTCTCGCGGATGCCGGTGGATCGCTCGCCGGACAGACCGATCCGGCCGAAGTCGGTGCCCAGATGGGCCGCGCCCTGCGGTCGTTGCACGACCTCCCGGTGCCGAGTTGCCCCTTCGCGGGTGGTCTGGATCTCAGCCTCGCCCGCGCCCACCGCCATGTGGTCGAGGGGTTCGTCGACCCCACGGATTTCGACGACGATCATCGCGACCTCTCACCTGCCGCGATACTCGAGCGCCTGCGGGAGCGGCGCCCGGCCACCGAGGATCTGGTCGTCACGCACGGCGATTTCACGCCGGGCAATGTGCTCACCGGCGGCTTGCTCATCGATGTCGCGACGCTGGGCACCGGCGACCGCTATCGCGATCTGGCGCTGGCCGAGCGCGACCTGGCCGGGGACTTCGGCACCGAGGCGGTCGCGGCGTTCTACACCGCCTACGGCCTGACCGAACCCGACCGCGTCAAGCTCGACTACTACCGGCTGCTCGACGAACTGTTCTGACGAGGCGCTGCTCAGCTGGTCTTGGCGTAGTGGCGTGCGGCCTTGGTGCGGTTGCCGCAGGTCGCCATCGAATGCCAGCGGCGGGTGCCGTTCTTGGACGTGTCGTAGAAGAACAACACGCAGTCGGGATGTGCGCATTGGCGGATCCGCTGCGGTGCCTGCGCGATCAGGTGCAGCAGATTGTCGGCGGCGAGCCAGCCGGGTAGCCACGCCGGGTCGTCGACCTCGGGGATGTCCTGTGGCCCCTCGTCGGTGAGCTCGCGCCGGATTCGCCCGTGGTCGAGGACCCTGTTCAGTGCGGTGTGATCGGCGCGAGTGACGGCGTCGTGCACGGCTGCGCGCGCGGTGTGCAGCGCGGTGAGGGCGTGGTTGTCGGCGGGTACGCGGTCGGCGAGCCCGAGGAGCTCCAGCCAGGTGCGCAGCCCGTCGAGATCGGCGAGCAGGTCGCCGGGTTCGGCGCCCGCCCACCGGGTGTTGAGCAGGTCGAGAGCAGGGGGTTCGCCGGTGTGCGGACGGGGATCGCGCATGCCCGAGGTTATCAACACGCCCCTCCTAACTGTCTAAAAGTATTTCAAGGGTTGACGAAGTGGGTGAGCTCATTCTATGTTCTAACTGTTCAACAACCGATAGGCAGTTAATCATTCCGGGAGGAAACCATGACCACCGTCGCCGCACCTGTGCTCACCACCGGTCATATCGGACTCAACGTCGCCGACCTCGACCGTTCCGTCGACTTCTACCGCCGTGGCCTCGGCTTCGAACAGCTCGGCACCGGCGCCGACGGCGAACAGCGCTGGGCATTCCTCGGCCGGGGCGGTGCGCTGGTGCTCACGCTGTGGCAGCAGAGCAGCGGCGAGTTCTCCACCAGCACGCCGGGCCTGCATCACCTGTCGTTCCAGGTCGACGACGTCGACACAGTGCGGGCCGTCGAGTCGGCGCTGCGCGCGGTCGATGCCGAGTTCTTTCACGACGGGGTGGTCGCCCACGGTGAGGGCGCGTCCTCCGGTGGCATCTTCTTCGCCGATCCCGATGGCATTCGCCTCGAGGTGTTCGCGCCGCTGGGCGCCGATACCGCTCCCGCGCCGGCCGGACCCGCCCCGACGTGCGGATTCTTCTGACCCACGGGCAATTCACGTCGTAGACAGGGAGGGTGAGGATGTTTCACTCCGGAGAACTGGCTGTGCAGCAACGCCTGGGGCAGGCCGACGCGGCTGCTCGCGTCGGCCGTTCGATCCGAACCGGGATTCCGGCGGTCGCCGCGTCCTTCCTGGCCGAGCAGCCGATGGTGGTGCTCGGTGCCGCCGATCCGGCGGGGCGGCTGTGGGCGAGCCCGCTCACCGGTCCCGCCGGGTTCGTGCACGCGATCGATGACGCGACCATCGACATCGACACGCTGCCCGAGACGTCGGATCCGCTCTCGGCGGCGATGGCGGGTGACGTCGACGTCGGGCTGATCGCCCTGCAGCCGCAGCGCCGCAGGCGGATGCGCGTCAACGGTACATCGGTGGTGCGCGACGGTGGACTGCGGATCACCACCGAGCAGGTCTACGCGAACTGCCCGAAGTACATCTCGCGCAGGCAGATTCGGGAGGTGTCCGCCGCCGGGGAGCCCGGCCCGGTGTGGCGTGGCACGGCGCTCACGCCCACCGCGGTCGAGATGGTGGGGGCCGCCGACACCTTCTTCGTCGCCACCGCCGACAGTGACGGGCACGCCGACGCCTCACACCGCGGTGGCAATCCCGGTTTTCTGCAGGTGCTGTCGCCGACCCGGTTGCGCTGGCCGGACTATCGCGGCAACTCGATGTTCATGACGCTGGGCAACCTCGCCGTGCAACCGCGCTGTGGGTTGCTCGTCGCCGACTGGTCGACCGGCGCGCTGCTGCAGCTCACCGGCCGCGCCGAATTAGTCTGGGACAGCGCGGCATTCACTACCGGCGCGCAGTGTGCTGTCGACTTCACCGTCGAGGAGGCGATCGAACGGCCCGGTGCGCTCGCTGTGCGCTGGGGGCCGCCCGAGCTCTCCCCGAACAACCCCTGATCACATCGAAAGGTCTTCCATGCGTCCACCATTGCCACCCTTTGATCTCGACTCCGCGCGCGCGAAGGTGCTCGCCGCCGAAAATGCCTGGAACACCAGGGATCCCGAACGCGTCGCCGCCGCGTACACCGAGGATTCGGTCTGGCGCAACCGCGACGAGTTCTTCACCGGCCATGCCGCGATCGTCGACTTCCTCACCCGCAAATGGTCGGCCGAGAACGGCTACGCGCTGCGCAAGGATCTGTGGGCTTTCCACGACAACCGCATCGCCGTGCGCTTCCAGTACGAATGGCACGACGAATCGGGGCAGTGGTGGCGCAGCTACGGCAACGAGCAATGGGAGTTCGCGGCGGACGGGCGGATGGCACGGCGCGAGGCCAGCATCAACGACGTGCGCATCGAACAGTCGCAGCGGCGGATCTTCGGGCCACGCGCCGAGGGCGACGACTCGGTGCTGCCGCAGCGCTGACGACCGGTATCGCTCCCGGATTGCTGGTCGGAGCGGCTGCTTCGCGTGTTGCCGGGCGCGTCGCTTGACTCGAATGGGTGTTCGACTAACCTGGGCGCCAGAACTTGTCGGTGCCGGCCTCTACTGTGGGCGCCAACCAGAGAGACACTCACCTCGAGAAGGGGCACACATCATGGCACCGCAGGCCTACGATCGCGACAAAGCGCTGGAACTGGCACTGGCGCAGGTGGAGAAGAGCTTCGGTAAGGGTGCGGTCATGCGCCTGGGCGAAGAGACCCGCCAGCCGATCGCGGTCATCCCGACCGGCTCCATCGCGCTCGACGTCGCGCTCGGTATCGGTGGGTTGCCGCGCGGTCGCGTCGTGGAGATCTACGGCCCGGAATCCTCGGGTAAGACCACCGTCGCGCTGCACGCCGTCGCCAACGCCCAGGCCGCGGGCGGTGTCGCCGCCTTCATCGACGCCGAGCACGCCCTCGACCCCGACTACGCCCGCAAGCTGGGCGTCGACACCGACGCGCTGCTGGTCTCCCAGCCCGATACCGGTGAGCAGGCCCTGGAGATCGCCGACATGCTGGTGCGCTCCGGCGCCATCGACATCCTCGTCATCGACTCCGTCGCCGCCCTGGTGCCGCGCGCGGAAATCGAAGGCGAGATGGGCGACAGCCACGTCGGCCTGCAGGCCCGCCTCATGAGCCAGGCGCTGCGCAAGATGACCGGTGCGCTCAGCAACTCCGGCACCACCGCCATCTTCATCAACCAGCTGCGCGAGAAGATCGGCGTCATGTTCGGCTCCCCGGAGACCACCACCGGTGGTAAGGCGCTGAAGTTCTACGCCTCGGTCCGCCTGGACGTGCGCCGCATCGAGACCCTCAAGGACGGCAGCGACGCGGTCGGCAACCGCACCCGCGTGAAGGTGGTCAAGAACAAGGTCGCCCCGCCGTTCAAGCAGGCCGAGTTCGACATCCTCTACGGCCAGGGCATCTCCAAGGAGGGCTCGCTCATCGACATGGGTGTCGAGCACGGCTTCATCCGCAAGTCCGGCTCCTGGTACACCTACGAGGGCGACCAGCTGGGTCAGGGCAAGGAGAACGCCCGCAAGTTCCTGCTGGAGAACACCGACGTGCGCGACGAGGTCGAGAAGAAGATCAAGGAGAAGCTGGGCATCGGTGCCGTCCTGACCGCCGAGGCCGACGCGCCCGCCGACTTCTGAGCCGATGACCACGCCGAGCCCCGGCGGCCACCGCGATTCGGCCGACCCGGTCGAACAGATGCGCAGGCAGCTGGCTCGCCTCGGTATCGAGGTCGAGCCGGAGCCGGTCATACCGCCCGCGGTAAGGCGCGGCAGGGGCACGGCCGATGAACTCGTCCGGTCGGCTCGTGACATACGAGCCGACCCGGACGCGGAGAGGATTCGGTCGGGTGCGGGCGATCCGCAGCGCGCGCACCCGACCGGATTCACCGATGGTGACAAACCACCGCGTTTCGCTGCGCGGGTTGGTGATGATCATGAAGAGTGGGGGAGCGAGGGTCGGCGACGACCCCGCGGCGCACGACGCGAACGCAAGTCCGCGCGGCGCGACGAAGTCTCCCTGTCGACCGTCGTCGGTGGTGACGACGGACGGCAGGCGGATCCGGTGGCGGCCGGATCCCAGCCGGGAGAGCCCGACAGGCGGGCCGGCGCACGCCGGCTCGCCCCGGGCGACCGTCCCGATGCGACCTTGGAGCAGGCCAAGGACGTGTGCCTGCGATTGCTCTCGGTACGTGCTCGCAGCCGCGCGGAATTGGAGAAACGACTCGGCGAGAAGGGCTTCCGTATCGAGGTGACCGAGGCCGCTCTCGAGCGGTTCACCGAAATCGGCCTGATCAACGACGCCTCGTTCGCTGAACAGTGGGTCCACGAACGGCACACCTACTCCGGCCGGGGCAAGAAGGCTCTCCACCGTGAATTGCGCGAGAAGGGTGTCGCCCCGAGCGACGCGGAAGAGGCGTTGTCGATGGTCACCGACGACGCCGAAAACGCTCGCGCCGCCGACCTGGTCCGCCGAAAACTACGCACCCTTCCCCGGGAGATAGAACGCGACAAGGCAGTCCGCCGACTCGTCGGCATGCTGGCCCGCCGCGGCTACGACCAATCCACCGCCTTCGCCGTCGTCACCGCCGAGTTGGACGAAGCGGGGTTCGAACGCACCGCGCCCCGCCCCCCTCATGCTGGCGGCGAGGGGGAGCAGGCGCCGCCTACCGACGCGGCAGGTGGCTCGTGGCAGACACGCCGTTCGCTGTCGCGCGGTGCTGGTTTTTCGGACGCCGACGAAACCGCCGGTGAGACGGACGAAGCGGATAGCGCCCGCCCCTCGCGCCCGGCTCCCGGCGACGAACAGGCCGCGATCGACCTGGTTCGGCGCAAACTCCGTTCCATGCCCGCCGATCTGGACCGCACCAAGGCGACACGACGCCTGGTCGACATGCTCGCCCGCCGCGGCTACAGCTCGTCAACGGCCTTCGCGGTGGTGAAAGCGGAACTGTCGCAGGCGGATCGGTGAGGTCCGCGGAGACAAGCGCCGAACTGCCACGAGGGCGGTACGCGGCGCGTAAGATGATCACGCTCGGCGAAACCTGTTTCAGCGCAGGCTGATTCGCCGCGTCGGTGACGATGCGGATGTGGGGACGAGATGTTTCACCCGGTTCGGGGTGGGAAATCCGGGGAGCAGGGCCGTAGGCGGCCGCCGAACGACGGGGAGGTGGACCCTGGACGCGTTGTGGTCGTTCGTGGTGAACCGGCGGGAGCAATTGCTGGTCGATTCCTATCTGCATGTGTCGGCGGTGGTGCAGTCGCTGGTGCTGGCGACCGTGATCGCGGTGGCACTCGGGATACTCGTGTATCGAAGTCCGCTCGGGTCAGCTGCCGCTACCGCAATGGCGGGGGCGATTCTGACGGTGCCCTCGTTCGCGTTGCTCGGGTTGCTGATTCCGTTTCTCGGGCTCGGCGTCGGGCCCACGATCGTGGCCCTGGTGCTCTACGCGCTGTTGCCGATCCTGCGGAACACGGTGCTCGGGTTGTCGTCGGTGGATCCGGCGGTGACCGATGCCGCGCGCGGTGTCGGGATGAACCGGTTGCGCCTGCTGACCAAGATCGAACTGCCGCTGGCATGGCCGTCCATTCTCACCGGAATGCGGGTCAGCACCCAGATGATCATGGGCATCCTGGCACTGGCGGCCTACGCGAAGGGGCCCGGCCTCGGCAACGTGATCTTCTCCGGACTCTCCCGCCTCGGCAGCCCGAACGCGGTGCCGCAGGCACTCACCGGCACCGTCCTCATCGTCGTGCTCGCACTCGCACTCGACGGCGTCCTGGTTCTGCTCGGACGGCTCACTATCCCGAGGGGAATTCGTGACTGACATCGAAACCACCAACGCGGTACGCGCTTCCGCGGTCTCCGGGGTCGAGATCGTCCTCGACCGGGTCACCAAACGCTATCCCGAGCAGCCCGAACCCGCGGTCGAGGAGGTCTCCATGACCATCCCGGCCGGGGAGATCGTGGTGCTGGTCGGCCCGTCCGGCTGCGGCAAGACCACCACCATGCGCATGATCAACCGGCTGATCGAACCCACCTCGGGCACCGTCACCATCGGCGGCCGCGACGCCGGCGCGATCGACGCCGACGAATTGCGCCGCGGCATCGGCTATTCGATCCAGCAGGCCGGACTGTTCCCGCACATGACCGTCGCCAAGAACATCGCCACGGTGCCCGGCCTGCTCGGCTGGGACCGCCGCCGCACCGCCGAGCGCACCGATGAGATGCTCACCCTCGTCGGCCTCGACCCCGGCACCTACCGCAACCGCTACCCCCGCCAACTCTCCGGTGGACAGCAGCAGCGCGTCGGTGTGGCCAGGGCACTGGCGGCCGACCCGCCGGTCCTGCTGATGGACGAGCCGTTCGGCGCGGTCGACCCGATCACCCGTGGGCTGCTGCAGGACGAATTGCTCCGGCTGCAAAGCGAACTCGGCAAGACCATCGTCTTCGTCACCCACGACTTCGGGGAAGCGGTGAAGCTGGGCGATCGTATCGCCGTCCTCGGCGACCGCTCCCGCATCCTGCAGTACGACACCCCCGCCGCGATCCTGGCGGCCCCCGCCGACGAGACGGTCGCCGGGTTCGTCGGCGCGACCGCCACCATCGACCGCCTCGGCCTCACCGTCCTCGCCGACCTCGACCTGGACCAGGGCATCACCGCCACCGGCGACACCACCCCCGCGGCCTTCACCGCCGCCCTGCGGGACGCGGACCGCGCCTGGGGCATCGTCCTCGACGCCCAGCGCCGCCCGCTCCGGCGAGTGACGACCGGCGAACTCGCCCACGCGGATTCGCCGCGCGACCTCGGCACCCCGATCGGCGCCACCCTCCCCGCCGACGCCACGCTGCAAGACGCGCTGGCCGCGCTGCTCACCGAACGCACCGCTTCCGCCGTCGTCGTCGACAACACCGGGACCTACGCCGGAACCGTCACCGTCGACACCCTCATCAACCACCTCGCCGCCACCGAATCGGCGCCGGCATGACGACCGAATCGCATCGATGGCCGGCCTCCTACGAACCTGCGGTGCCCGCAGGCCGTGCCGCGCATGATCGTGGTCCACACAGGGTGTGCCTGGTTCTCGCCGGCTCGGTGTCGGCGAGCCGAACCAACCAGATCCCGGGTGTCCGTGGTGTCGGAGCACAGTGGTCAGCGCTACGGTCACTGGTCGAATCGGACCGGGTGAGGAGATCGAGATCGTGACGAATTCTGTTGCCACCTCTTCGCGTTCGATCGTCGACGTCCCCGCCGCGACCGCTGCCCCCGCCACCCAGCGTCGCGCGGAATACCTCCGCCTGCTGGCTCAGCCGGTGATCGTGCTGATCCTCACCGTCGGGGTGCTGGTCTGGGCGTTCCGGCGCGATCTCACCGTCACCCAGCAGGCCAGCATCAGCGTGCGCAATGTCGCCCAGGTGACCTGGCAGCACATCTTGATCACGGCGGCGGTCGTGCTGATCGTCGTGGTGCTGGCCGTGCCGCTCGGGACACTGCTCACCAGGCACCGATTCCGCCGTCTGGCCCCGATTTTCGTCGGCATCGCCAATATCGGGGCATCGGCGCCGGCGATCGGCCTGATCGTGCTGTGCTACCTGGTCACCCGCACCACCGGGTTCTGGGTGGGTGTCGCGCCGATCGCGTTCTGCTCGCTGCTGCCGGTGCTGCGCAATACGATCCTGGGCTACCAGGAGGTCGACCCCGCCCTGATAGACGCGGGCCGGGGACAGGGCATGTCGGCGGGACTCGTGTTGCGCCGCATCGAGTTCCCACTCGCGGTGCCCTACATCCTGGCCGGCCTGCGGACTTCGTTGGTGCTGGCCGTCGGCACCGCCACCCTGTCGTTCATGGTGAGTGCGGGTGGACTCGGCATTCTCATCGACACCGGTTACAAACTGCGCGACACCGTGACTCTGACGCTCGGCGCGGTGCTCGCCGTCGCGCTGGCGCTGTTCGTCGACTGGCTGGGCGCGCTGGCCGAACAGTTTCTCGGTCCGAGGGGGTTGCGGTGAGATTCACCGGATTGTTGCGCGGACTGGTCCCGGTGCTGAGCGTCGTGGTGCTCGCGAGTTGCGGTCTGCAGTCGGGCGGTTCGGTGCCGCTGCCCGTGGGACCGGGCAGTATCGAGCCGGTGCCGGAACTCGACGGTGTCGCGGTCACGGTGGGCTCCAAGGACTTCACCGAGGCCAACATCCTCGGCTACATGATCGAATTCGCCTTGACGGCCGCGGGCGCGAATGTGCGTGACCTGACCAATATCCAAGGCTCCAACAGCCTGCGTGACGCGCAACTGAACGGCCAGATCGACATCGCCTACGACTACACCGGCACCGGCTGGATCAACTACCTCGGCAAGGAGAAGCCGATCCCCACCGAGGCGGCGCAGTTCGACGCGGTCCGCGACGCCGACCTGGCCGAACACAACATGGTCTGGGCGGCGATGGCGCCGATGAACAACACCTACGCCCTGGTCACGAGCAAGGGCACCGCCGAGGAAACCGGCGTGCGCACGCTGTCGGACTACGCGAAACTCCTCGCGAAAGATCCCGCTGCGGCGGCCACCTGCGTCGGCACCGAGTTCAACGTCCGCCCGGACGGCTATCCCGGTCTGGCTGCCGCCTACGGGATCGACCCGGGCAAGGCCCAGCGCCAGATCGTCCAGGACGCGCTCGTCTACCAGGCCACCGCCGACGCGAAGCAGTGCCGCTTCGGCTCGGTCGCCGCCACCGACGGCCGCATCCCCGCGCTCGAACTGGTGCTCCTCGAAGACGACAAGGCCTTCTTCCCGAAGTACAACGCGTCGCTGGTCATGCACCGCGATTTCGCCGACGCGCACCCCGAGGTCGTGCAGGTGATGGCACCGATCTCCGCCCGCCTCACCAACGAGGTGATCACCGAACTCAACCGTCAGGTCGACATCGACGGTCGCGAACCCGCCGATGTCGCCCGCGACTGGATGGTCGCCGAGGGCCTCGTCACCGCCGGCTGACCCACTGTGCCGGTTTGCCGAACTGTTACCAGCATCTGCCCGAGATGTCCGGAACGCGTGGGTCGCTCACACCAACGCCTCAGCTTCTCGGTCCATGATGGACTGCGGTAGAGACACCGGAAACCAGGACGCGCAGCGGTGGGGGTGCCCGCGTCCAGACTGGGAGGCTGACGCATGACCATCGAATTCCGCAAGGTGACAGTCCTCGGGACGGGGGTGCTCGGATCCCAGATCGCCTTCCAGACCGCCTTCCACGGGTTCGACGTCACCGCCTACGACATCGACGACGCGGCGCTCACCGCCGCACGCACCCGATTCGATGGACTCGCCGCGGTGTATCAGCAGGACGTGGCAGGCGCCGATGCGAGCAACACCGCGGCGACCGCGGCGGCCATCACACTGACCACCGACCTGGCCACCGCGGCGGCCGAGGCGGACCTCATCATCGAGGCGGTGCCGGAGGTACTCGAGATCAAGCGCGACCTGTACGGCAAGCTCGGTGCGCTCGCACCCGAACGCACCGTGTTCGCGACGAATTCCTCGACCCTGCTGCCCAGCGACATCGTCGACTACACCGGGCGCCCCGATCGGTTCCTGGCGCTGCACTTCGCCAACCACGTCTGGAAGTTCAACACCGCCGAGGTGATGGGCACCGAGCAGACCGATCCGGCGGTGTTCGCGGCCGTGGTGGAGTTCGCGAAAGCGATCGGCATGGTGCCGATCGAATTGCACAAGGAGAAGGCGGGTTACGTCCTCAACTCGCTGCTGGTGCCGTTCCTGAATTCCGGAATCGAGCTCGCCGCGGGCGGATACGCCGAGCCCGCCGCGGTCGACGAGACCTGGCGCATCGCCACCGGCGCACCCATGGGCCCGTTCCAGATCCTCGACATCGTCGGCCTGACCACTCCGTACAACATTCTGATCAACGGCAGCGCCGCCCACAAGAAGCTCGCGGCCTGGCTCAAGGAGAACTACATCGACAAGGGCAAGCTCGGTGCCGCCACCGGAGAGGGGTTCTACCGCTACAGCGCATAGTCCCGCTCGACTTTCCGGAACGGACAGAGGAGACGGATGTACTACAGCAGTGGCAATTACGAAGCGTTCGCCCGGCCGCGCAAACCCGAAGGGGTGGACGCCAAATCGGCCTGGTTCGTCGGTGCCGGGCTGGCCTCGCTCTCCGGCGCGGCGTTCCTCATCAGGGACGGGCAGCTGGCAGCCGACAAGATCACCGTGCTGGAGCGGCTGGCTCTGCCCGGCGGCGCGCTCGACGGCATCAGGGAACCGAAGAAGGGGTTCGTCATTCGTGGCGGGCGCGAGATGGAGAACCACTTCGAATGCCTGTGGGACCTCTATCGTTCGGTGCCGTCGATGGAGATCGAGGGCGCCAGCGTGCTCGACGAGTTCTACTGGCTCAACAAGGACGACCCGAACTTCTCCCTGCAGCGGGCCACCGTGAAACGGGGCCAGGACGCGCACACCGACGGCCTGTTCACGCTCACCGATCGCGCGCAGAAGGACATCGTGAAGGTGTTCCTCGCCACCCGCGAGCAGATGGAGAACAAGCGCATCGACGAGGTGTTCGGCCCGGACTTCCTGGCCAGCAACTTCTGGCTGTACTGGCGCACCATGTTCGCGTTCGAGGAATGGCACAGCGCGCTGGAGATGAAGCTGTACCTGCACCGGTTCATCCACCACATCGGCGGCCTGCCCGACTTCTCCGCGTTGAAGTTCACCAAATACAACCAGTACGAGTCGCTGGTGCTGCCGCTGTACCGGTGGCTGCTCGACCAGGGTGTGCGATTCCGCTTCGACACCGAGGTCACCGACGTCGACTTCGACATCAGCGGGCCGCGCAAGCAGGCCACCCGGCTGCACTGGGTGTCCGAGGGCGTCGAGGGCGGGGTCGACCTGACCGCGGACGACCTGCTGTTCGTCACCATCGGCTCGCTCACCGAGAACTCGAACGAGGGCGATCAGCACACTCCCGCCCGGCTCGACGAGGGACCTGCCCCGGCCTGGGATCTGTGGCGGCGCATCGCCGCCAAGGACCCCGCGTTCGGCCATCCGGAGGTCTTCGGCGGCCACATCCCGGAGACCAAATGGGAGTCGGCCACGGTCACCACCCTCGACGAGCGCATTCCCCGCTACATCCAGAAGATCTGCAAGCGAGACCCGTTCAGCGGCAAAGTGGTCACCGGCGGCATCGTGACGGCGAAGGACTCGTCCTGGCTGATGAGCTGGACGGTGAACCGGCAGCCGCACTTCAAGCAGCAGCCCGCCGATCAGATCGTGGTGTGGGTGTACGCGCTGTTCGTCGATCGGCCCGGCGATTTCGTGAAGAAGTCGATGCAGGACTGCACGGGTGCGGAGATCACCCAGGAATGGCTGTACCACCTGGGTGTTCCCGAAGCCGAGATCCCGGAGATGGCCGCGGACGCCGCGACGTGCGTCCCGGTGATGATGCCGTATGTCACCGCGTTCTTCATGCCGCGCCAGGCCGGTGACCGCCCCGACGTGGTGCCCGCGGGCGCGGTGAACTTCGCCTTCATCGGCCAGTTCGCGGAGACCACCCGCGACTGCATCTTCACCACCGAGTACTCGGTGCGCACCGGTATGGAAGCGGCCTACACGCTGCTCGGTGTCGAGCGGGGAGTGCCGGAGGTCTTCGGCTCCACCTACGACATCCGGTCGCTGCTCGCGGCGACCAGCAAGTTGCGCGACGGCGAGGAGATGAGCCTGCCCGGACCTGAGTTCGTCCGCAATCGACTGCTGAAGAAGCTCGACGACACCGAGATCGGGCCACTGCTGCGCGAATTCGGCCTCATCGGCGAGGACTAGGAAACGACAATCGGGGCCCGATCCGGACGGATCGGGCC